>JAUWTM010000222.1 GCA_030614715.1 Planctomycetota bacterium
ATGCTCCATATGAGTATCAAATATCTCCCGATATAAAGGTTCTCGTAGTATTTGTAAAAAATTCCGACACGCTTTCATCGTGGGACGTATGGAAATATCGGATAGAATCAGGAAGTTGGACACGAGTCTGTAGATTAAATGCCAATAATGTCCTTAGTATCGTCACTCGTAATGAAGCAGACATAATTGGATTTCTAAATGGAACCCACAATGCCCGTTCCGAAGCAATTTTCATTGACAGTCGTACCGGCCTGGAAATTGTGCGTGAGTTTCCCGCCGGAACACCTTTGATCGGTCGTAACTGGGCTTTATGTAACACGGCTGGTGCCGGGAACAAACCCATTATAGTATGCTTCGATATTACCAATAACTGGGCACGTACCACCTTTGATCCAGACTGGGTTTGGCCGAGGGTAATGTACGAACCGCCGGTGAACGGGCTTGAGGGGATGTACGAGAATTATGATCCAAGTGTATGGGATCAGGCTAATGAGTGACCTTGACTCCGCGTGATTTCAGAGCGTGTATCTGCACTTCAATTGCGTGATCGCTCAACGGATTCCCCTCGATATTGATCGAGGACTCATCATCCAGATTCAGATCGTCAACCAGCACACCGAGGTCGGTGATGCCCGCGTTGCTCATCGTCAGGTGTTTCAGCTTCGTCAAGCTCCCGACCACAGAAAGGTCGGTGATGGCACTTTTCCGGACGTGGAAATGGGTCAGCTCGGTCAGGTGCAATAGCGGCGAGATGTCGGTCAGGTTCGTGTGACCGAGGTCGAGGTAGTCGAGGCCGGTAAGCCCGGTGAACGGGGCAATGTCGGTGACATCATCGAGTGTAATTATCAACCCGACAAGGCTCTCGAGTCCGGCCAGAGGGCTGTAATCCCTTATATTGTTCTTGCTGAGGTCGAGGTATTCGATCCTCTTCAGTCCGGCAAGGGGACTGATGTCGGTGATGTTGTTCTGATGGAGGTAGAGGTCGCGCATCTCGGGGAGACCACCAATCGGCCCGATGTCCCCGACACGGTTCTCCCTGAGCACGAGCACGGAGATTTTATCGAGGCCAGAAATGGGTGAGATGTCGACTATTTCATTTTTAAGGAGCTCAAGGTCGGACAGGCTTTTGAAGGCTTCAATGCCTGTGAGCTCGACTATACCTCGTCCAACGGCCTGTAACTCCGCGAGGTGATCGAGGTCGGACACGAGAATACCTTCGTAAGGCTTGTCGATCGTCTCACGTACAGCGGCCTCTAGATTTTTATCAGGAAATACGACTACGTCCGGATTATCGGTCATGCGCCCCCCCAGATTATGAAAGCAGGATATACGAGTTTGGAGTAAGGTAATTCGCCAGCGAGGATTGTACTATAATTCGAGAGGAAAGTCGCTATTAACCTAGTATACGACATGATACGCATCTTATTTGAACTTGAAATGTCTTGTGATAAAGTGGGAAAATAATAAACCGATGGGAACGGCAACAAAAAATACACCCGGTAGATTGACGGTTTCATCGTTCGGGACGCTCTACAGGCTGGCGAACGAACGCATCTGGTCCAGTCGCGCGCTTCGCGGCTGGTCTGTGACATTATGGTCAATATTTGCGGTTATTTTGACTGCGGAGATATGGGGTTACTACCACCTGGAAGTAGTGTATTTCATCGCGACATGGTCATTTGTGTTGATATTTCTGTTAACACCGGTTTTTATGGCCACATGGGTTCACCGTACGCATGTTTCGGCGGGCTCGCTGGACGAACACCTTAGGATTCTCCCGATCCACCCCATCAGTATTTTCATACCCCGTCTTACTGCGGTATTACTCGCGTGGATTCAATTTTTCGCTCCTTTCCTTCTGGTGGTAATCATCTATCCAGGATTCGTAATGTTCACTCCTTTCAGCGGGCTAATCTCAACTGTTAAGCTGGTATGCGTTTCGCTTCAGATACTGGGATGGGTCCTGATCTGGGCTACGTGGGGATTTCTAATTGGAAGCGTGATCATGAAACGGGGCGGCTCGTTCATACTTGCGTATTTCCTGCCGGCAATAATGGCAGTAACGCTGGTTGCACTTTTTGCACATTTTAGCCTGATGTACCTGACGGTCTGGCTCATATTCCGAGGGTACCTGTTCCTTCCAATATGGCTGCAGATGATCGGCTACGCAGGGCTGATACTGTCGCCGTTATTCCTGTTGTCGGGAAGCCTGGCATGGGGGAGGGGCAAATAGTGAATCCTCGACTGTATATAATACCGGTACTGGTTTTAATTGTGTGTAACGTCATCTTCGGTCTGATCTCCAGTGCACATCGATCCACAATACGTGAAATGGTTGACACCGCCGGCCGTAACGGCGAACCGATTATTGTGTCGACCGATTTCAATACTCCCAAACTCACCTGGTTCAACATATCATCGTTCCAGCAGGATCCAGTACCATTATTCCCTGATGATTTAACTTTACTGAGCACTACTCTATTCGACAATGACGGCACACTTTATTTTTTTACATACAACAATTATTCATCAATGAATTCGGCCACAGCAACACAACTGCCGGATTACCGCAGCATTGAGGTTCAGAGAGAATCCCCGCCCGACTTTTCCAGGCTTCCGGCACTGGTGCGGTCGATGTTCATGCCGTGGTCATCAAGATGGGCTGTCAGTGACCTTGTATCTGACGGAGAATCCAGCACACTTTACTACACGGATTTAGTCACAGGCGAACAGTCAATAAGGACGTTAACGGGAACGTTGCCCTGGGAAGAAGAGGATTCCAAGCTCTCCCCTTTCATTCTTGGCTATATATCACTCGATTTCAACGCACTTATAGCTATCCTGGGTGAGACTGGCTCTGCCGACCCTGAGGTATTTTACAGGTACGATTTTGACACGAGTATTTGGTCCTTTGTAACAGAAACGGAACTGTATGGTCCGATGGACACCTTTGTAAATCCCGACGCCTCGATGATCGCCATTATCAAACAACCGGTGCAAGGCAGCCAGTTCAACACGAGGGATGTGTACTTTATCGATGGCTACACCGGTGAAGAATACGCGATGGAGCCTGCCGCCGGTTATCCTGTTGTGGGTCGACGCTGGGCTGCCTGCACCAGCGAAGTAACGTTCGGAAATTATAAGGTCATCATGTTCGATATGGAAAATAACTGGGAACGACGTGAAATTCCCAGTATCAACAGCATGAGGATTAATCTATTCGAACCACCTGCAGATGGAATCGACGGAATGTTCGAAAATTAGAGTGGGGCTTTAATTTCAGGTAATATCAGCCTGTCTTTCAGACTCTCTCGAGCCAGAATTCATAAAGATCGTGCATGGTCTGCTCGAATGGAATCGTCGGTTCCCAGCCAACCGCATTTTTTATCTTCTCCGCACTGCCTTCGAGGACCATGACGTCGCTCGGACGCATCCTTTTCGGATCCTGCTCGATGGACACGTCAAGTCCGCTGATTTCAAGCAGTGTGTCCAGAACAGACTGTATAGCTCTTCCCTTCCCGGAGCAGATATTGTAAACGTCGCCGGATTTTCCTTTCGTGACCACGAGATGGTAAGCCTGAACAACATCCCTTACATCGGAGAAATCACGTTTCGCCTCGAGGTTACCCACCTTCATTACCGGCTGCCTTTTACCTTTTGCAATTTCGGCAAGCTGGCGGGAGAAATTCGATGTCACGAAAACCTCGCCGCGACGGGGTCCGGTGTGGTTGAAAGCACGAGTGCGGATCACGTTAAGGCCGTAGGACTGCGAGTACTGCCAGCCAAGGAGGTCCTGCGCGACCTTGCTGACCCCGTAGGGGCTCAGCGGCCTTAGCGGCTGGTCCTCGGTCATCGGAATCTCGTCCGGGTGCACAAGTCCGTACTCCTCACTCGATCCCACAACATGCACCCTGGCCCCGGGAATGACCTCCCGTACCGCTTCGAGGATATTGAGCTGGCCCTGGATGTTTGTGTCGAGTGTTTCAGCGGGTGCGGACCAGCTTGCAGGCACGAAACTCTGTGCCGCGAGATGGTAGATCTCGTCCGGCTGGGATTTTGTAATCGCGGCACGGACACTCAGCGGGTCCTTGATGTCGGTCTCGATCAGCGTGACGAGTTTTTCAGCTTCGAGATGTGCGATGTTATCGCGCTTGGAGCGCCATCGCAATGTCCCGAACACCTCGTAATCCCTGGAGAGCAGGAACTCCGCGAGGTGGCTTCCGACAAATCCTGTAATTCCTGTGATCAATGCTTTCATGAAATTGCCTCTATAGGGGTGGTCGGGATGGTCGAGCCATGATATATTCTAGTCGGTGCGGGGTCAATGCCGATTGTTGTTTTATAAAGCTATGATCGACCATCCGGTATACAGGTATCTTTCCCACCCGAAGCCGTACAAGGGCTGGTGGCGAAGCGACGCCTTCGTGCCATAAACCTTAATTTCCCTTTCAATCAGGTGAATATTCCGATTTTTCCCTTCACTTGGGTAAATAGTTTAATATAATACCATTTTGTACGCCAACAAGGCGCATATTGCAATGACCGTTACAGTAACGACAGGTACCCGGATCGATCCGATCTGGGCACAGGCGATAGCTGAGAAGCGGTACCTG
>JAUWTM010000245.1 GCA_030614715.1 Planctomycetota bacterium
CGCCCATCCCGAGCCAGCAGATCCTGCATGGCAATCCCTGGAATTTGACTTCCTTCTCAGCCAGATCGATCCATCGCATGAGGGCTTTGTCTTCAGGGAACAACTCACGGATCGCGTCATCGGTGACCTTTATATCCTGCGGATCACCGGAAAGCGCGGCCCACCTGAATGGACCCTTGCCCTCGCAGAAAAGCGGACGGATATAAGCCGGGACGAATCCCGGGTAGTCGAAAGCGTTTTCAACTCCTGCCTCAAGGGCCTGTCCGCGAAGGTTGTTGCCGTAGTCGAAACACACACTTCCGGCATTTTGAAGGTCGATAATCGCGTGGCAATGCTCCCCCATCGCCCTCATGCTTTCCTTAGTGTATCGATCGGGATCTTTTTCACGGAGCTCAAGGGCATCTTTGTACGTCATGCCGTTCGGCACGTAGCCGTTCAGCGCATCATGAGCCGAAGTCTGGTCTGTCACGACATCGGGAACGATCCCGCGAGTGTGAATTTCAGCGAATATGTCTGCTGCGTTGCCTTCAAGCCCTATGGATAATGGTTTTCCGGCTTTGACAGCGTCATTGACTCGATTCATCGCATCATCGAGGTCATCAGTCGCTTCCATTAAATATTTGTGATCGAGACGCCGCTGTATCCTCCCCGGATCGACCTCGACAACCAGCGCGACACCCTCGTTCATGGTTATCGCCAGCGGTTGGGCTCCACCCATCCCGCCCAGACCCGCTGTCAGTACGAATTTACCCTTGAGGGAGGAGCTGAAATGCTGTCTAGCCAGTTCAGCGAGAGTCTCGTACGTACCCTGCAGAATTCCCTGCGTGCCAATATAGATCCAGCTTCCCGCAGTCATCTGGCCGTACATTATCAGGCCCTGTTTTTCGAGCTCATTGAAGTGATCCCACGTAGCCCAGTGTGGAACGAGCATCGAGTTTACAATGAGCACCCTCGGTGCGTCGGCATGAGTCCTGAATACTCCGACAGGCTTACCGCTCTGAACGAGAAGTGTTTCGTCCGCGTTGAGTTCCTTCAGTGTCCGCACGATTGCGTGATAACATTCCCAGTTACGGGCAGCCTTCCCCGTACCCCCGTAGACCACAAGCTCCTGCGGTTTTTCGGCAACCTCCGGGTCGAGGTTGTTCATCAGCATCCTCATGGGAGCTTCCGTAAGCCAGCTTTTGCATGTGATATCGGTTCCGCGAGGTGCGCGGACTGTTGCTACGGTATCCACGTTATCCTCCCACTCAGGTGGGCTGTAATCCCGCCAGCGGAGTATGATACCAGAAATGGGGCTCGGACGGCTTGATTTGACTGCAGTTACGGGGTAGACTCATTCAAGCGCCGGAAGGGCGCTCGATTGTTCTTTTGTTGAGGATATGTTCCGATTCAGGACCGAAAAAGCAGGAAGAATACCAGAGGTCACCAGGTACTCGGAGGCGAAGCTGCCGACTGAGTTTGGTGACTTTCGCGTACTCGTATTCCGTAACGATCGCGACGACAAGGAGCATCTCGCGCTTACCCTTGGCGATGTCGAAAGCGCTCGCGGGATTCTCGTCCGCGTCCACTCCGAATGCCTGACGGGTGAAGCACTCCACAGCCTCCGGTGCGACTGCCGTGAGCAGTTGCAGGAATCGATGCACATGGTCGCCAGGGCGGGCAGGGGTATCATCATCTACCTGAGGCAGGAGGGACGTGGTATCGGCCTCGGGAACAAGGTCCGCGCCTACGCACTTCAGGACGACGGCATGGATACGATCGATGCCAACCACCAGCTTGGTTTCGGCTCCGATGACCGTGACTACGCGATGGCTGTCGCGATCCTGAAGGCATTCGATATCAAGAGCCTGCTCCTTATCACCAACAATCCTGAAAAAATCCGCGATCTCAGGGAGCACGGGATCGAGATCATCCAGCGTGTGCCAATCGAAATTCAGCCTAACAAGCATTCCCGAGGGTACCTCAGGACAAAACGCGACAAGGCCGGTCACATGCTCGACCATCTCGACCTCGATGATGCTGAGCTGAAACTTGTCGATCCATCCGTACTTCAGGACGATTGCACCGATAAATCAGTCTGACCTCTCATGACATGGCGAAACCGGTAAAGATAAGTGGACGACAGGAACTTGCCGGGGTCGTTGACTCTATTGACCTTGCGCCGGAACATCCCGGTCATTTCAAAATCACAATAAAATCCAGTTGGATCGCTCGGAATGCCTTACCGGGCCAGTTTATTCACGTCCTCCCGCCGTCCGGTGCAGAGCTCCTTCGTCGACCCTTCTCAATTATGTCCGCCGATACAGACACCGACGAAGTTACATTCCTGTACCGTGTCATCGGTGAGGGAACGCAACTTCTGGCATCCGTACGTTCGCGCGACGTTCTCGACTGTATCGGTCCACTCGGGAACGGGTTCCCGGTCGATTACGAACGTCCGGCGATCATCGCAGGCGGTGGGGTCGGCATTCCACCACTTGTCTTTCTTGCGAGTAAATTCATAGATGCAGGATACCCGGGTGAAAACATTCGTGTGTTTCTCGGTGCACGGGACCAACAAACCCTCGTATGTACTGATGACCTTAATAAACTGGGAATCGAACCTGTGATCGCGACCGAGGACGGAAGTGTCGGTGTGGAAGGTTTTGTCACCGACGCGATGACTCAATCTGAACCTTATGCCACAGACTCCATAGTGTACGCTTGCGGACCGATCCCGATGCTCGCGGCAATATCGAAATGGTCTGCAGACAGGAAGCTGACCTGTTACGTCAGCCTTGAAAATAAACTCGGATGCGGGATCGGGGCATGTCTTGGCTGCAGCATACCTGTCCGGGAACCGGACAGTAGCATCCATTACGAGCGCGTCTGCTGCGATGGACCTGCTTTCGATGCGTCGCGTGTCGCTTTCGACCTGATGTAGAAAAGAGTGGCTTTTATCACACCAATATGCCGAATCAAATGAAACAGGACACGAGAATAGCCCTTGTTACCGGTGCAAACCGTGGAATTGGTCTCGCGACCAGCACTCTGCTTGCCAGCAGGGGCATGCACGTGATTCTTACCAGCCTTCCACTTGATCCCAGGGACCCTGCTCCCGGTGATGAAGCTGCAGCGTCACTTAAAAGAAGAGGTTTCTCCACCGACTACCATCTCCTCGATGTCACTAAGCCGTCAGATATCGTTGAGATCGAAAAATACGTCCGCGACGAATACGGACGTCTGGACGTCCTGGTAAACAACGCCGGTGTAATGCTCGACAGGCGGATTGCCGGGGGCATCATGCCGAGTGCGTTCGATGTAGATCTCGATACCATCCGAAAAACGATGGAGATCAACGTCTACGGTCCGCTGGAAATGATAAAGGCTTTCATTCCCCTGATGAAGAAACACAACTACGGCAGGATCGTGAATGTTTCCTCTTACATGGGGAAGATGTCCAGTATGGGCGCCGGACGGCCTGCGTACCGTATGTCAAAGACAGCGTTGAACGTAATTACGATACTTGCATCGAAGGAACTCGAGGGGACCAACATCAAGGTGAACTCAGTTCACCCCGGATGGGTGCGAACCCGACTTGGCGGTCCGAATGCAACACACGATGACAGCTACGCCGCACAGTCGGTTGTCTGGGCAGCG
>JAUWTM010000143.1 GCA_030614715.1 Planctomycetota bacterium
GAGAGTACGCTGCTTTCAATGACAATGTTGTAATCTCCCATTATCCCGCCCGTGAGCTCCGATCCCCAGTCGAACACGGTGATATCGGCGATAAGGTCGCCGCCTTTGTCGGAGTTGCTGACGTAGTAAAGTGTGCTTAGATCGACAACTTCCACATTCAGTGCTTCGGTTGCATGCGACGGGTGTAATAGCGGGTCGGCTCCCTCCCAGTTGGCAAGCACCGCGTAACCATACTTGATGCCCGGTGACGGAACCGGGAAGCGTATCAGGTAGTTCCGGGTGTTCCCTGAGCTCTCTAGGAAATATCCGGCCTGTGGATCGCCCGAGTTCAGGTAGTTGAAGAGATCGTCGGTAGCTGCAAGTCCCTCTCCGAAATATTTATATGGATTCAACGTGGCGCCCGGGCTGTATGCTGGTGATGCCAGGATTCCGGTTTCGTAACCGAATAAACCGGGTGAGAAAAATTCGGTCGAATTATACCAGCGTGTGTAACCATCGGAATTCAAAAGCATCTGGTCAGTTCCGGCAACCGGGTAGGTCAGGAATTCGTAGTTCAGAATACCCGCGCCGCCTCCCATGAAAACTCCCCTGACATCGTACCCGACGAATTTCGGATCGTTCAGCGGGTGATTTATGGTCACGTCGAGGTCGATGTCAATATATCCCGATCCCGGGGTGTTGCCGTTAAAGCTCACTGTCACACCGGATGGGCTGTTGTTGAGGAACTTCACAATATTGACCGTATACAGTGGTGTCCTGTTTGGAACTACCTCGACCTCCCCGGATTCGAAGTCGATGTAAAGATCGTAGTAGCTCCACAGGCTCGTTTGAGACTGGTTTGAGTGCTCCGCGGTAACCTGTTGGTCCTTCATTGGTGTAACCGGGAGGTCCCGGCCTGCTCCTGCACACCCTGTGAGCATGATCGATACGAATAAACAAGCCAGTACGAAGTGAGTTTTACAAGACATTGGATTACCTCTCCTACATTGGATGAATTGAGCACAGGCACTGATAAAACTGATCCCCGGGTGCCTTATGCTGATAATCATAGTAATTAATACGAATTAATAAGTCAAAAAATACCGTGTCAACTTATTTATTAATTAAAAAAGGGCTCCTGTGCATGGAGCCCGTCTGTTTTATGATTGTAACGGCGTTTCAGTAAGTTATGTCTGCAAGGTAGTAACTGTCGCTTCCGGTCCGGTTTCCCACGCCCTCGATGTAAATCTCGTTGCCATAGTACCGTGTATGCTTTTCATCAATTGCCACGACAGCATGAGGCAGCTGGTTTCCGTTGCGTTCGTATTCGACAACAAGCTGATCGCCAATCTCACGACCGAGTATGTAGGAGTAGACATCGAAAATGTTCTCGAAGGTCTGCCTGTCAACTCTGAGTATCACGTCACCTTCGCGAAGTCCGGCCTCGTAGGCGGGTGAGTACGGATTAACATTGTGAATCTCCAGTTCATCGGGTGTGGTGTCGAAAGGTGTACTGAACGTATAGTCGTAGGTGCCCGATTCCCACTCGTTGATCATCTGGCCAGATGGAATGATACTGGGGTGAAGCGCGATACCGCACCAGGGCCTGCGCACCCGACCGTACTCGAGAATGTCAGCGACAGACTTCTTCAGGAGGTTTACCGGTACGCTCATTCCCATGTTTTCGCCGCCCCAGCCCCAGGTGTTGGTTGCGATAGCCTCACCGTAAATATTCAGGCACGGCCCGCCGGAATTACCGTGGTTAATGGCAGCATCGACATGGAAAAGGTACTCGACCGCTGATCCGTAATCCCTGATGCCGGTTCTCTGGTTAGGGTCCTGATTGAACGACTCCCGATAAGTCCAGAAAGATTCCTCGAAGTTTGTAACCTCTGAGACGATCCCAAGGTTAAGGTTATAAAATTCGAGCCAACTGTCGTGGAAAGCGATATTGCTCCGGTCGACCCAGCCGGGATCTCCCCCGGGTGAGCCGAAAGTAGCTACTGTGTCTCCGGCTTGAACGAGAGAACTGTCTCCCAGCCTTATCGGATGGAATTTCTCTGGTGGAGCGTCAACTTTGATCACTGCAAGGTCCAGGGCCGGATCCTCGTAGATAACCATGCCCAGCCACCTGCCATCCAAGTTACCGCTGTTGCTCCCCTCATCGCCATAAAATGCGACCTCAACTGTGACGTTCCCTCCGGATACGTGTGCATTGGTAATAAAATGCCCTTCCCGATCGAAAACGTAGCCGGAGCCGGAGCTGTAACCATTGAAGACCTGCACGATCGAGGGGACGGCTTCGTCGAATAATCCCTCACCACCGTGGGCCAGGTCCATCAGAGGTTCACGTTCATCGGCTGTTGCGGGTCCGGACGCTGCCGTGATGCCCATTGAGCCGAGGAAAATGGCGAGAATCACCAACTTGGTAGGTAGTTTGTAGAAACTGTTCAACTGTCTTCCTCCAGTCAGGTTTGGATAAGGAAATTCAGCCTCGCAAACTGGATTTTCCGCTATCGGGGGACAGGTGTCAAGTAAGCATACCGACTTATCTCCCGTTTATTCAGACAATGAAGGCTCACGTCGGTTCAAATTACAGGTCAATGTACACGTAAAAGGGATATCCGGACCCGGAATGGCGGACCCATTGGTAGAAGATTAATATTATTGTGCTGCAAATCTAACTGTTAACAATTCAATATTTAACACAACTATATGAACTGACATTCTGTCATTCCACGGAAATCAAGAAGTACAGGATGCTGCGGACCGACCTGCTGGACCTAATAAAAAAAAAGCCCCATTGCCGAGGGCATTGGGGCTGTGAGTTCACTTGGATTCAACTTTTAGAGTTCTAACTAATCATCGTCTTCTTCGGCCTTCCGTATCGCCTTCTCAACCTGTGCTTCCAGGAAGTCTATGCGATCGGAAGAGGATTCGCGAGATTGACATTCATCGTTGAAGAGATGGGGTCCCGTTACATCTACTACTTCAGGTCCGTACTCTTCCATGTCGAGATCGAAGGTGAAGACCAGTTCATCCAGCCGGAGCTTTAGAGCTCTAGCCATTTGGACTCACCTCCAGTTATTTAAAGAAAGTACTGCAAAATCGAACGATCAAACCTCCCTCTATCTTAATAATAGATTGCGCCGTTGCTAATCAGCATGCACTTACAGGACCAACGGTAAATACGGCCTTAATGCGACGTATCCTACCCTAAACGCCCTGAAAACCGCATGTGGAGTGAGATTCACGGATGTCGCTGTCCATCGGCCACAGCAGGTTTCCGGGGTAATCAGCCTGTAATCGTCCCTAATTTCACAATTATGAACTCACGCGTGTATCGAGTATCGGCATTATCGCTCCCATCGGACAATTGGCAGGTCGGAGAGACATTATGTCCGCTGAAAATTACATTAAGGTCCCTATCATCAGTTCAAACCTGATTTAGCTCTGTTCGTATTTAATCCGCTTCAGATTCGACAGATGGAATAATATTGGTTACAATTTAGTTGGTATGAAACTACGGGACTTGTAGTGAGTCCCGGGAGGGGATTCGACATGACTAATCGAATTCTTGTTTTCTTCTGTGCGCTTTTACTGGCATTCCTCGCCACGTCCTGCGGCGGTGTGACCAATCCCGTAACTGTGGTCGACGATGAAACGATCAAGGTTTGCGGAGTGTCCATGCCATCGAAGCTTCCCGGCCTGATCGCTTTCACGAGAGACATCCCTGACGATGACAATATCTACGGCCTCAACCGTGAGATTTTCATCATGGGCCAGGACGGGTACTTCGAGCATCGCATCACGTGGGATCCGGGTGGTGACGATTACCCGGCGTGGTCGCCGCTGGGACTGTCAATAGCTTTCGTGTCGAACAGGTCGTCCGGCGGCTACGGTCCTCATGATATCTTCCGCATGGGACCCCTTGGCGGTGTCTTCCAGTTAACCGGCGATACATGGCAATGGGACGCACATGCCACCGACTGGGGACCGGGCTTCATCACTGCCGCCAGGATTAACATGCTGGTAGGTGCTCCGTTCGATGTCGGCCAGGTAATAAAACTCGACCCGTTCGGTAACTGGGAGGACTACATCTACACCGGGCACATTGTAAGTTACCGACCCGCTTACGGTCGCGCACCAAACCTCCTGGTTTTCAGTGCACGTCCTGCAGGCGCGACTTACTTCGGGGATATGGAATTGTACCTGCTTACCGACTGGCTCGAAACGTCCTACAGGCTGACATATTTCGGCGATGATAACCCCGATCCCATGCACCTGACATTCACCGGCGATGCCCAGTTCGACAGGAGCGCGAACCTCATCATTTTCTCGACAACTTACTGGGGTGACAATGCGGAGCTGGGATATCTCGACCTTCGCGAGGCCGACGCGATCCCGCCGCCTCACAGGCTGACATTCGATCCGGGCGTGGACATCGAGCCGTGCTGGAGTCCCGATGGCGAATATTTCTGCTGGGTATCGAATCGCGACGGCAACTTTGAACTTTACAAGCAGCACATCTGGGATTCAAACACCCCGACCCCGGCCCCCCCGATTACACGTCTGACGGACACACTCGAGGACGAACACAATCCCGACTGGGGACGCATCGTACCGTGGCACCTTGAAGGGGAGGAAGTAGAGTTCTAACGTAACATGCACGTCTCGTGCATGAATTCCAGTCGCATACGCGCCCCGCGTATGCTTAAAACACTCCCTAACTGTACTCGAGTTTCTTCATCATCTTCTTGTAGCTTTTGAATTTCGTAATGTCCTGCACGTATTCCAGTAAACCCAGGTAATTTCCATCCTCGTCCCGAACCGCGAGATACAGAATGTAAACCAGCTTTCCCTTGTGCGTCATCACGTGTTCTGCACGATCGAACTTCCCTGACTTGAAATTCTCGACCATCTCGTTAATCGCCGGATGGCTCTTCTCGGAATGACAGTCGCGTACATCGGTTCCGAGGATTTCGGGCGTACGCGTAAATATCGGCTCCTCATCCTGCGTATAGAATTGCAGCTTATCGTCCCCATCCTGAAATGTTAACTCGCACGGCAGGTTATTCATCACAGCTTTCAACTCGGTATGCGTCAGGCTTCCTGTGTTCATTTCAATCTTATTATCCATGGGTTCGTCCTTATAATAAAAAATCCCCAATGCCGCCCACAAGCTTACCCCTTAACCTTGAAGTAATACAAACGTTCCCGCTTGTGGGTGTCTCATCTAATGTTCCATCGATAAAAAAAGAGCAGGCGTTGTACCTGCTCCTATTTATCCTTTTTCAAACCCATCCCAACTTATATAAACTTCTCCGCGACGCTCTTCCCCTGGCAGAACAGGAGCAGGTAATCCCGACCGCCAGCCTTCGAGTCCGTACCGCTCATGTTGAACCCGCCGAACGGCTGTACGTCAACAAGCGCGCCCGTGCACTTACGGTTGAAATACAGATTCCCGCAGTGAAGCTCCTGACGCGCGATCTCGAGATGCTTGCGGTTGTTCGTGACCAGTGCTCCGGTCAGTCCGTAGATGGTGTTGTTCGCGATCTCGATTATGTGATTGAAATTCCGCGCCTTGATGAACGCTACCACCGGACCGAAGATCTCCTCCTGCGCCAGACGTGCTTTCGGCTTGATGTCGGCGAAGATCGTGTTCTCGATCTGGTATCCCTTCGCGCCTTTCAGTTTTTTACCGCCGACCATCAGGCGCCCTTCCTTCTTGCCGATCTCGATGTAGCTCAGGGTCTTCTCGAACGCGGCCTCGTCGATCACTCCGCCGTTGTGAACGCCGTACTCGACCGTGTTTCCGACCTTTAGCTTTTTCGTCAACTTGACACAACGGTCAAGGACCTCGTCGTAGACCTTCTTGTGCACGATCGCGCGGCTTCCGGCCGAACATTTCTGTCCCTGGAAACCGAACGCAGCCTGCACGATGCTCTGCGCCGCGACGTCAAGGTCGCAGTCGCCGTCGATCGCCATGAAGTCCTTTCCGCCCATCTCGAGTATGACCCGCTTGATCCAGATCTGGCCCTTCGCCAACTTCGCGGCTTCCTCGTTGATGCTCAGCCCGACTTCCATCGATCCGGTGAACACGATGAACCGTGTTTTCGGGTGCTTGACGAGGTAATCGCCGACTGACGATCCCGGTCCGGGCAGGTAGTTGATGACTCCCGGTGGAATGTCGCATTCGCGGCAGATCTCCATGTACTTCGCGGCGATTACCGGGGCGGCCGACGCTGGTTTCAGCACGACCGAGTTTCCGGCGACCACCGGGGCGATCGTGATTCCCGACATGATCGCGAGCGGGAAGTTCCACGGCGGGATCGCGACGCCCGCACCGAGCGGGATGTAGTAAAGCTCGTTCTGTTCGTCCGGGAATGGCGTTGTCTCGTGCGTTCCGGCGACACCGGCAAGGCGGATCGCCTCGCGAGCGTAAAATTCATGAAAATCGATGGCCTCGGCGGTGTCCGCGATGGCCTCGATCCAGCTTTTCCCTTCCTCCCAGACCATCCATGCGGCGAGTTCCATCTTGCGCTGACGCATTTTGTGCGCGATCGCGATCAGGTATCGTGCGCGGACCTCCCACGGCACGCGTTTCCAGTCCTCGAACGCCGCGAGCGCGGCCTGCATGGCCTGCTCGGCGAGTTTTTCGTCGGCCTTCGATACGTAACCGATCACCTGCGACGTGTCGGACGGGTTATACGACGTGATCTTGTCCTTCGTCGTGATTTCCTTCCCGCCGATGATCAGCGGGTACTCGCGTCCGAGCTCGCTCTCGACCTTCTTGAGAGCGGCCTCCATGGCAGCGCGATTTTCGGGGATCGTGAAGTCCTCGTACGGTTCGACTATGTACGGTGGTAGCATTTCTGTGTTCCTCCAACTCCGCCAGGATCGTTCCCCCCTTTGGGAAGGGTCCTTCTGGATTATTTCCGATTAACAAACATAACCCCGTTCACAAGCGGGGGAGGGACATTAAAGGATTTTTGGAGAAGGAATGCAAGTGGGAATATGATAACATGACAGTGAACACAATATTTAATTAATTGCTTGACATTAATCATCGAATATTGTAATAGTAAAGACTTCCTTAAATCAAGGAGTGAGGGCCATGGTACTTGATCCTAGATTGCTTGATATTATCAATAAGGGGCATTGTGTCGCATTAGTTGGCGCAGGCCCATCCTGTGATATGGGTTATGATTCTTGGGATTCACTCACTAAAAAAGTGTATATGCATCTTTTGGGCATTGGTGTTGTCGCTGATAAACTGACATATGAAAAATATATTTCAGATCGGAAGTATCCAGAGTTATATAATCAGGCGGAACGCGATTTAGGTGATAGAGCAAAATTGGTAGCAATTGTTAAATCCATCTTATTTAGTACTAATATGACCAGTGGGTATATTTATGATATTCTTACCGATTTACCATTCAAGTGGTACTTAACAACTAATTATGATGATGAGTTGTCCCATAATTTGGCAAGAAAAGGTTTCTCTTTCGAGACCTTAAGGAATAGAAAAGAGCATCTTAGTCAAATCAGACATGATATTTGCGATGTAATTTTCAAATTACATTCTGATTTAGACCACCCAGATGAATTGATATTAACTTCAAAGGATTATAATGAATACCTAACGAGTGGCAATAAGGATTACTTTAGGACTATTATTGGAAATATTTTCACCATGTTTGATGTATTTATAATAGGTTATAGTTTATCTGATCCAGACCTGCATTATATACTTAGCAAGGCAAAAACAGTTTCTAATTATAAACATCCTATTTATATGGTTGCTTCAGGTTATTCGAAAGGAGAGATTCATGACCTTGAAGAAATGTATAATATTATTGTATCACCTTATTACAAGCCAGACGGTTCACACTCCCAATTAAGAACTATATTAAATACTGCGAATAGATTCATTGCACCTAGAAGTAGGCAAATAAATTATATACCAACAGAGGTTCCAAAGGAGGAAGTGGAAGCAGCATATTCATTATTTCTTTTCCGGAAATTGCGATTATTACATACAGAAGTTGACACAATGCATCTAGAATACATAGGTCCACTAGTTCAGAAAGCGTTATATGGTATTCATGAGCCTGGTGTGGGTTTCGAAGATATTCTAAAATTACCTCCTGTTTCCTTCATTTGCTCAGATTCTGGTGCAAAATCAAAGGCAATTGCAGATACACTTACTGAGTTAGTTAAATCTAGATTTGTACTTTCAGATGACGAAAGATATTGGCTTTCAGATTTAGGTCTCGAAAATATATTAAATATTAGGCAAAAGAGAGAACTTGATGAAAATAGAGCACTAGATCAATTTACATCCAGCCTTAAAGAAGATTATTCTTCCTTAACTGAGGATCAGTCTAGAAGAGCTAAGAATATATTAAAGAATACAATAGCAAATGAATTTAAGGAGAGAGGTCTTTCAATCGCTAATACGGTGATCGCTAATAGATCGATCGAAGCTAGTAGCCTTCCTGATATGTTTAGAGTTTTGGCAAAAGCTGCCTCCTCATTTAATGATTTTGAACTCAGAGCTTCATTTATTAGACGTGCGCACGCGTTTATTAAAGAACCAACACTTCCTCAGAAGCAATACTTAGCCGCTATATCACAAGGTTATTTTTTATACCACATGGTTGGTCAGGACCCAATTTGCTTAAATATTCGGAAGAATCTATTTGAAAATACTGCTTGGATCTGTGATTCAAGCATTTTAATACCTTTAATTGCTAAGGGTTGTCAAAACCATGAATACATAATTGACCTATTTAGTAGGTTAAAGGAACTAAAATCAAACAATTTTGCTACTGAATTATTACTACAGGAGGCATACGAGCACTTGACTTGGGCCATCAATTTTGTTGATAGATTTACAATTGATTCATTGGAATTTTTAAGAGCAGCATTAGTCAAGAGATGGTACAAACAGAATTTATTTTTCGATGGATTTATTAGGACAGCTGCTGATACAGGAATTACATCTTTCAAGGATTACTTAAATATAATATTACCAGAAGGTAATTCATTTGAGGCTTTTACACAAGCAATTTCTAGGTGGAATATTCAAATACTGGATACAACTATACTGGAAACAGAAGAAATTGGTAAAATTGAAAAGATTAAGGAAGAAATACAAACTAAAAGAGAAGAAAAAGGGACATTTAGGCGAGAATTTCAAGTTGAAGTGGAGGCTGAAGTTGTTTATTTGATATTGCAATTAGTTAGTAATAAGTACGATATTATCGGACAACAAAGTTTTGAAAAAGTATACTTCATTTCACCTAGTAGTGTATTAGATAAACTATCGAAAATTGAAGACTTTATCACGTGGACGCCTGAAGCGTTATATCGGTATATGACAATGATCGATCTAAAAGAAAGCTCTGAAGAAATGTTGCATGCGTGTATTTTAAATGATTATTTCTATGCTGGGGTAGAGATTATAGACAAACAAAGGTATGAGCGATATTTCAAACCTGTTATTAATGAAGCAACCATAAATTTCAATGAACAGAAAGATCTGTACATGAAAGAAACTGAAGAAATTAATCTTAGAAATATAGAGAAAGAATTTAGGGCTATACCCAAACTAGATAAGCCATTTTACGTAGCTCAATTATATAGATCGAAGTTAAAAAGAGCAGTTGACGAAAAAGAAGTGGTAGAAAGAGAGCTAGGTGCGGCTAAGAACGAGCTTACAAAACTGAGGGTCGAGCGAGAAGAAGGTTGGAGAAAAAAGAAAATTACTAAATTAGAACAAGAACTGGCTACTCGTAAAAATTTAGAAGATCAAAAGCATGTTAGGAAGCGTAAAAGGCAAAAAAAGAAGCGCGATCAGAAAAAGAAGAAATGATTCAAAAAAAGTATTTTGGGAAGATGTCAGTCCAAGTAGGCGTAATTGAAAGGAATATTAGACGAACGGATATAAGCATACAAAAATAACTACAACCCATACCACCACGAATAGACCTGCTCTGCGCTGTCCTCGTACACCTCGAAGATTTCATAGCTGTACGATTCGTGGTATTGGGTGATGAGCAGGATTTCCATGATCCCGTCGCCGTCGAAATCGAGGATGTACACATCCGCACCGATTATCAGCATGACCGGATACAGGTCAACATCCCTGACCGGGAACGTGACAACGTCATCCCCGGACCAGTTTCTTGAAACGAGCACCAGGTAATCCGCTCCCGACACCGTTTCCTGGTACATCTCATCGAAGTATTCACCCGTGCAAAAAGCAAGGGATACAAGCTCTATTGGACCATCGTCGTCAAGGTCAACCTCGTAAGCATATCCGAGCTCAAAATTGTCGACGTCCTCCAGAATTTCATCATCGAGTGACCCGGCCAGCTCGATTGAGAAATCGGTGTCGACTTCGGCCTCCACCAGGATGTGCGTTATGGCGTCGTAGTTGCAGCCGATACCGATGTAGGTTTGGTCGAGTTCGAAACCCTCATCGAGGTCGTCCACGTCGACGAATATCTCCCCGAAGACCTCGAGCGCGTATGGTTCATACCCGGTACCAGCCCC
>JAUWTM010000252.1 GCA_030614715.1 Planctomycetota bacterium
ACCCGGTATTATCTAACACTGGCATTAATACTACTGCTTTCCGGATGCGCAGGATCCGACGCAAACAATCCTGTAACCCAAAATACTCAACAGACACCGGAAATTAACACGTCGGGGCACATATCGTGGGGTCTCTGGGAGTTTGTATGTGACCCGGTGTCAGAGACAATCGACATCGCTCCCCTTCGGTCTGCTTCCTTTAACGCAAACGTGCTGAAATTCCTGCAACCCCCGAGCAGCCCTGTAAATCTGCTGACAGTAAGTGTCCAGTCCGGGAGCGATCCGTTGAACGGGTTCTGGGTGGTCGATATCACCCTCCGTCACCCGTTTCTCAGCCATGCGAGGTTCCGCGGATTCGACGTACGTGGAATTTTGATGGCTGAGGGTGGGTCCATCGGTTCCCACGATGCCGGCATCTCGTATCATCTTCCCGGTGGTACTCGCCTGGCAAACGCTGACGGTTACACCCGGTGGTGGAACATGCAGGAGTTCACCACGTACGGCACGATTCTCGGATACACAGAGGGTGTCAGGGCGGTTCCGGGTTCGTACGCCACTGCGACGCTCAATCCGTACAAGCTTTTCTCGGATGATCTTGACGAGGTAGAGCCGCTTGTCTCGATAGAACCGGGTGAAAGGGCGACATTTTCAACTGTCCCGGGTCTCAACACCCGTCGATATTTAATTCATTTCGATATCGACGGGGGGACGCCGCCGATACGCTTTAAATACGCAATCGACGCGTCATGGTCGCTACCCGACCCGTCATTCGACCCGGATTATCCGGTCGAGGCGTACGATCTCTCGGCCAACTGCCAGGAAGCGTACATGCTCAACGTCCCAATTTTCGAGGAAAAACCGTTCTACGAGAATGTGACAACGTACGGTGGCGATGCGGTATTCCTACTCACTATCGGGGACTGGCAGGCCTGGGATTCAGGCGACGGTGCCAGCGTCCTTGAACAGCTCGATCACATCTGGGTTGAATCCCCGACATTGCTTGCCACGCCGCTGGACGTACTGCCATCAGCGGAATTTGTAAACTCGAACCATCCAACACAGGCTACCTTCAGGGTGAGTGTCCCGAACTGCACTCCGTCGGGACTTGAAGGACAACAATTTCTCATCACCGCTGAAAGTACCGATCCTGCAACTTACATGCCGCAGATCCAGGGCGACCCATATGCTTTCGACTGGCCAGAAGCACCACTCGCTGCGTACATGCTGGTGGATGTTCCAATCAGCGGTGGGGGGCAGCCTCCGGAAACGAGATTTGTCGTGGGAGTTGGCGACTGGGGTACATTTGCCGGCCCCTGTTACACAGGGAGCGACTGTTACCGGTTTTGTGCAAACCTGGCACAGCTGGACATTGAGGGTCCTGCCAACGATAACCTGATATTTCAATGGTGGGAGGGTCACCTCGACCCACTTCCCCCATGGGATACCGATGCCCTTTCAGTCCAGATTGAATCACTGGGTTATACATTTGTACGGTCAACGGAACCGGTGTTCGATGCGACCGGATGCAGGCTGATACTGGTCAACTTCTGCGGCCAGGAGGGTGGATACTGCTGGCCGTTTTCAGACGCAGAAGCCCAGGCGATGGTGGAATTTGTGGCGGATGGCGGGATACTGGTCTTCATGATTGAGAGCTTGACATGGATGCAGGTGGAGGCATTCGACACACTGATGGATCAGCTCCAGGTGCCGTTGTCGTACGATGGGGAGGCGTCGCCCTATGGCGACACTGTCGGTGGCGACTTGATAACACCCCATGCACTGACTGCCGATGTGTACGATTTCTGCTACACCTCAGCAGGCTGTTACAACCTTGAAAGCGAGGACTGCTTGTCCCTGATCAGGACGCCGTCCCTGCAGGATATGGTCGTTCTTGCACCAATTGTTGTTGATTAGGGTGTTTATTACGATTTACACGACGGCAGCTATCAAAGGTTGCCGGTATCTGGACTGTTTCAGTCAGCAACAATCACTTCCGGGATAATTGTGACTTCAGCAATGATGCCGTTCGACATCCAGCAATCATCGTGAGCCTTTTCCAGAAGTTCGAGAGCCAGCTTCCTCTCATCCTCGTCCCGTACTGTCATCTTCACATGCAGCTTGCACTTGGTGAAAATGTGACCGTGGTCATCGGTATGTTCCAGTAGTCCTTCGATCTCGCTTTCATAGGACAGCGGCTCGAATTTGTAACGTCGCGCATGCGATGTTAACGTCGAGATCATGCAGGTTGTTATGCTCGCCAGCAGTAAATCCTCCGGTGTAAGCTTGTTCGGTTCTCCAAGGAACCTCTCAGGCGGTGCTCCGGGATACCATGGGGAGTCCTCACCGCAGAATTCCCACGATCGTCCCCCGGTCCATCTCGCGTTTCCCATAAACACGTGTGATTTCGGCTTGCGTTTTTCACTCATTGGAATTTTCCCTGTTATAAGGTGTTGAAATTAAGCAAGATCGCGCCAGTTTGCGAAGATTTCGTGGGCGGTCTTCATGATTACTTTAAATTTGCTACCGGTCTGCTCACCGACAATCCTCGGGAAATGATGAACCCCGGTCTGCACGATCTTCGCCCCCTGCTTCTTCAGTTTAATAAGTACCTCCGCATCGATTAACGCACCGTCGCTCCTGAGCTCGATCTTGTCGAAGAACTCAGCCTTGAAGAGCTTGAAAGCACAATCCACGTCCTTGACATTAAGTCGGAAGAAAATAAGCAGGAACGTGTTGTATATCCATGCGTTCAGGATCCTGTTCCACGGGTCCTTTCGATCGATCCTGTACGCAGAGATAACGTCACCCTTGTCCAGAAGGGGTATCAGCTCTGAAATTTCAGCGGAATCGAACTGCCCGTCGCCGTCTGTGTAGAAAATATATCGCTTCGAGCAGGCGG
>JAUWTM010000055.1 GCA_030614715.1 Planctomycetota bacterium
AAGACAATTACCCCACGTGCCGTCCAATGCATGTGGTGCACCCCGGTTCGGGAGATCCCAGAGCGTGCCGTTTGTGTCGATTGCCAGCAGTCCCGGAAGCCACGTTCTCTCACCGGGCACAGGTGCCAGGTCTACGGCTGAAAAATTGATTCCCAGCAGCTCGGATTCCATCTGCCCACCGGGAAATGTCCATTGTATTACGCCCATGTTGTACGCTGGGAATGTTTCTATATAGGGTGCCACTACTACCCCGCTGATACGTGAATCGGTCGCACGGGCGGGATGTGACAGATACTGGAGCAGTATCCATTCATCACCGCTGATCTGCCAGATCTCACCCCGAGAAGCACCCGGCGGTGCTATGCAGATCTCCATCTGCCCGTCACCGCCCAGATCGACAAGCTCGAGTGATCCCAGGTCCTCACGGTGCCTGATCGATGCCGGTGGAATCGAGACAGTTAGCGAATTCAACAGCCTTGGTTCCGGACCTGACAGGTCATACAGCCAGAGGTCGGAACCGTCCAGGATCGCAAGCTCATCCGCTGCCCCGGGAATGATGTTTCCCGATGCAATGCTTATCGATCTCCGTCCCGGCGGCGCAAGGGAATTTCCGAACGGTGTGGCCTCTCCGGTTAAATAAGAAGGATCGAGAAATGCCTGTGCGGGTGGACGGTCACCCGTGTACGGATCGAGTACGATGCTTCCACGCACCTCGCCACTCGGTTCACTCAATGACGCTCGAATGGTCAGTCCTTCGAAATCCGGTGTGACAACCAGTCGCCAGGCGGGTTCCGACGGTATGCCCAGGATAGGATATATGTTTCTGCGGACACTCAGGAGCCCGAATATCCCCTGCAACAGCCTGTCGAGTTCCGCTCCTCCACCGCCCTCGGATGTATCCGAGATCAACGCGACGGACGGTGGTACGCTTAGGGTCCGCGCGAAGAACAACGTTGATATCTCAGCCAGATCAAGATCGAGCCTTGGTTCGGCGTACGAGTAATCCGTCCTTACATATGCGACCTGCACGGTTCCCGCGATATATTCAGGCTCACCGCCATGCGGAGCACGGTACAGCTCGAAAATCATCCCGACATTGACGCCGTCGATCTCACCCGCGTCGATGTGAATTCCCGATCCGTCCTCCCTCACTGAGAGCACTCTCGTACTGATATCGATCTGCCCTGCAAGCACCTGCGATGCTGTCCACTCTACGAGCGTCGATGCTGTCGCTGAGATCGCCCACTCCTTTTCCGTTGACTGCTTGGCATCGAATGAATTCCTGCCAGGAGTCAGGCTTGATGCGGACGGGCATAACGTCAGGAGAATTAGAATCGCGAACAACGATGTAACGGCACGTTGAGCCATCGGGGAAGAATTATAGCAGGATTGAATAATATGTTGGAAAAATTAACCCCGGAACATGGGAACTGGCTACTCCGCGCTCTTCCTCTCCACGATACAGCACGACTCCGTAACATCACGCGACTTCAAATACTCAAGCAGCTCATCCGCGATATCGAGGGCTTCGGCTGCATGTTCCAGAGCGTTCCGCGAGGACAGTATTACTGCAAGGGCTATTGTAACAAGCGGGCACTCCGACTCTCTCGCCTTACGGTCGGTTATTAATACCGATCCGCGTGTGAGGTCCGACACGTCGTAAAATTCAGACACCATCGCATCGAATCGGTCGACAATTTCCTCGGCAATCACAGGCGCGTGTTTTTCGCTCGATATCAACGCGAAATCGTCGTTTCCCAGGTGTGACAGGAAATTCTGCGGGTGAGGGTACCTGTTCAGAATTTCACTCATCAGTTCGCCGACCGAACAGAGCATCTCGTCGCCGCGGGAGTACGAATACGCCTTGTTGTAATTTTTAAACTGGTTCAGGTCGGCAAACACGACACCGAAACGCTCACCAGTGCTGATTCGCTCACGTAACTCCGCTTCGAATGCTGCTGCGCCGGGAAGGTTAGTGACTGGATTCTTCTCAATTGACGGTTTCCGTCCGGATAACATCTCGCGGACTTTCCTGATCAGTAATCCGGGATCGAGGTCATGGTCGTCTCCGTGGTGCGGTACGAGCAGGTACTCCATTCCCTCAGGAATGTCGGCCTCATCGTTGATCAGAAGGAGTGACCTGTTATGCGGAGGAGCCTGTCCTTCATTGAGCAGTGCGAATCCAGCCGGGTCACCGATTATCAGACCGGGATTCGATGTGGATTCATCCTCGATCGGTACGTTGTCGAGCCTGAGTACGATCTCAACCATATCCGCGAGGGTATCGTTTGAAATCGCGAGACGGACGTCCGATGAGAATTCCTCAACTTCCGCAGGTTTATCATCTGAAAGCGTGGGACCGGTCATTTGTCCTCCCCGAGCAGCCTGACAGCGTTTAGTTCCCCGCGATCCTCCTCGACCCAGAGGAAATCTGACTGGTGACGCATCAGCAGGAATCCACGTCCCTTGTCCTCGAGGATCTTCCCGGGGCGCAGGTGTGGGTTGGTTACACGCTCGTTCAGTTTGCCGCCCTCGTCGCGTACCTTCAGATGCACGTGCCTGGGTGAGCAGTGAATCTTGACCTCTATTTTTGCATCGTTGTTGTATCGATTCCCGTGTTCGTGTGCGTTGGTAAGCGCTTCGCCGATTACCATGCGGATCGCGGTCAGGTCCAGGTTTCCGCAGGCTTTGCGTTCCTCGAGCCAGTCAAGCGCCTTCATGAGAAGGTCGCTCCTGTCACCTCCCGGCATGCTCTCGACCCAGTCCGGCTCAGGATCGAATCCGATCACGACCAGGCTCCAGTCGTCACGGGCCATGTCATCGGTTGAATAGTCACCGACCGCTTCTAGTATGTGCTCGAAAAGTGCCCTCGCCGGAAGGAATGTCGCAGTCCTGATGCAGTCATTCAGGCCTGACTCTTTCCACGTGCTTCCTTTATCATCGCGGATGCCAAGCAGGCCATCCGAGACCCAGACAACCTTGTCACCGGGTTCGAAGGAAAATTCTGCATCCGCAAGCTGCGCGTCCTCGAACAGGCCCAGCGGGAGACCCTCAGGATCGATTTTTTCTATCCCGCCGTCAGGCGTGACCTTGTGCAGACCAGGAGTCCCGGCACGCGCGAACCGTCCCGTCCGCGATTTTTCGTCTATATTCAGCCCGATCAGTGTTGCGAATATTCCCGGCGATGTCTGTGACTCTACGTCGTGCAGCACCCTGTTGATGGACTCAAGAGCGTGTGATGGATGTGTGGTCTCGGACGGTACTTCTGAAATTAACTGGCGTATGAACATCATCGACCAGCCTGCCGACGTTCCACGTCCGGCAACATCAGCAGCCCAGGCACTCAGCCTGCCGTCGCCTGTGGTTCGGACCGTCAGCACGTCACCGGCAAGTTCACCGGCCGGATGCAGATGAGCCCAGTAGACGACCTTGCCGGTACGCATGTATCTCGCAGTTAACCTCTGTTGCAGGATCCTCGCGCGTTCGGCGTCCTGCTCGACAATTGAGGCCATTTTCGTTGTACGTTCGAATTCTCTTGCCGTGGCCATGGAATCGGCCGCGGTACGTGAAAAGATCGCAAGGATATCGGCTGATTCAGGCTCGGTTGCGAAGGCTACCGGGCACAGGAACAGACAGACCCCCTGGAATCGCCCGTTGCTCTCGAACGGGAGAATTCCCAGTGCCTGGTCACTTGACGGCACAAATCCCGGGGGTGGTCTCCGTCCCGCAAGCACCTCATCAAGCCTGTCAGGTGTCAAGAGGAGGCTTTTTGAGCTCCGGACCGGTATTGCGACTATGGGATGCATTTTTGTCGCGTGTTTATACGTGTTCAGGTCTTCCTCATTGACATCACGCCATGAAAGGGGAGTAGTCGACCTGCTTCCGACCGATGAGGTGGGAGTTGCAAGCAGTAGTGCCCGTGTGCCACCTGTAAGGTCGAGCAGGTATTCAACCACCATCTCCCCGGTTTCACGATATCCTGAACCCCATGACGTTTCACGACTGAGCGATAGTACGTCCCTGATGCGCCTGTTCAGGGACCCCAACTGCTCACGTCCTTTCACACGGTCGAGGGCAAGGGCGCATTCAGCCGATGCAACTCGGCTGAGCGATAATTCCAGAGTGCCGGGATGCTCCGATCCGATAATTAGCAGGACAAGCAGTCCATCGGCTTCCCTCGGCCTGATCGGAACGGTGCAGCCCGAGAATCCCGATTGGATTTCCACCCCGATTAGCGCCTTGTAACTCTTTGGCAGCTCATTTTCCGTGATCCATCGAGCCTCACCCGTGTTGAAGACCTCGTTCAGTTTCTCCGGTAGATCAACATCGATCACTGCAGTAGGTACTTCCTCGTCAAGCACCGACACCGACCTGAGCTTCAGGCCGTCCGGACTCTCAGTCCAGATCATGGACGCAAGCACGTTATCGAAAAGCCCTTCCATCGCGGGGGCGAGACCATCTATGATCTCGTCACTCGTCTCGGCACCGTTAAGATGGGCAGTGAGCGAAAGGATTGCGTCGAAATGCCCCAGGATATAAGCAGTGTGGCTGCTTTCAGCACCGATTATTTCCTCGTAGACATCGAGATAAAGCGCGAGAATATCCGCTCTGAAATCTGAATGAAGGAATTCGTCGATCGTGGACCTGATCTCGTCAGCTTCGTCGCTGTCAGGATCTACCGGAAGGTGCGGCATCAGGAAAGCAGTGAAGGCTTCCTCGACCGTAAGTAAATCGGCGTACGTCGCGGCCCGGTTTATCCAGTCGTGGAGAAGCCTGCGGACTACATTTTCGTAACCGGAGAATTCCGATCCCTCAAGCAGGTTGGCAATTACTTCAAAACCAAGCCTTGCACGGTTGGACGCTTCATCATCCGATTCATCCGTCTCAGGTGCAAGTTCGTTCGCCTTGAGGAACCTGACCCACCGCTCCGAGAACTCTTCAAGCCCGGCGCGCAATGTTTCGGCAAGTTTCAGCCGCACACGTGAACCCATGCGTGAACCTCTTCCGTATAGTTAACCTAAATCTTCCCTCTCTGGAAAGAACCCCAATATTTAATGGCTTACCGCCATTCAACCCATGCTCGGATTAGCGTATCGGTTGGGGCACCCGCTATCGGACCCCTTCCTGTGTAGTTAATTGAAAGCGACAGGTTAACGTCCTGTCCTTCGATGATTTCGCCGTACACGGTGTATTGGCCGTCCAGACTCTGGGTTCGCTCCAGTGTATGACACAGGAAGAACTGGCTTCCCGATGACCGCATTTCAGGATTCATGTTGTTACCCTGACGTGCTGCGGAGAGTCTTCCAGCATCGTGCGTGAGGCCGATCTCGGCTGGCACCGTGTATCCGGGTCCGCCGGAACCGGTACCTGTCGGATCGCCGCCCTGGCTCATAAAGTCCTCAATTACTCGATGGAAAACCGTGCCATCATAGAAGCCCTCCTGAACCAGCTTGACGAAGTTCGCGCTGTTTAACGGTGCCTGGTCAGGGAAAACCACGAGCTTGATTATGCCCTTGGATGTCTCGAACACTACAACGATATTTCTGAGCAGTTCGACTTCCTCATCGGTGATGGAATCGGCGGGCCATGTCTCGTAGTATCCGAAAATGTCCTCAGGGACAGCATCGGAGTCTGTTTCCACCTCAGCTTCAGTTTCTTCCTCTGTCGGCTCCTCGCTTTCACCTTCTTCGGGATCTGTAACAACAGTCGACGTTGCTCCGTCATCAGATTCACTGATGCCGGGGCTGGTTGATGTTGTCTCTACATCTCCCTCAACCGTCTCGGTGAGTGTGTCCGTGGGTGGGATCTCTTCGTCAGGTCCCTTATCCGGATCTTCGGTGGCAGTTTGATCGACCTCGGTCGTGTCTGTTTCTTCCGGCATCTCCTCCGGCGGAGGCGGCGGAGTACAGGCTGTAAGCATAAGAACTAAAAAGGTTATGAGTAAGGCAAAAATTGTAATACGTCTCATGTCAGATCCTCTCTTCCCTTCAGTTAAGGGTGAGTGTGAATTATACCAACTCTGTGATTGCATTGGAAATGTAATCGATGGAAATATCCTGCATGTCAACTTGTTAAATGCCCGATTAATTCAGGGCTGCAGGGACTTCTACCCATGCCTGTATAATGTAATCTGTCTCGGTGTGCTTGAGCTGACCTTCTCGACTGTAATTCAACGACAGCGACAGGTTTACGTCCTGCCCCTCAATTATCTGGCCGAACACCGAGTAGTTGCCGTCAAGATAATTTGCGCTTGTGTCGGTGTGCACCATGTAAAACTGGCTTCCGGACGAACGCCGCTCGGGATTCACGGCATCCCCGGTTCGTGCGGCTGCAATCGACCCGCCTACATGGGGCATGCCGATCTCAGCTGGAAGTGTGTACCCGGGACCTCCGGAACCGGTGCCGTCAGGGTCGCCACCCTGGCTCATGAAGTCCTCAATCACCCGGTGGAAAATAATGCCGTCGTAGAATCCGTCCTGGATCAGTTTCACGAAGTTAGCGCTGTGGAACGGGGCATTGTACGGGAACACCCTTATCCTGATTATGCCCCTGGTGGTCTCAAGTACGCAGATAACCTGGCTTAATAGCTCTTTTTCCGCCGGAGCGATAGATTCCGGCGGCCATTCACGATATTCTGCAAAAATGGGCACGTGATACGGCCTGTACACCGGTTCAGTCTCTTCATTGTCGGCATTTACACGCGAAACCGGTGCGAGCAGGGCCAGCAGCGCTAAAAGGCAGCAAATCCACACGTTGATTCTGATTTTTTCCATCTCACAACCTCCCTCATACCCGGATTATTCGTCAGATTATACTACAGGTTGTATCTTATTAAATCCAATTGGATACTATTTCAGTACCGGTTTGAAACTTTGTAGGCCCTTTTACTGTATTAAATATTAGAGAACACTGTGACGTCATGGAATCTAGTGTCGATCAGCTCGAATATGAGGTAATCAGACGGGCGCGATTTGGTGAAGAAAGCGCGCTCGGTACACTGATTGACACCCATGCCGGAGCATTAATCGGCTATATCGACCGGATTGTGAAGGACTCGTTTCAGGCGGAGGATATAGCACAGGAGACATTCATACGTGCATTCGACCATCTCGACAAATTTGACCCAAGACGTCCCTTCCGTCCCTGGCTTTTTAAGATCGGGCGGAATCTTGCTCTTAACTATGTTTCGAGCAGGGCCGGACGGGAGCGAATCGAGTCCCGGGATATCAGTGAGCGACGGGATATCGGGACGGATGCAGGACCGGAGGAAGCACTTGATTCTCTCGAGCGCAAGAGGGGGGTCGAAATGATACTCGAAATCCTCCCGGCTCATTTCAGAGAGGTGCTTCACTTGAGATACATGGAGGGCCTTGAGTACGACGCGATCGCAACAGCTCTTGGCCTGCCGATCGGGACCGTCAAAACATGGCTCTTCAGGGCGAAGAAAGCGTTCCTGGTCAAAGCGGAAGCGTCGGGAATTGAATTTTAAGTAAAGCGATGAAGTCATGAAACGTCTTTTCAACAGTAAACCGGATCCCTGCACGGAGTTCATCGATAGCCTTCCGGCATTTCGTGACGGGATCCTTCCCGAGGATACGCACACGAAGCTAGAGATGCATCGTATGGACTGTGCCAGCTGCCAGAAGGTGCTGATGGAGGAGCAGAAGGTAAGCTCCCTGATGGCTGAAATCCAGCCTGCAGAAGTACCCCTGGGTTTCCGCGACAAAGTCCTTAGAGAATGGCGGCTCCGTCGAGACACCGTGAAAAAAACTATCCCTGCGGTGTCGATCGGACGTATTCAGGTCGCTCTCGCTGCCGTCCTCGTCTGGGTGTTACTCCTGCCGATGGTCCGTCTGCAGCTTCTCAGCTCAGGTCACAAACTGATCGGGACACTCGATCGACTTCCACCCGAATATCGGGAGGGAATTGATATCACCTTTAACGTCCCGACCTTCGCTGAGATGTCGGCTACGTTCATGGTCTGGCAGGGCGGCATCCTTGAGTCGATGGGAGAGCTTGGCAGCGTTATCGCGCCCTGGTCCGGCTGGCTCTGGTCGGCACTGGTTGTCACGGGCATATTAGCTGCAGTGCACTTTTTCTTCCTCAAGTCAAAACTACCCATGAGGGATTCGAAAACACAGAAGTCAAAGGAAAGCATGTAACCGCGACGCACTGAGGTGTAACATGAAAATGAGATTTACGAAGTACAGGTTAATGCATACTGCCTTGTTATTGATTCTCGGTTTATTCGCAGCAACACCGGTTTTCGCACAGGATTTATCTCCCGAAGCCGGCGCAAACGCAGGACTTGGAGCGTTCATGCTGCTCGTGATAGTTGTGCTCTGGACGCTTGGATTCGCCGGTTTCTCGCTGCTATGGCACGGGCTCTTCCCGAAAAAGGTCGAGTGGACCGGTGAGATCGGTCGTAGAATGCCGTGGGGCAGTCTTTTCTTCGGCCTGATTGTCTCACTGTTCGTTTTTATAATCGTCATGTGGCTTGGGAGCGCCGGCGACCTTCCCGGATTGCTGGCTGTGATAATCCTGGCTGCATTTCTCCTGCTGGCCGCCAGCTTTGGCAAGGCCGCGATCATCGAATGGGCGGGAGAACTGATCGATCCTGCAGCAACAGGGCTCAGGCGTGCGATTCTCGGTGCGGGAAGCCTCGTTCTGCTTCTCCTGATACCGATCCTTGGCTGGCTTGTTGTTGCCGGAATGAGTTTCATCGGAGTCGGAGCGGCACTGATGAGTTACGTCCCACCACGTCCTGCGATTGCAGCTAAGGAAGTGGTGACCGAGCCCCCACAACCACAAGTCGATTCAGAATGACTTAGACAGCTCGCAAACTGTAATAAAAAGGGAGCATCGGTTCGCTCCCTTTCCTATTTTCAGGTTGGATTACTTATGACAACGCTTTCGGGGGATCGTCGGTGTCCTCGACTTCGAAACCAATCGGGATCATCGGACGGGCCTGCTGGTCGATGGGTTCTGGCGACGGTATGTCATCAGCTGCCGTCGCACCGAGCTCCTTGAATTTTCGTGCAGTTACTATCACCCGTCTCTCAAGCGATCCGATTGCAGCATTGTACGCTTCCACACTCTTATCGAGGTTTGCGCCAAGCCTCTGGAAATGTGCGGCGAGAGTTGCCAGACGGTCGTAGAGCTGCTTTCCAAGCTCGCTGATCTGTTTTGCGTTTGCTGTGAGCGATTCCTGACGCCACCCGTACGCTACCGCCTTGAGAAGCGCGATAAGTGTGGTCGGTGTCGCGATTATTACCTTCTGCCTGAACGCGGTCTCAAGTAGATCAGGCTCTTCCTGAAGTGCAGCACCCAGGAATTGTTCACCGGGGAGGAACAGCACTACAAATTCAGGAACTTCGTCGAATTGATCCCAATATTCCTTGCGACTCAGGTCGAGTGCTCGTGATTTAACCTGCCTGGCGTGTTCCTTCAATTTTAAAGCGCGATCCTCGTCGGATGACGCTTCCACTGCCTCCACGTACGCCTTCAATGGAGCCTTCGCATCTACAACGATTCGCCGCTGGTTCGGCAGATTGACGATCATGTCGGGACGCAATCGTCCCTTTTCAGTATCGGTTGATTCCTGCTCCACAAAGTCACAATATTCGACCATCCCGGCAAGTTCCGCGACCCTCTTCAGCGTCAGTTCACCCCAGTTACCCCGAACCTGCGGGGCACTCAGGGCATTTACCAGTTTCCCGGTCTCGAGCTTCAGGGATTGTTCCGATGCAAGCAATGCCGCAACCTGGTCCTGCAGGCTCGTGTACTGACCTGTCTGCTTCTCGGACATTTCAGCTATCAGCTTCTGGTATTTCTCAAGGTTTTCCTTCATTGGGTCGACCAGAGCCTGTATCGCTTTCTGGCGTTCTGTGAGATCACCTTCAGCCTTGGTCTGGAAGGTTTCAAGCGTTGATTTTGCCAACTCTATGAATGCAGCGTTGTTGGATTTCAGTGCTGTCGATGAAAGGGCTTCGAAAGTGTCTGAAAGTTTCTGCTTCGCTTCATCGACAAATTTAAGCTGCTCAGCGACCTTCTCGCGTTCCTTCGTGATGCCCTCCTCGAGTACGGCGAAATCGGTCTTCAGCCTGCTGAGTTCGTCGCTCACCTTCTTCTTTTCATCTTCCAGTGCATCCGTACGGACCGCCTTCGCCTCTGCGGCGGCTCGTTTCTCGCCCTCGGTTTTCAGAGCCGCGTTGAGATCATCAATGCGCTGGTTCATCTGGACGATACGCTCTTCCAGCCCGACGATTTCTTCTTTCCGCGCATCGATATGTCCCCTGGCTTCGGCGGTACGGGCTTTGCTCAGCAGGAACGTGATTATCCAGCCCAGAGCTCCACCGACAACGAGTCCGGCCAAAAGGCTGATTGGATCCATTGGGTGCCTCCCTTTAGTCCGGGTAAGGATAACATAATCATTAGGGCTTGTACGCGTGGTATAATCACCCGCGTAGTCCGCCGATCACAGTGAAAGCACGAAAGTCCATATATATCCTTCCATTCCTGATTCTAAACGGGATTCTCCTTGCTCTGTTTCCGTCCCTGGTTCATGCTCAGCAGGCTGGATTTGAGCTCGGTTCCGGCGACATGCTTGTTATCGAGGGTGAGGACTTCGTCTTTGAGCAGATTCTGTCAACGGTCAACGGTGAACAGGTGATTCAGGAGCGTGCGATCTGGGAGGGCGGGGTAGTAGCGACCTTCATCTCCGAAGGACGCGATTTCATGCTCGAGACCAACCACATCGAAGCCGTTTTCGACGGCGCCGATGTCACACGTCTTGAAGCGGGTCCGCAGGTTGTCTTCACAGGAATGAACGGTAAGGCGAGATTTGAATGTGCAAACGTTTTCATTGACCTGCCGACGTCATCCGATGAGGCAGGCCACTATACAGGGATCTGTTACGACGTCTACGGCTATTATCTTGCGGAAGCTTCGGAGCTTGGGCTGGAGGGGGATGAGCAGTACAAGGTCAACTTTACTGCCGACACTGCCCACCTGGGACCCGATGAAGCTGTTCTTGAAAGCCCGTGCCTGTCGCTTGGGAACCTCGATAATCCGGAGCTTGCGATACGGTCGAGGGCAATCGATTTCATTATCGGGGAGCATCCGGCTACCGGGAGCCGTAACGTGCTTGCCGCAAGGCTTTCAAACCTGACCGTCGACCTGTACGGTAACCGTTTTGAGATTATTCCGTTTCCACTTTGGCATAGCTTCGTCGACCGAAATGAGCCTGGACTCAATATCCGCTTCCCTATGATCGGCTGGGAGGGAGATGAGTACCTCAGGATCGATTTCAGGCCGTCATACGACTTCAACGAGGAATCACTGGACGATGGTCCGCGCTTCACACTTCGACTGGATACGTTCCCGTTCGCTCGCACGTACCCTGAGTTGATCGGGTACGCGCGATGGGAGGATCTTTTTATCGAAGCGAGGGCAGGTTACAGACGGGAAGAGGACCGTAACTATGAGCCCGTCCCGACAAGGGCTGAACCGGAAATCACCTTAGGTACCCGTCGACTCCAGTTGGATGATTCCGGTTTCGGATTCCGTGTTGCTTCTTTCTGGGGACATATGCGAGACATGCGCGACGGTCCGGACGCCGACCGCTGGGGTTACCGTGCATCGATCGATCACACTGGAATTCCGCTCGGGATTTTTAACCTGTCCGGACAGATCGACCTTGATGATTATTATTATGAGGACGGGGAGAATTACACCGTACTGGATGGACTGGTCCGTCTGCGCTACGTCGATCCGCCTGGATGGGGAGTGAGTCTGAGCTACCAGCGGGTATACGAATGGGGAGATACGCCGTTCAGCTTCGACGTCCCGCAGGTAATCGAGGAACTCGGTGTCAGGGAGCAGAGCAGGTTCTCACGACGTTGGGGAGCGGGATTCGACTGGGCATGGGACTTCGCTGCTGATGAGTTCGAGCGCCAGGAGTGCCATGTAACGTACATCCTCGACTCGTTCCAGGTCTCGTGCGGATGGGATTTCGCCGACGAGACCGTTCGTATAAGGTTCGATCTGCCGGGAAGCCTGAAGTAAGAAGCGCAACTTAAAATTATCTGTGACGTCCATTTATTAAAAGGCTATAGGTGTCGAAATGTTCCTGGGTCCGATACCGGTCCGGTTAGCTGAAGGCGTCGAATGGGATCGATGGTGGTTTGTTTGGATCCTGATGATCTGTTTCCTGGCCTGGAGCTGGAACCATTCGATGACCACTCCAGGGCATTATATTCCTGAGGATGTTTCGGACCACGCACCGCGTGAAGCTATCGCAAACATGATGGAGCAGATAGAGGAGCAGGGATATATTGTGATCCTGGCAAGGGATTTTAACCAGGACCAGCACCATCGGAACAGGTTGATTGTTGAGTATGTGGTCAAAACTCTTGACGAATCTAATGAATGGTCCTACAAATGGGCGTGGCGGGTTCCCAGGCAGCTTGTAACGCCAGATCTCACCGCATGGTCCAATTATCCTCTGATTTTAAATCCGGACTTTGCGGAATACAGGAGCATCCGGTCCGATGAAGTCCAGTTTAACAGCTATCTCAGGGAATGCGTATTGATTCCATTGTCTGGCAAGGCAATCAGTATCCAGGATACGCTGGATTTGTATATTGCTGCTACCGACTAAGAGTATCTGTAGTAAAATGAGAAATCAGATTGATTAAATGCATCTGGGAGGACAATTTTGGGCTGTGCATATTTTACGATGACGCGGGGGATGAGCTGGGGGACGTTCTTCCTGATATTTGGCGCCCTTTTCGTCTACATGATCTGGGCAGTCATGCATAAGGAAGGCGGTACCGAGCTTGCCGTGACCTCCGAAGCCGCCAACGCAGCTCCGACCGACGCAATCGAAGCCCTTATGGACGATTACCGTAACGAAGGCTACCTGGTCGAACACATGAAGGACCTCGAACAGGACCCGGACAACTTCCAGAGGGTCATAATCGAGTACGTCGTTACCAAATGGGATGAGTCCGAATCCTGGACGTACACATGGGCGTGGGAGGTGCCGGTCCCATTAACGAGCAGAGCCGGTATCGAGCACATGGATCAGGGAACTTACGAGAGACAGTTCATTCTATGTCAGCTGATTCCCATCTCGGAGCCCGCGATCGCGATCCAGGAATCGCTGAATCAGTACATTGCGGCGTCGGGGGAATAAACCAATTTCCCTGAGGTCCAATCCGCTGGACAACCCGTTGTCGATTGTTTACCGTAGTGCGGGATGTCTGAGACAAACAACATACTTCTCAAAGCCGTCGATGTGGTCAAGCATTTCCCCATCATTCGCGGGATTGTCATACCCCGTCAGGTTGGAGCGGTCAGGGCGGTCGATGGCGTTTCTTTCTCAATCGAGCGTGGAAAAACCCTCGGACTTGTTGGCGAGTCGGGATGCGGGAAGTCGACACTCGGACGGTTGATTCTCAGGCTGATAGAGACAACTTCTGGTGAAATTTATTTCGAAGGGCAGGAAATCACCGGGTTGAACAGGCGGTCGATGCGCGAGCTCCGCAGGGATATGTCGATCGTCTTTCAGGACCCGAACGCCAGCCTCAATCCGCGTCTGCCGGTAGGGGAGGCGATCGCGGAACCGCTTGAAATTTTCCGCGTGGTGAAGGGAAACGAGAAAAGAATACGCGTACAGGAACTGATGGAACTGGTCGGGATCAATCCCGACAGCTCGAACCGTTACCCGCACGAGTTTTCCGGCGGACAGATGCAGCGTATCGGCATCGCCCGCGCGCTGGCGTTAAACCCGAAACTAATCATCTGCGATGAGCCCGTCAGCGCACTCGACGTGAGCATCCAGGCGCAGGTCGTGAACCTCTTCCAGGACCTCCAGAAACAACTTGGGCTTACTTATCTTTTCATCGCGCATGACCTTTCGATTGTCGAGCATATCTCGGATTATGTCGCGGTGATGTACCTCGGGAAAATCGTGGAGTACGCACCGTCGGAGGAGCTCTACGCCAACCCGAAACATCCGTACACGAAAGCGCTCCTGTCGGCAGTCCCGGTTCCCGATCCCGACCACAAGCCTGACAGAGTGTTGTTGGAGGGTGACCCGCCATCTCCTGCCGATCCGCCTTCGGGATGCAGGTTCCACACGAGATGCCAGTACGTCCGCGACGAATGTAAAATTGACAGCCCACCTCGTGTCCATTTCACCGAAAACCACTGGGCGGAGTGTCATTTGTATAAGGCTCAGGATGATAAGTCTTGAGGTCAAGTCAATCAGCCAGCAAATCCCTTACTAACAACTCCACGTTTTCCATATCAGGATGAGTCTCGTCTAAAAAATTGTCCGGATCACCGTTGAAATTACCAATATCACTATAATCTTTGTACGTCCCGCCCATTCCCGTAACTGTTGATTCTAAAAAAGTCCGTGTTTCATCAAAAATCGGACCTGCATTGATTCTCATAAGGTTGTCAAGCAGACGTGGATGATATGGGGGTATAAAAGCGTAAACCTGAATCTCATTTTCATCGCAGATTTTCAGAAACTCCTCCCACCAGTTTTTACACTCATCTGATAATCCATTGAATCGTTCCGGGTACCACGTTGTACGCGGATACGTGGCAATCCCATGCTCAAGGCGCTCCGCGGGATCCTCGATATAACCCTCAGGTGCCAGGTCGTAGTTTACTTCGACCGGGAAGCCGTCCGGACCCCACGTTATAAAATAATCGGTCTCCCGTCCCGACATTTCCCTCAAGAGAACCTCCAGCGACGATACCGACTGCTCTATGGTGAACAACCTGAGCACTTTCTCACGCAGGATGGACAGTACAGTATCTTCAGAAAAGTACCTCTTGTACGTGCTGGTTAGCCTTGCCTGCGGGTGGATCTCCGTCCCGGGATGAAACGCCTCCGGATCGACCCCGATTATGACCGTATCGATCGGTGCGTCGAATTCCTCGACCGCAATTCTCAGTACCGAGTAAAATATTTCGGTCTTGGCAGCAGGCATAGCCCAGTTGAAGCACCGTTTGCCTGTCAACTCCGTGACAAGGTCCGGATCGATGTAACCGACCCTCGAACTTCCGATAATCAGGACCTCCGGTCTGGGATCGTACTCTCGGAAAAGGTCATACTTATGTTGGTACTGGGAGAACTAAAGTGAAGGGTAAATGCCTGTTCCATAGATCCCGAACGGATCGACTATGTAATTCATTAGCCCAATCAAGAGCAGTATTGACGCGAAGGTGATCGCAAGAACTTTCCAGGTAGTTACTCCTCGCCACCGGGTGGGGTCGTCGGGTGTGGATTTACGGAACTCGGTCACGAATTAGTATCCTGCACTCAGGAGGTCCCTTAGAAGTGCTTCGCCGTTCTCCGGACGCATGTGGACCTCGTCCCAGAACATTTCCGGATCACCATCGAAGCTGTCAAGGTCGATGTAATTCCTGAACACACCACCGGAGTCTGACACGGTCTGTTCCACATAAGCGGAGGTTTCCATATAAAGGTGATCGACACACTGTGCCTCCAGGAATACCCAAAGATCGGGATGCATCGGCGGTATGAACGCGTACACGGTTATTCCGTGCTCGTTACTAAGTTGCAGGAATTCCTCCCAGTATCCCTGGCGTACTGTTGAAAGCCCGGTGAATTGTTCTATCCCCAGAACGGAATCGATATAAGCCGGGACTCGCTCACCGAGGACCTGGTCAAGGTTGTAATCGCCGTTCAGGAGCGATTCCTCGCGCTGAGGGTAGATCGCGAAACCGTCCTCGCGATACTCGATCCTTGGCACATTACTACCTAACCCGAGGTCGCGCCTGATCACCTTCCACGATGAACTCGTCTGCTCGAGAGTAAATAACCGCGCCATGCGTTCGCGAAGGTTTGTGACCGCGTAGTCGTTCGAAAAGTAATGAGTGTAATCGGGAACGAGTCTTGCCTGCGGATGGATCCATAGCGACGGGTGATAGATCATAGGATCGATGCACACAATTACGGTGTCGATCGGTGCATCGTTCTCAACAACCGCAAGTTTCAGTGCGGCGAGTATCGTTTCAGCACTTGCAGAGGGTTGTGCCCAGTTGAAGCAATTTTTTCCGGTTAATTCGGTGACCGTCTCGGGATTGAGCGCCTCTACTCTCGAGCTTCCAAGTATCAGGACCTGCGGGGAGTCGTAGTTCTCAAAAAGCGCGAGCTTACGCTCGTAACGGTTGAACTGCCACGGCTGGAAGAATGAATTGCCGTAGAGATCGAGTGGATCGATGATGATGTTGAGTCCCGCGATTGCCGCAAGGACGACCAACATCACGGCAGCAATGACCCACTTGAATCTCAGGCTTGTCCAGCCCCCTGCTTTTCCGGTAACGACTCCCATTATTCCTCACTGCTCATCAAACTTTGCAGGACCCTGTCGGCATTGTCCGGTCTTAAATGTATCTCGTCATAAAATTCATCCGGATCACCATCGAACTCCTCGATATCTGTGAAATCACGGTATACCCAGCCTTCATACGCGAGTGTCCCGCCCAGGTATTCAGAAACACTGTTAAATATTTCATCTGCGCCAAGTTCCAGCATGAATTCATGCAACTGCGGATGTTCCACGGGCATGAAGGCGTACACCGTGATGTCATTCTCACGGCACAGCTCTATGAAATCCTCCCAGTAACGCTGACGTACCTCGCATAAACCTGTAAAATCCGATAGCCTCAGCGATCTCTCCGGGTATTTTCCGATTCGATTATCGAGCCTGGACTGCAGATCGAACGTGCCTTCCGAAATCTCCTGTTCCCTCTGCGTGAACGTCGAGTAACCGTCATCGCGATAGTCCATCCACTTGACGCCCGTCGATTTCTGGAACAGCTTGTGAATCGAACCGAACGACTCGGTTGTCTGATCAAGAGTCGGCAGCAGGGCTATCCTGTCCCAGACGGTGGCCTGAGCCGCATCATTGTATACAAAATATCTTGCGTACTCCTCGATATACCTCGCTTCGGATTGTATCGGAAGGGTCGGGTGGAACGTTTCGGGATCGACTGCCAGTATGATCGTGTCGATGGGAGCGTCGAACTCCTCGAGCATCAGCCTGAGAATGGAGTAATACGTCTCCGCCTTCGCGCTTGGAACGGAAAAGTTGAAACATCGCTGTCCGAGAGTCCCTTCGACAACATCCGGATCCAGAGCGTACGCCCTCGAGCTTCCAAGTATCAATGCCTCAGGGGGTGGATCGAATTCCTGGATCAATCCCAGCTTGATCTGGTAGTGATTCATCACGGTTCTCGGGAATAATCCGAGTCCGTACAGGTCGAACGGATCGATCACAAGGTTGAGAACAGCTGAGCAGACTATAACCATCAGAGATGTGATCGCGAGCACGCGCCAGAATCGCGTTAGTTTCCAGATCGGACTGCCGGGTTTTATTTCGAATGGTTCGGACACTGGTGAGACAATTGTAACGCAGCGTCGGGGAGCGGTACAGGGGAATTTGGTATCTATTCTAATCCCAGCCTTTCCCTGAGGGCTTTTCCATCGTCCTCAAATCCGGGTTTGCCGAGAAGCGCGAACATTTTTTTCTTGTATACCTCGACTCCCGGCTGGTTGAACGGGTTGATGCCGTTGAGGTAACCGGAAATTGCGCATGCGTACTCAAAGAAGTAGATCAACACGCCAAGGTGATATGCATCGAGCTTCGGGATGTACAGACCCATGTTCGGACAGCCGCCGTCGAAGTGCGCGACCCTCGTGGCCTCCTGTGCAAGTCTGTTGATCGCAGCAAGCTCCATACCCTCGAGGTAATCCAACCCATCGGCGGACTTTTCATCGGTGGACTTCGGCACCGTCAGCGACGGTTCCCCGTTATCGATCCCGATGAACGTCTCGAACAGGATTCTCGCTCCCTCCTGCACCCATTGACCGAGTGAATGAAGGTCTCTTGAATAAACTGTTCCTGCCGGGAAGAGCCCCGTGCCGTCCTTGCCTTCACTTTCCCCGTAGAGCTGCTTCCACCATTCGATTAACTGCCCAAGGCGCGGTTCAAACGACGTCAGCAGCTCCATCGACAATCCTGATTTATAAAGGAGATGTCTCAACATTGCATAGAGACGTGCAGGATTGCGCTCGGTGTTTCCTCCCCGGCAGGCGATAGAGCATTCTGTCGCCCCACCGACTAGTGCATCGATGTCTATTCCTGCGTAAGCAAGCGGAAACAATCCGACAGGAGTAAGTACCGAGTAACGTCCCCCGACATCGTCCGGAACGATAAACGTCTCCCATCCCCTGGAATCGGCCAGCTCCCTCAACGCTCCTTTCCGGCGGTCTGTCGTGGCAACTATACGTTTTGATGCATCGTCAGCACCAATACGGCCTTCAAGCTCGTTTCTGAGTATTCGAAACGCGATGCCCGGCTCTGTTGTCGTGCCCGATTTTGATATTACGTTGATTGCGAAATTCTGTGATTCGAGTGAGGACAGCAGATCCGTTTGGTAGCGTGGGGACATATTGGTCCCGGCGTACCGCAATCGGTCAGGATTGGAGCCAGGAGGGGTCAAAGCTTCAAAGCAGGCACGTGAACCGAGGTAGGACCCTCCAATTCCGATAACGACAAGGCAGTCCGTTTCTTCACGAAGGCGTTTTGCGGTTTCCCTGATCCTGACCAGTTCTCTGTCATCCAGCATTTCCGCGGGATCCAGCCAGCCGAGGTAGTCGCTTCCCGCACCGGACCGTGAATGGATCTTTTCGATAACCGCATCGACATCGGCCTGCATGCTGTCGACCTGTTTCGGATCGACATGACTTGAGAGCAGGGAACCATCGAGTCGCAGGCTGTCGTCGTCGAAATTGCTTGTCAGGGTCATCTTTATTACACTCAACTTGAACGGATAATAAGGCTGGATAATACCATACTTAAAGCGTCATACGACGGAGACGTATATCATCGGAAAAAATATCCGGTTCATGAAATGTAAAAAAAATCCGGGTTAAATCGGATTTATCTTCAACACTAACGGAAATTTGACCTACTTCCTGTAGTCGTGGAATCCCCTGCCTGTCTTCCGACCCAGTTTGCCTGCTTTTACAAGCTTCTCTATCAACGGGCACGGCTTGAATTTCTCATCCTTTAATCCGATATACATCACGTTCATAATCGCAATGCAGATATCCAGTCCGATCAGGTCGCCGAGTTCCAGCGGTCCCATCGGCATGTTAAGGCACGTCTTTGCGATCAGGTCGATGTTTGCTGCATCGGCGACTCCCTGGTGCAGCGACCAGGCACCCTCGTTGATGTAGGGCATCAGGATCCGGTTAGCGATAAATCCCGGGAAGTCGTTGGCGACTCCTGGAATCTTCCCGAGGTCCTTTGCCATTTGATCGACAGCACGGTAGGTCTCGTCCGACGTTTCCTCGCCACGGATTATCTCTACGCCCTTCATCACCGGGACAGGATTCATGAAATGCATCCCGATTACCTTATCCGGGCGTTTGGTTGCTGACGCAATATTTGTGATCGGTAACGACGATGTGTTCGATGCGAGTATCGTGTGCTCCGGGCAGTGCCTGTCGAGGTCCGCGAAGAGTTCCCTTTTCGCATGCTCGACCTCAATGATAGCCTCAATAACAAGGTCAGCATCGTATACACGCCTGGTCGACGGTGTTATACGTCCGAGAATCTCACCGGCTTTTGTCTTGTTGATCTTTTTCTTCTTGACCAGCCGTCCGAGGCTCTTCTCGATCGCTGCCATGCCCTTGTCGACATATTCCTGCTCGATGTCGACCATCGTTACGTCAAATCCGTTTGCAGCGCACGTTTGAGCGATCCCGTTTCCCATTGTTCCTGCGCCGTAGACTGTGACTTTCTTTATCTCCATTAAAAGATCCCCTGATTATTTAAACTAGCTCGACTGCCATACCGACGCCATTACCGCCGCCGAGACATAGGGCCGCGACTCCACGTTTTTTATCCCGCTGCTTCAGTGCGTGAAGAAGCGTCACCAGAATCCTCGCTCCGGAGCATCCGATCGGGTGCCCAAGTGCCACCGCGCCGCCATTAACATTGACAAGGGCGGTGTCGATCTCAAGTTCCCGTGAGACCGCTATCTGCTGCACGCTGAACGCCTCGTTGAATTCCCATAGATCGAAATCTTCCCTCGAGAAGCCCTGCTCGTAGAGCGCCTTGACTGTCGGGATCGGTGTGAGCATGACCCATTCGGGATCAAGCCCCCCGATACCTGTCGCGAGAATTTTGGCGATCGGTTTGAGTCCCTTTTCCTGGACCGCTTTCTCACTGGCAAGTACAACCGCGGCACCGGCGTCGTTCGTGCTCGGAGCGTTGCCTGCCGTGACTGTGCCGTCCTTCTTGAATGCCGGACGCAGTTTCGCAAGCTTTTCAACCGACGTATCTCTTCTAGGACCCTCATCGACCTTGAACTCGATCGGATCCTTTCTGCGCTGGGGTATCATGACTGGAACGATTTCCTCTTCGAATCGTCCCGCGTCGATCGCCTCGATTGCCTTGCGGTGGGAGTTGTACGCCCACTCGTCCTGCTCCTCTCGAGTGATCGAATATTTCTCCGCGACCAGCTCGCCCGTGATCCCCATGTGCATGTCGCCGTATGGGTCCCAGAGACCGTCGAAGATCAACCCGTCGACCATCTGCCTGTGACCCAGTTTGAAGCCCTCACGGGCACCTGTGACATAATACGGTGTGCGGCTCATCGATTCGAAACCACCGGCCACGATAATATCCGCCATCCCCGCCTTGATCGTCATGTACCCGAGATTCGCAGCCTGGAGACCCGATCCGCAGACCATCCCGACCAGGTATGCATTTTTGTCAGACGGGACGCCCATCTTTATCTGGGCCTGGCGGGCTGGGTTCTGACCGAGGTTCGCCGAGCAGACATTACCCATGATTACCTGGTTGACATCCTCCGGCTTGACTCCTGCGGCCTCGATTGCGGCTTTACCGGCTGTGGCACCGAGCTCTGGAGCGGGGATGGGCATGAGTGAGCCCATAAATCGTCCGATTGCGGTTCTTTTCGCGCTTACGATATATACATTTTCAGCCATTATTTATGATTCCTTCCGTTAGCGTGCATTTAATATGTTGATACGGATTCAGGTTGTGAAAAAAGTCACAACATATGAAAGTCGACCGGGCGGGTATTATAGCAAGGGGTACGGAAGGGGTCAAACGTCCTGCATATTCATGTGTCATGCGCAGACTGCACATGAAAATTACTGAACACCCAGAAATTCCCTGTAATTTTTCTCGTCGAACTGCTCACGCAGGCCAGACAGTACGGATTTCACATTACTTAACCTTCCGAATACAATCGCAGGCTTCTCGGACTTTTCCTTCACCATCGTTTTCAGTATTTCCAGATCGGTTATCAGGATCGGTAGTTCCTTCGCCAGGATTTCGGATAGCTCCGACGGGAGAATCGCCATGTACGGCGTCACGGTGTCAAGAAGGTCCTTCAAACCGTCCTGTAAGCTTCCCAGCACGATCATCATTGCGCTGAACCGCTCCTTCTTGATCTTCTTCCATTCCACATCGGATTCTGGATTCCAGTGGTTGCCAAGCAGGTCATCTATAAACGTTTCGATCTCGTGCGTCCGGCGGATTACAGGGGAGTGGACGGTTTTCATGAATGTGTCGATTCTTTCAAGATGCCCTGATTCACTTACCTTCCTCTGCTTTGCCTGCTCCCGCGCGACAGTCAGCCGATGCGTGACAAATGCAACGATAAATGCCCCGACAACGGTGAGTACAGCAGCTATTAATCTTGAGAAAGGATCATCCATGACACATGCAGACTATAACTCCTCAACAATCCTGTGCTCCCTCGCCTTGAACCACCTGTACGCCAGCATCAGGAACAAAACCGACCCGACCAGCATTATCAGCACAGTCAGCGGTACTATCGCGACCACCGTCCCTTCCTGGTCGAGATGCGACACTCCCAGAAGGCTGTACCTCGTGTACGGGACTATCCACGCAAGCGGATTCAGAAAATACAGATGCGACAGCATCTGGTTTCGCCAGATGATCATCGCCGGCAGGTCCTCGTACGTCCCGAGAAGCTTCTGTCTTACGAGATGCACGGAATAAATGATCGGCGTTGCGAAGAACAGGATTGTCAGGAAGCTGTTCAGGATCTGCTCGGTGTCGCGATAGAACACGTCCAGCACGCTCACCATGAGCGAACAGGCCAGCGTAAATGTGAACAGGATTATTAGCATCAACGGGAGCCACAGAAGCTGCCACGCAGGCTGGTAACCGGTGATCAGCAGGATGATGAACAGGATGCCGAGTCCGAACGCGAAATTGACGAATTCGCTCAGGACCGTCGCGACCGGCAGGACCTCGCGGGGGAAATACACCTTCTTGATCAGGCTGTCGTTGAGGATGAAGATCGGCGCGGACTTCGCGGTCGCGCCCTGGAAGGCCATCCACGGCCACATGCTGGCGATAAGGAACAGCGCGTAGCTCATGTCCTGGTTGTCCGCGACCCTCGGCATGTTCTGACGCATGTCGGGTGCGAGCTTAGTGAAGATGATCCAGTACAGCGTCATCAGGATCAGCGGGTTGAGGAAGCTCCAGAGGAATCCGAGCGCGGAGCCTTTGTACTTGACCTTGAGGTCCCGCACGACGAGATTCCAGATCATCTCGCGGTACTTCCAGAGATTTTTAATCTGTCCGACCATTGAGTGACTGTATGGGAGTATATTCTACAGTGTTAAAGGCGTAGTGTCATTATTCGGGGTCGAACCAATTAGCATTCTTTCATTTTCTAAATCTGGTGAGTAAAGCCCTTCAAGAATCTCAATGACTTCCCCAGGCTCCGGGAAACCGGGATCGATGAGACCCATCTCGCGTTTTTCAGCCATCCACTCGATCCATTCCGCTAGTGTGGTATTAAAAAGATTAACATCCGACAGCATGCTCGCATTCCTTACATCCAACCAGTACTTGAAATATTTCTTGAGTGCGGTCTGTTCTTCCAATCCCCAATCCGTTTCATTCTCTTGTTCTGTATCAGCATTGCCTATCAGCAGATCAAGTGCCGAAACCGCGTGCCACGGGTCGGGATCAGTAGACGGATCGGAGTACTTAGCCAGCAGAGCTTCCCGGTTCCCGAGATATTCGTAGGGATGTGTTAAGTCCGATCCCAAAACCTGCAACATGAAAGTTAGACCACCCTTGTCCTTATACCTTTGGCCGTATTTATATTGTTCGTCCTGCGATGTAATATATAATGGATCCAGATTGTAGTAGGCCTCGATAAGTCCAGCCTGATCGTTACTCTCAATTGCATCCTCGACCGCGATCCATCCGAGTGCATAATCCCGGTGCCATTCGAATTGTTGACGTACATCCGGCCAGCCTTCTTTTTGCACAAGATTCGGAAGGCTCAGAACGTCTTCCGCGACTATGAGAATACTTTCAGGTGAGATTCGAACTAGGTAAATATCCTCCAGCAAACGTGATTCAAATCCGGGTTCGTACGGATCGGGGTAACCGGGATCATCCGTTAAGTCGAGAAGGAAAGGGATTGACGCACGCCTGTGCTGGAGCATGGTATGGACTTCATCGGGATTGGTGTGCGTTCTCAGTGTCCAGTTTCCTGTATTGTTGTAGCCGTTATGTATTTCGTAGGGATTTGGTCCATAAATGGGCACTAGAAGTGCAAGGAATATGTACGTTATCACGTTTGCGACAAACAAAACCTTCCATACTGCTTTGTTCTTGTTAAACAGTTTGATAAATAATCCTTCGACGGCGAGTGTGGCACTGAAACTG
>JAUWTM010000200.1 GCA_030614715.1 Planctomycetota bacterium
GACGGCGAGTGTGGCACTGAAACTGTAAATGAGAGGCCCTGTCATCAGGAATAGCACTGTCAGGGGAGGTTGAGGAGGGTACATTCCAGCGATCGCTTTATTAATTTGGATGCCGATATAGAGCATAATCCACATCGTCAGAATGTACCACCACCTGCACTTAATGATCATCAATATGATTGTTATTATCACCAACCCGATTCCTGCCATAACGAACGTGCCTGATGTATCTGCGTCATTCTTCGCATATCTGGCCCAGCCCACGCTGCACATAGTTGATAAGAGGTTAATCAGAAATGCAGTGAGCAGGGATTTAGACGGAGACATCCCCAGGCATCGCAGGAAAATGAAGGCTTCAATTAAAATTACAGCAATGAGGATGCCAATGGTCGAAATATTCACTATCGCGTTCCCGGCATCGAATACTCCAAAAACCGCGTCGACACCGTAATTTGCACGGGCAGGGGTAGCAGCAAGTAAAAGGTAAAGAATCGTGAGGAACGTTAAGGGGAAAGCACGAGTTCTGGACATCACTATCTCACCACCTGCTTTACTTCTACGACACATCCTCCGGTACTTCGGTTGAGCAGGAAAAATACGCTTGTGTTATCCTACCGCGTCATCCGACTCTGAAAAGCTGTCAAGCGGGATCTCGAACGATGCGCAGCCCGTCGCGTGCACGCGATGAGTCCCGTCATCGTTTACTGTTATCGTCAGACGGTCCGCGGAAAATATCCCTGCGGGATGTGTGATCGTCACACGTTGATCAGGCTCCGCCGTGATCGGGTCCACCGCGCACAGTCCGATAAACTCGACACTCATTCCTCCCGAGAGCGGGTACTCAAGCGTAAGGAAATCCGCACCGACCTCGATGTCCTCCCCGATGTGCAGCTTAACACCAGTTTCGGACTTGAGGGTAGGAGGGTCGAAGGTGAGGTAGCACGACGGCATCACGAGAGTGTTATTTTCGGACGTAATAACAGTTGGATCGAGACAGTCGAACCACGCTGGTTCACCGTCGATAATTGCCAGGATCGTATACGAAGTTTCAATCGTAATCTGCGCGAAATCGAAGGTGAGGTCGCTGAAGATACTTCCGGTGGATTCACGATCTTCCGTTTCCCTGAACATTTCCGATGCGGCAAGGTTATACGTGGCAACAGTGCCCTTATCGGTATTTATAATAGTTGCACGGTCACCGTTAATTAGGACTTCCTCATGCATGCCGACCCATTGAGTGGTCAGTGACCCGCCTTCGAACTCAATATGTATGTCCTCCGACTCGCTTGTGGCCGTGCGATTCAGGATATCCACTTCCATACGTCCCGGGGCGGTCATCGTGACCCCCGGCCCGGTCAGGTGAAGGTCCTCTTCCGCGTAGGCAACGCGCTGAAACGGATTTCCACTCTCGTTCAGAGCTTCAATGAATTCGATCTTGCCTGCCGTGAGAATCCAGGGATCATCGTCGTTGTAGTACGTCAGCACCACGTTCCCTTCGGCGTAAAAATGACGTGCGCCGTTATCATCCACCTCAATGAATACTGTGTCACCATCAAGAGTGTAAATTTCAGGTGTGTCGGCTTCCTGCGCCAGGCTGTGTGGACTGAAGATAAGCAGAATGCAACAAGAGACTATAAATGAAAATTTTTCCTTAAATCCCATCCTTCTTTCCTCTGTGCCTCTGTGTTTAATCTTCTTCTTCTTTTTTACCTCTGAGTCTCTGTGCCTCTGTGGTGCATCTTCTTTTTTTTACCTCTGAGTCTCTGTGCTTCTGTGGTGCATCTTCTTTTTTTTACCTCTGAGTCTCTGTGCTTCTGTGGTGCATCTTCTTTCTTATTCTTTTCTTCCCTACTTCCGATCTCTCCCCGTACGGAAAATAAACTTGTCATCCATCTGGTAGTACTCTGTCGCAGCTGCAATCAGTTCCTGTGCCGTGTTGGGCTTAAACGAGAAGATTTCAACCCTGCAGCCCCTTGCCTTGAGGTGCTCGACCAGCGGCACGTAATCCCCATCGCCCGACACAAGCACTATGCAGTCGACCTTGTCGACAAGACTGATCGCGTCGATTGCGATGCCCATGTCCCAGTCACCCTTTGCGGTTCCATCGGCACGAACCTTGAGGTCCTTCATCCTGACCTCGAATCCAAGGCCGTAGAGGAGCTTAAGGAACTTATCCTGATCGATTTCAGGGGTCTTGACCGCGTACGCGAGTGCCCTCACGATCTTCCTCCGCCTGCTCGTTGCCTCCAGTAAGTGATCGAAATTAATTTTCCCGCTGTATAGATGTTTCGCGGAGTAGAACATGTTCTGCACGTCTACGAGTATTCCGCATCTCTGTTCAAATTCAGCCATTTGTTCCGCCTTTCGTTTTTCTGTTTAATGCTGTTCTACCGCGAGAGGCTCATCCTCTTGTTCCTCATCGGCAGACTTGCCCGCATCAGCGATGTAATCGAGCCATTCCTGGGGAACCTCGCCGTTGTCGAGCCATACATCCATCAACTCAATCGCGGTTTCGCGCTGGAAATCATGCTCCTGGAGATAGTCGTACATCTGCTCCCTGAGCTCGGTAAATTCCAGGTTGAGCTGATCCATCCTGATCAGGAAATCATCGACATTGGAGTCGATCTGCCTGATTCGGTCCGGATCGAGATCGCTTAACACGTCCGGTTCGATGCCATCCTCCGTGATCTCGTTTTCATTCGGTGTGAGATACCGTCCGGTGGTCAGAACGAGCCCTGAACCGTCCTGCAGCGTGTATACATTCTGTACAACGCCCTTGCCGAACGTGTTTTCACCGACGAGGATCCCCGTGCGGGTGTCGCGAATGGCGCCCGCGACAATTTCTGACGAACTTGCAGTGTTGCCGTTCACCAGAAGCACGAGCGGGATGTTCAACGCTTCGCCCCCGTCGTTGCTCCTGAATACTTCGCGACGTCCGAGGCTGTCCTCGTAGAAAACCAGGTCTCCGTCCGAGATGAAAATGTCAGATACGCCGACAGCGGCACTCATTACGCCGCCGGTGTTGTTCCTGAGGTCGAATATCAGGCCTTCCATTCCCTGGTCCAGAAGCTCGTAAACAGCGGTCCTGGTGTCAACGGCCGTGAGGTTGTTGAACGAATCGAGACGGATATAACCGACCCTTTCGTCCAGCATTTCACTTACGCCGATTGTCGGAACGTGGATGATCTGCCTTTCAAGCTCAAACGTGAATTCCTGCTGCAGCGATGGACGGTATACAGTAACTTCGACCATCGTGCCCTCTGGTCCCTTGATGACCGCGACAGCGTCGTCTGCGGTCGCTCCCCTCATTGGCTCACCTTCCACGCACGCAATGACGTCGTTGGCTTCGATTCCAACCTCAAATGCAGGCCCGGACTCGAACGCCTGCACTATAACAACACCCCTCGACTCCCTCAGGTAAAGACCATCTTCGGGATCGATACCCGCCTCGGTCTCACAATCCAGTATCCATGGTGGCAGCTGGTTTGGACGATCGATTATGCTGATTCCCACGCCTGCGTATTCACCCTCGATTTCCTCCGTCAGATTCTGCTGGTCGGGTGGGGGAACATAGCGTGAATAGCGATCGCCGAGAGCTGTGATTGCACCCGCGACAGCACCGTGCACGATATCCACCGGCTCTATTTCATCCCTGTAAAGGTAGGAGAGCGAGATATGGTTCAGGACCTCATACAGTACGTCCATATCCCTTTCACTGAATCCACGCGACTGGGCTTGTACATCATATGAAAGACCGGACGCTGCCTGTGCAAGCCAGGGCGGGATTCTCTCGTACTTGGATGCAAGCCTCATCAGTCCGGCTGTCTGGAATCCGAACAGGAATGCAAGCGTTATCACCAGCCCGATAGAAAAATTAAGTACCCGACGTGAACGCTGTTCGTTTTTCATGTCTTTGTTGTCCATTCAGTTGATGTTTTTCCCCTCAGCTGTACTCAGATGTAGTTCTCCGGATTGACGGGTTCGCCATTGACCCTGACCTCGAAGTGAACGTGATTCCCGGTCGAGTAGCCGGTTGACCCGACCTTCGCGATAACCTGTCCGCGACTCACATGCTCTCCGACACTGACTTCCAGGGATGAGCAATGTGCATACAGGGTACCCAATCCGCTGCCGTGGTCGAGGATCACAACGTTTCCGTAACCGTTCATCCAGCCTGAGAATGAGACCAGGCCGTCACGGGCAGCGTGAATATGCGTGCCGTACGGGGCAGGCATATCGGCACCGGTGTGCATTCGCATTCCGCCGAATATCGGATGACGTCGCATGCCGAATGGTGACGTTATTGGTGCGTCGATCGGTCGTATCAGCGGCCCGCCACCCGCGGATGCCACGTAAGTAGATGCCTGGAGCAGCATCCGTACCTCGTAACTTGATGCCTCAGCCTCACGAAGGGCAGCCTGCGTGGCGTCGACGTTGCCTGCGATCTCCGACAGGTTTGAATACCGCCTTTCGCGAAGTCGCTGGTACTCGGCTTCGTTTTCGCGCATTTCTTCGAGAAGCCGTTCGCACTCGGTGATCTCTGAATTCAACTCCTGGGTCAGCTCCGCGATACGTCCCTGCTGTTCGCGTATGAAGATGATCGTCTCCTGGTCGCTCTGCATGATGGCTTCCTGGTATGTCATCTGCTGGAAGAAATCGGACAGGTCACCCGCAGTGATCAGGCTGCCGAGAACTGTCCCGCCGCCGATCTTGTACCAGTCGACAAGACGCTGCTCGAACTGTCCCTGTGCAGACTCGAGGTCCCCGATTGCCTGGGCGTTCGAAGCGTTGTAGAACTCCACCTGGGCGCGTTTCGTCTCGAGGTCGCTCTGGGTGCGGCTGAGTTGACGGGTGATATAAGTTATATCCCGATCTATGGTTTCCAGCTCGTTCAGAGCGAGGTTTTCAGCGTGACGCATTTCCGACAGCTCGCGCTGAAGGACCGCCTGTTCCTCGGTCAGATCCTCGAGACGCTGCCCGAGGTCATCGTCGTCCTCTGCATCCTGTGCCGTCAGCATTCCCGGCTGGACCAGTATGACCGCTGACAGAAGCAGTATCACAAGGTATTTTGAAAATCGTTTCATTCTTTCGTTCACGACGTCACCGTCTCTGATTTAAGTGATGGTCTATACTCATCGGATTTCAGATGCTTGTCGACTGCGAGAAGACTTCCTATGACCCCGATCAATCCACCAAGTACGAACATCATTATCGCGAGGTTTGCCATCATCTGGTCGTAGTCGACCATCCACGGATTGAAAATGTAGTTATTCTGTATGTAATCCATCAGGAGGCTGTATCCGACCGCAACCAGCCCAAGCGACAGTGCGGCACCGCCGATGCCGTAGATCAGGCCCTCAAGCAGGAACGGGAACCTGATGAACCAGCTTGTCGCCCCGACAAGCTGCATGATTTTTATCTCTTTCGCCCGTGTCAGAATCGCCAGCCTGATCGTGTTTACAATCGTTATCAGCGTAGCTCCCACCAGGAAAATCGCCAGGTAAAAGCTGATCATCTCAAGCCCGTAGAATATGGGCAGTATGGATTGCAGCTGCGCTTCTCCGTACGCTACATCATCCACGCCCTCCAGAAGTGCAATCGATCCCGCAAGCTCTTCAGCGGCACGGGGGTTGATAACAGTAATTTTTAAACTCGCGGGCAGAGGATTTTCGCTCACCAGGTCGGCAATATCCACGGTCGTACGCTGCTGCATTATTGCGAAGGCTTCTTCCTTCGAAACGTACTGCACGGCCCTTACACCCGATAGATTTTCCACGACATCCATCAGCTCAACCGACTGCTCGTATGTCAGTTCGTCGCTTAAAAACGCTCCCATCTCCATGTTGTTAAGGAAGTTGCTGACGAAATGGTTGATGATGATGATGAAAATCAGGCAGACGCCAAGGAAGAACAGGCTGATGAACACCTGCAGGAAGGTAACGAGACTCGAAGCCGAGTGACGCTTTATACCTTCGAATGTCTCCTCAAGAAAGAAGCCGAAGCTTCTCATCATCGACTTTGTACTCTCCTTGATCGCGGTCCCACATGACCCGGCCGTCCTCGATGTAGACTACACGGCGCTTGAAGCTGTTGACTATCTGTGCGTCGTGTGTGGCCATTATCACGGTAGTTCCGCGTTGATTTATGAGCGTAAGGAGCCGGACGATATCCCTTGACGTATCCGGATCCAGGTTGCCGGTAGGCTCGTCGCAAAGCAGTATCGGTGGTGCATTGATTATCGCTCTCGCGATAGCCACCCGCTGCTGTTCGCCACCGCTCAGTTCATCGGGACGCATCTTCGCCTTGTTCTCGAGGCCTACCATCCTGAGTGCGAGGGGAACCTTGCGCCTGATATCTGCAACCGGTGCGCCGATTACCTGCAGCGAAAACGCCACGTTCTCAGCGACCGTCTTATATCCGAGCAGCTGGAAGTCCTGGAATACCACGCCAAGCCGACGTCTAAGATGTGGAACTCTTGACGGTGGCAGGTCGGTGATGTCCCGTCCAAGAACACGAAGGTGACCCTTGGACGGTCGCTCCGACATGTAGACGCACCTCATGAGCGATGACTTCCCGCATCCCGTCGGTCCGACAAGGAAGCAGAATTCTCCCTCGCCGATTTCGAGCTCAACGTCCTCAAGTGCCCGGACAAGGTTCGGGTACACAAGCGTGACACGTTGAAAATGAATGACCGGCTCATGCGGCATGGTTTATTCGATCCTGTCTCCCCCGTCCCGGTTCACGGTCATGGACATACCAC
>JAUWTM010000019.1 GCA_030614715.1 Planctomycetota bacterium
CCACTGAATTAATAGCAACGGCAGCGACCGCGATATCACTCGGTACAACTGCGAGGGAATTTACGCACGTGATTCAGGCTCATCCGACACTCAGCGAGGTTTGGCTCGAAGCAGCGCACGGATTTTTCGACGATCCGATTAGTGTTTAAGGTGGGATTAAGCGTCAGTCCCATGTAATCCTGATAAATTCTCCAACTATCTCGGTCTTGTAGCCGAGTTTTTCGATCAGACCGACATAATCGCGTTTGTAAACATGACCTTCGTTAGTGTTCTCCTTGTGAAGGTCCTCCCTGAACGCGACAATAGACGATGAGACCCTGACCGCCTCGTGAATCACCTTTTCTATCTTGTCGGGCGGCACATGGAGCAGGACCGAATTCGTGTAGACGAAGTCGAAGGAGTTATCGTCGAATTCAAGGTCCGATATGTTCATGATTTTCGCATCGAGACCCTGTTGCACACTGAATTCGACCTGTGAGGGTGAGAAATCAACCCCGTGGAGGTTTGTGAAGCCCATTTCCCTGAGCAGGAGCAGGTTCCGTCCCGATCCGCACCCGAGTTCGAGTATGGAGGCATCCTTATCAAGGGGCACTTTTTCGAAGAAATCGGTGAAAAACCTGCGTGCGAACTCACGTGATTCGGGGGTTTCGGACTCGAACGAGTAGTTTTCGCCGCCGCGGATGGTCCAGAGACGCTGCTGGTCCTGCTCGGAGAATTTATACGACTTCCCCAGCAGTTTTGAGAGCATGCGATGCCTGAAAAAGAACCATCGCTCGGACAGGGACGGGTTCCATTTCGGCTGTGACCATGTTCCGTCGGGGTTGTAATACTGAAGGCCGTAATAGTAGCGGATTATGTCGTGTTTTTTAGCCGCGCCGACCAGGTTTGACGGCACACCGGATTTAAGCTTCCATGCGTTGTAGCTTGCAACGAATGTGTCCTTGAAGGGATCGAGGGATTTGACTATTTCGTTTCGATTCATCTAAGCCCGGTCAAGCTACCAGATTGTCATAATCATGTCAATGTCCGCAATTCCGCTGATGATCTGATAAACAGCGCTTTTTTTCATGCACTATTGATTACATCCGCCTTGACATACTCTTTTATATAATGTATTAAAATAGTACAGGATTAGTTCCGGTTGCCTGCCGGAATATCATGCCTTTTTCCGTTTAGACCTTTGGAGGGACTCTTTCACATAATTTCCTAAGTCTCTCAACCACTCCCTCAGTCCGGGTGTGGCCATTCTCGTATCTCTGAATGAATCCGGTCTAATCTTCGTTCCGAATGACATAAAGCGGAGCTTCATCAGACAAGGTGTGGAGCTTCCAAAAAAACAAGTTTTTACGCAAGGAGACGAGGTTATGAACCGCGTGCCCGTAGTAATCACCTTTATGTTGACAGTAATAATGCTGGCGGCTGTAGCCGGACTTGTCAGCTGCTCGCATTCAGCGGGGACCGATCCGGTAACCGTACCAGATCTGACCGGACAAGCCGACCCACCGTCCAGCCCATCGGGCGAAGGCATCACGATGGGATATTTCCAGTTCGAATGGGACGAGTACGGCAATGTCACGGTTGAAGAGGCCGACGCACCTCGTGGTGCCGACATTAACGTAACAGCCTACGCGTCGATGATCATCGAGGACTTTTTCTTCGATGACGAGACCCGTAACTGGTACATCACTGCGACAATCAGAAACATCTCCCCGTTCACGGGATACGATGTATGGGCAGTATTTCACTCCCTGGGTAATAAATTCGTGACCAACCAGGACGGCTTCCTGTGGGCGCTTCCGCCCATCTTCCCGAACCCGACCCGGTGTGCGTTTATCGCGTACGGCAAGGATCAGCCTGACAGGGTGTTCCCGCCGATGTTCCAGGATACCCGCACGATCGTAATCCACCAGCCCGAGGGAATTCCGAAGCTGGCCCCGATCGGGTTCTGGATCGATGCGACCATCAATCCGAGGGTAACACCCGGTGTTGAGAACCTGATGGTCGAGCCGATCGATGACACCAACTACCACCTCACCGGTTTCGTCTGGGATCACCAGTCACCGTCGGAGGACCTCACGGTCTTTGCGGACTGTACGAATTTCAACGGACAGGGTTACGTCCAGATGTTCGATGACGGTCTACATGGTGACGGGATGCCCGACGACAGTATCTGGGGTGGAGATTTCGATGGCGATCCGGAGGACGGCCATTACGTCATCACCGTCTACGCGATGGACCCGCAGCAGAACCAGGGTGAAAATGACGTTGGGTTCTGGCACGGCGACGACGTACCGTGCGATCTTCCAATCGAGCACTGGCCGTACGAGACTATCGACAAGGGCGAACACAGCGGAATCGATTACGAGCGATTCGAGGTCATCAATGACTGGCTGGCATGGGAAATGCTCTGGCTTGAACACACGTCATGGATCTATCCGCCACCGCCGATTCCACCGATCAATTTCGATATGCACTCGGTAATCGGAGTCTGGATCGGTCCGCGACCGTCGAACAATCATCATGCGACAATCGTGGATATCCAGTTCGATCCGTGCGAAGAACTGGTTACAGTTTTCTACGAATACACACCTTACACCGCTTGTGGACCACTGGATGTAATGACCGATCCGTTCCACATCGTTGTGGTTCCCAAGTATGAATCCGAAACATATTTCGTCGGTGAGGAAGTACCATGTCCGGGACCGCCACCGGAATGCATCGAGGAAATTCCCTGGGAAACTGTAATACAGGGATTCCATTCAGCGATCAAGGAGCCTTACGAGCTTCGGATCTCAAACTGGGACCAGTTTGAGGATCTGTGGCTGGCACAGACACAGAACACGTACCCTCCGCCTCCTGTTCCGGAGATCAATTTCGAGGACATGGACCTCATCGCGATTGGAATCGGTGAGCGTCCGACCAGCGGATTCGAGTGCGTGATAAAGGAAATATGCTGGCTGGAGAACCAGACAATCGGAGTATTCTACAAGGAGAGGATACCGGGTCCGGACTGCGATGTTTACCACGTTCTGACCCAGCCGTTCCACTGGGCGGTTATTCCGAAAATCGAAGCCCCGGTAGAATTTTTCAAACATAACGAGGTCTACAACTGCGGTCCGGGAGACTGCGACGAGCCCCAGATGTTCTGGCCGATCGATCAGGGCATGCATACCGGGCATGAGGCCGGCAACTTTGTCTTCAAAAATCACTATGAATTCTTTGAATTCTGGAACGTTCACAAGCCGGGAGAACCGATGCCACCTGTTATGTGGCAGGAGGACATGGTCCTCGCGATGCTTATCGGTGGACGACCGTCGACCGGGTACTTTGTTGAGACCAACGAGGTCTGCCTGAACACTGATCCCGACACCGGCGCGCTTCGCATGGACGTCAAGTTTACAGAGAACATTCCCGGTGAGGACTGCATCGTAATGTGGATCGGCACAACGCCGTACCAGATTGTCGTCGTTCCAAGGTTCGAGGGCCCTGTTTTCTTCCATCATCAGGAGCACGTATATGATTGCCCGTCGGGTGACTGTGATCCTGTTGAATTCTGGCACAAAGCTGACGGTCATAAATCCTGCGAACCCCAGGGACAGACACCGATATGGAATCCCCAGCACCTTCTCGACATCTGGCAAGGTATCTGGTGCTATCCCGGGGAGCTTCCACCGGTACCTCCGATCAATTTCGAGGAAGAATTACCCTTCCTAATTCAGATAACAAACAGACCCACGTCCGGATTTTACGTAACAACTGACGATGTCTGTGTGAACTTTGAGGAAATGTACATAGAGGTCAACTGGACTCTCTGGGAACCCGGTCCGAACTGTATAGTCGAACATGTAATAACGGAACCGTGGACCATTGACTCAATTGGACGCTTCCCGGGCATAGAGGAATTCGACTGGAACTTTATCGGGCACGAAGAAATGTACGAATGCCCGACCGGTGAATGCGTACCTGTTGATTTCTGGGACAAGGCCGACGGCGACAGATCCTGTGAGCCTCCCGGGCAGTTCCCGATATACGGTCCGGATGCATTCATGGATGTCTGGCACGGTATCTGGTGCTGGGAGCCCCCGATTCCTGAACCGCCTTCGATTTTCTGGGAGGAAGAGGTTCCGTTCATCGTCCAGCTGGGTAATATGCCGTCGACAGGTTTCTACGTGACCATCGATGAGGTCTGTGTTAACGAGGTGGAGATGTACGTCGAGGTCGACTGGACCGTACACGTCCCGGCTCCCGGTTGCCCTGTAGAGGACATTCCAACCCAGCCATGGGCAATCGCTACCATTGAGGCCTTCGATGGATTACACGATTTCGACTGGTTCTTCAATGGAAACGAGGAAGTCTATGAATGCGGTGACTGCGTGCCAACGGATTTCTTCAAAATCGCGGAAGGCGATGAATCCTGCGCTGAAACCGGAGAATTTGGGTGGCAGCATATACCCCCGTACCAGGAGTACTGGTGGGATTTGAACTGCTACGATCCTGATTCCGGGGACCCGCCGCCACCGCTGCCCGAGGAACCACCTGCATCCGGTGACAACATAATGCACCACTTCGCTGTCCAGCTCGGTGAGCAGCCTACAAACGGGTACTACATCACTTTCGACGAGGTCTGTTACGAGGGCTGCGACGTGTACATCGAGTACACGATTAACATCCCCGGTCTAAATTGCGATGTCGACCAGGTCGTAACAACGCCATGGGCGGTCGGTGCTGTCGAACTGCCCCCTGTCTACTGCCTGTGGTCATGGCATTTCACGGCATCCGAGGAAGTCTACGACTGTCCGGACGATCCCTGCTTCGATTTCGAGCAGATAGCGGGTAACAACCACTTCGGTGGTGAGGAGCCGGGCGGATGGTACCTCGACAACCAGCAGGACTTCTACCTCTACTGGGTCACGTATCACCCGGGACTACCGATGCCCTACGTAAACTGGGATGGCGGCTGGGGAGCATACGCGGTTCACCTCGGCATGCGTCCGACGACCGGTTTCGAGGTCGAGGTATTCGAGGTCTGCCCTGCGGACGATCCGTTCGGCGTCGCGGTCAGATGGGTCGAATGGATACCGGGTCCGACGTGTAATGTCGAGCCGGTTCACACATTCCCGTGGACATTGATAACAATGCCGCTGGTGGATATGCCGTATTACGATGAAGGTTACGAGGAAATCTACCAGTGTGACTGATAAATGAACTGAACTGGAATTTTCAACGCCCCCTGATCAAGTCGGGGGGCTTTTTTTTTAAATGCTCGGTTGAGAAAGTCTACATTAGATGAAACACCCTCAAGCGCCAGTTCATTGGAGAAGGAAGTGGACATCGTTGTGCGCTTGAGGGAGGCATTGGTGAGTTTTCTTGTCTGGAATGATGAGTCTACATTAGATGAAACACCCTCAAGCGCCAGTTCATTGGTGAAGGAAGTGGACATCGTTGTGCGCTTGAGGGAGGCATTGGTTAACTGGACCTGGGAAGGGAAACTATGTGTGATATTCAAGTGCTTTTCGGATTCCAGGGCTTGACAAAAGCCGGATCTGTGGTATTATGGGCATATGCTCAAAATATAGAGCGATGCTATGGGACGACCAAGGAAGACAAGATTTATTACAAATGAGCCCGGCACCCGGGTTTTAATCCCGGCTGATGCAGCAAATAAGGGCGATACAGCTGACTGTGACAGCGATGAACGGGTAATCCTGACCTACGGAGAATACGAGGCCATGCGTCTTGTGGATTACGAAGGACTCTATCAGGACGCAGCGGGGGAAATGCTCGGAGTAAGCCGTCAGACGGTTGGTCGAATTCTCACAGAGGGACGTCGGAAGGTTATATCAACACTGGTAGAGGGTCGTGCGCTTGAAATTGAAGGTGGTGACATTGAAATGATGGTCCATTACGAGTGCAGTGACTGTAAAAACGAATGGCTGATGTTCCAAGGAATGGAACCGTCAAAACATTGCCCGTCATGCGGCGGCCAGAACATTTCGGGTAAGCAGTGGGACGATGATCAGTCTTGCAGGTTCGGTGGACGTCGCCGCAAATGGTCGATGGGTGGAGGCAGGGGTCGGGACGGAAGGTCCGGACGTCGTGGCATGGGACGAGGTGGTAAGGGTGAAGGTGGACAGAGAGGAAGTGGCAGGGGCGGACAGAACGGTGGTCGCAGGAATAAAGGCAATAGATAAAGTTAAAACAAAACGAAAGGGGGCAATAATATGCCAGGTAGAGACAGAAAAGGACCAATGGGCGAAGGCCCAATGACCGGACGAGGTGCAGGTAACTGCGTGGATCAAGACAGTCCCGGCTCAGCCAATCCTGAATTAAGGGGTTACGGAATGGGTCGAGGTCTGGGTCGTGGCATGGCGTACCGTGGAAATTTCGGACGTGGACGCGGACAAAGAAACCGCTTCTTCAGCAGAGGAATGCCGTTCGCCGACGAGCCGGTACAGGTGGGTTCAGTATCATCGGAAAACCCTGAACTCGCAACGTTGAAACGGCAGATGAGCGATCTCGGGAACGAGCTCGAAGCCATTCGTAAGCTGATTGAAGATCTTAAAACCTAGGGAGGAATGAAGATGCTGATAGCCGTAGCTACTGATGACGGAACCCACATCGCCCAGCATTTCGGACGATGCGGGTTCTTTTCGATCTGGCAGTACCGGGACGGGGAGAAGCCGTTCAATCATGGCGTCAGGGTGAACACGTTCACGATGCACGCGATGAACAATCCGGGCAGTATAGGGGGTGTACAGATAGCGCCGTCACCCGGCGAGGTTCCCGGTGAGCCGGCGATAGTGCCGAATCTCTACGACCTGGAAACGTTGAGGGCGGAAGCGAAGGTCGGGTCGCATGGTGAAAAGCAACATTCGCACGACAAGGTCCTGACCGGGCTCGCGGATGTGAAAGTAGTGATCTCGGCGGGCATGGGACGTCGCGCCGTTGTGGATCTGCAGGCGAACGACAAGGAAATTTTCATCACACAGGAACCGGTGATTGAAACTGCCGTGAGTCAGTATGTCGAAGGCACGCTGGAGAGCGGTGAAGCCTGTCACGACCATTAAGGATTAAATTCAGCTGTTAAAAAAAACGGGTTCGAAGCCCGTTTCTTTTAGTTTATTAAATTTCCTGTCTGTTATCTTGAAGTGGCGATCAACGCCTGGAATTCCGGATCGTTTTTCAGTGCATCGTTCGTTATTTTTTCGCCGATACCCCAGCTCTTGAGCGGCAGGTCGTAATTCGAACATTTCCTGAGGTATTCGAGCGCTGCCTCGCGATCGCCAAGTGCCGCGTATACGAGGAACAGGCAGTACGTGTTTCGCTTGATGTCGTGACCCATGCGAAGGTTCGCCTTCGCGGCACGAGCGGCCTTTTCAAGGTTTTTGAGTACCTGTCCTCCGGGTTTGTTGAGTCCCTTGTAAGCTCGAGCGAGGTTGAAGTAGGTGAAAGCGTACGACGGTTGTTTATCGATTGCCTGCTGGAGAAGGTGTACGGCTTCCTGGAAGTTTTTGCGATTGATCTGGATAGACGCGTGGTTGTTCAGTGCGTTTGCGAAATCCGGTTTCTGTTCGACAGCAGTTGAGAAGCTCTGCGACGCTTCGTCCTCTTCGTCCATGTAGAAGAGTGCGTTGCCCTTGTTGTAGTATGCGTGTGGATTGACCGGTTGCAGCTGGATGGCCTGGTTGTAGTCACCTGCAGCAGTCTCGAACTGACCGAGGTCGTAGTAAGCGCCGCCCTTCTGCATGTACGCGTGGGGATCGTCCGGGTTCAACTCGACTGCTTTCTCGAAGTCGCGTGCCGCGCCGACCGGATCGTTCTCCATCAGCTTTATACGTCCGGCCATTATGAAGAGATTCTTGTCGGTCGGGAACCGCTCCATCGCCTCGCCGAGAATTCTCCGACGCTCGTCACCGTCAAGGTACGAAAGGAACTGCAGGTAAAGGTTAAGGGGCACCTCGGCGCCAAGCCGGAGAATCTCGGATGCGATATTTTCACGATGCAGGACGATTTCACGGACAAGTCGAGTGATTAAGCCTTCAGGATCTCCCGGCTGGAAGACGATAACCTGCTCTTCTACAAGTCCGGGCAGGTGAGCGAGGTAGTTTAATTTGGGTTGCGGAGCCTTGGTTACAGAATCTTCTTTTCGCTCCTTATCGGAATAAAGAGCGCGAACGTCGATATCGGCGTTCTGGCTTCTCATCACGATGATGGGCTTCTGGAGAGATACACCGAGTCCGTACTCAAACGTAACGGCAGGTGTCAAACCGTCGAGGATCACAATGCAGAATATACTTTTCTGAAGGGTGGTTAGAAGTTTATTGCGGTAGTCCTGGTCGCGTTCAAGCTGGTCGCTGGTGACAACATTGAAGTTGAATCTTTCACGCATAGCGCCCCGGATGATGTCGACCGGGTTATCCAGACGACCTTCCAGACCGGCATGCACCAGGTAAACATTCAGTTCAGTGATTTCGCCGGATGACTGAGCCGGTAATGCCTCGCGTTTGCCGCCGCCAAAAGGGCCTCCAGCCATGCGTATCCTCCAATGGGCTTTCTGTTAGATTTTCAGCCCATCTAATATGATACATTATATCAGAAACTTAATATCCTTGGCAGGTCAATCTCACTATTTCTTAAAGATTGAATGACCATACCCTTTCACGTATTATACATCCATCCGAGAGGTCACATTTTTTCATCGAATTTTCATTATTCATTATAATCATTATTTGAGCGTCAGATCAAATCCAACTGAGTAGAACTGAAAATGCCTGAATCAGAGCCAACCATCAATTTCAATTCCTCCCGCTTCGGGGACCTGAGAATTCCTGAATCGAGGGTAATATCATGCCCCGAGGGCATTATCGGATTCGCAGGTTATGACAGATATGTACTTCTCGATCCATCCGGCGGCGAATCCGTGTTCCTCTGGCTGCAATCGGTCGACAGTCCGGAACTGGCATTTATTATTACCGATCCGAAGATTTTTTATCCCGGATACGTGATCCAGACCGGTGAACCCGACCTTGATCGGCTGAAACTGGCTGGTAAGCCGGACCCGGCTCTTTTTGTGATTGTCACAATTCCTGCCAACGACCCGGACAAAATTAATGCAAACCTGATTGCACCGCTGCTCTACCATGACTCGGATAACACGCTTCACCAGATTGTACTCGAAAAATCCGACTGGCCGCTCAGGGGTTATCTCCTTCCCGAATCAGAGCAGGATTCAGCGGGACCAGTTACGGAATCCGATGGGCCGGGGGAGGTGCAGTAATGCTTGTACTCTCCCGAAAGAAGGACGAGACGGTAGTGATCGATGACAACATTGAGATCACCGTGGTCGAAGTAAAGGGTGACACCGTCAAGCTGGGTATTACCGCGCCGAGGGAAGTAAAAATATACCGGGGAGAGCTCCTTGAGGCAATCCGTAAGGCAAACATCGAAGCTGCAGAAGGTGCACCAACCGATCTTACCAGTCTCGAGCAGAAGCTGAAATCGAAGGGCATCGACAAGAAATAATAGAAAATATCCGTCTGGACACTGTTTCATATTTGTAAAAAATTACCGGTAATCCCACGAACCGGTAATTTTTTATTTAAATAAGGTTATATTAAAGTGTAAATGCCCGATAGTCCGGAAACAACTATGGGAGTGCTGACAGTCTCTCAGATTGCAATTCGTCTGCTTGTCAGCCTTATCATCGGGATCATTATCGGTCTCGAGCGTGAGATCCAGCATAAATCCGCCGGCCTGAGAACGTCTGTGCTCATCTGCGTGGGTGCGACCATATTCACGATCGCATCTCTGGAGTTCAACGTGATTGCAGGATTGGCAGATCCATCGAGGATCGCGGCACAGATAGTCACGGGCATCGGTTTTCTCGGGGCTGGTGCGATCATACAGACGAGGCATACGGTCCACGGATTAACAACAGCCGCGACTATCTGGGTGATGGCATCGCTTGGCCTTGCGGTCGGATTGGGTTCGTACCCGCTTGCAATCGGCGGGGCGATTCTCGCCGTGATTGTCCTGAATCCGTTCCATTGGATAGAGCATGCGGTCAAGGGCAAGAAAACGTCGTACACATACACGCTGATCCTGTCCGATACGGGTCCCGCGCTTGAGAAAATCATGAAGGCGTTACATTCGAGTCCTACCGAGATAAGACAGGTTACTGTCACTAAGAAAGATGATCAGCATGTCATTTCATTTAACTACACCGACCTCGATGACAAGCATGCGGTGCTTCTCGAGAAGCTGACCGGTACCGAGGGCGTGATGCAGATCAGTACTGATGAACCACAAGGTTAGCCTGACTGCCTGCCAGATTGCTAAAAGAACAAGGGGAGGGTTACACCTCTGTTGAGCGAAGATTTTCTCAAACCTGAAAAGCCAGACATCCTGGATGTTCTAGAGGAGCATGTCTTTCATCTGGACATGGATCAGAAAATTATCTGGGCTAACCGTGCTGCGTGCGAATCGGCAGGAATTAGTGTCGAGGAGTTGATCGGCAGGTATTGCTACGAGATATGGGGTGACGGAGTCAGGATATGCAGGGACTGTACTGTAATCGAGACCCTTGGGAGCGGGCAGGCTGCGCAGGGCGAATGTGAATCCGCCGACGGTCGCAGGTGGATTTTAAAAAGTTATCCGATTAAAAACAGTGACGGAGAGATTACAGGCGCGGTTGAAGTGAAACTCGATACAACTTCCATGAAGAAGGCAGAGATTCTGCTTCTGGCGCAGCGCGATATGGCTAGGGAGGTGTTGGATATCGCGGGGGTCATGATCCTCTCCCTGAACGAGGCAGGTGAAATAGCTTTAATTAACAGGAAGGGTCTCGACATCCTGGGATATGAGAATGAGGATGAGGTCCTGGGGCTGAACTGGTTCGAGAATTTCCTGCCGGAAGGTGTTAAAGGGATCTATCAAAAGAAATTCAAGGATTTTATTGCTGCCTCCCCCGATGTAGAGGACTGGCACGATGAAAATCCGATTGTCACCGGAGACGGGGAAGAAAGAATAATCTCATGGAATAACAAAGCACGCAGGGACGAAAAAGGCAGGATCATCGGCACTCTCAGCTCCGGTGAGGATATTACGCTCAGAAGGCAGGCAGAACAGGAAAATAAGGAGACACTGGCGAAACTTGAAAGCGTCTTCAAGGCTGCGCCGACCGGTATCGGGGTCGTTGTGAACAGGGTGGTTAAGTGGAGCAATGAAAAATTAACTGAAATAACAGGCTACAGCAGGGAGGAACTGGTAGGACAGGATGCCAGGCTTGTGTACCCCGATCAGGAAGAATACGAGTTCGTAGGTCGTGAGAAATACAGGCAGATTTCTGAAAAGGGGACAGGTACGGTAGAAACCAGGTGGAAACGCAAAGACGGCACGATCATAGACGTCCTTCTCAGCTCCACTCCCATCGATCCGGATGACCTCTCTGTTGGTGTGACGTTCACAGTCCTGGATATTACAGAGAGAAAACATATCGAACAGGAAATTCAGAGCAAGAACGTCCAGCTTGAGAAAGCGTTGAGGGTCAAGACCGATTTCATGTCGATGGTCTCACATGAACTAAGGACACCTCTCGTCCCGATTATGGGATACACGGAAGTGCTTCTTGATGGGTCGCTTGGTGAGCTGCCCGAGGAGGCAGTCATGCCCCTCAAGACAATTATGAGCAGGAGCCAGGACCTTATGACGCTGATCGAGGATCTCCTCGTCCTGTCGAGAGTTGAGCGTGCAAAGATCAAGCTTGACCTCGAATCGCTCCCCGTGATGAAGCATATCAGGGAGACGATCGCTGATTACGAATCCACAACCCATGACAAGGAACTCGTTATGGAGTGCAGGGGAGAGAACTTCGAGATCTATGTCGATCATACACGCTTCCACCAGATACTCAGAAACCTCATTGATAACGCACTTAAGTACTCCGGACCGGAGATTGAGATAACGGTCACCACCAGTGTCGAGGGCAGAAACGGCCTGATCACGGTCGCGGATAACGGTATCGGCATAGAGGAAGAGCACATTCCATATATCTTTGACAGGTTCTATCAGATCGAGAGCATCGATACACGGACTCACGGTGGTACAGGGCTGGGACTCGCGATCTCAAAGGAGCTCGCCGAGGCTATGGAGGGTACGATTACGGTTGAAAGCAGGGTCGGCGAGGGATCTGTGTTCGCAATCAGGCTCCCGCTTGCATAAGCACCCTTATTGTTGTATGAATTCGGTAAGCATTCTGTCTATTTTTCCTGAAGGGAGAATAGTGCAAAAGTTTGTGGGAAAATCCGAAGGATCGTCACCCTTCCGGGCAATCTACAGCCACACGTACCGACGTATCTGGGGCGGTCGCTCGGGACGTGCTATCAGGTTCTGGGAAATCGTGTTCTGGTCGCTCCTGGCGATCTATACCGGGCTATCTCTGTCCGTGCGACTCCCTGGCAACATTCAATTCTTCGCCAAATGGATCAGTTATTATGCACTTGTGGGCCTTACACCGTTTACGATTGCGGCACTGATTTTCCGAGGACACGCATCGGTTGGCAGTGCCGATGAATCACTCAAAGCTATTCCATTGAGTCCGGCACTTCTGATCTTTCCCCGAATGCTTGCGATATTCGTATCCTGGCTTCAGTTATTCGTACCGCTGATTATCCTGTATCTGGTCTCAATGAACCTGATTGCCAACCCCCCTTTGTACGGTCTGGATTATCCTTACACAAGATTTGCGGTCTCACTGCTTCTGGAGTTTCCATTAAAGTCAATTTTCACTGGTGAAATGTCAGAGCCGTGGTACAGATGTGCAATTTTCATAGCACTGGGTGTTTTGTATTCCTCCGGATTCGTAACTCTGCCCATAACGTGGGGTTTCTGGTGGTCATCGAGATTCCGCACGTCGGCGATGGGTTTTCTGGTATGTTATTTCCTGTACATCATAATTCCAGCCGCGGCCATAGTAGTATCAGATATGAATTATCGGGTAAGGTTTGGCAGTTCCGGTCCTTCCCTCGCACCCGGCATGGGGATCGGGAATGTCATGATCGTTCAGGCAATCTCATTGCACCTGTTTTCGATCCTGTTTTTCTGCATGACCTGCTGGGTATTATCGAGGAGGTCAAAATGAGAATCCTCCGGTATATTATTCCAGTCTTATTGTTCATGGCATGCTTTGTTGCAGGTTCAATCGCTGAAGCCCGGTATCGGCATCAATTAACTGAAGCGGTAAATCTTGCCGGTGCAAATGGAGAACCCATTGTAGTTGTACAGCAATTGAGGTCTTTGCTTCCGAATATACAGTACAGAGAACTTCGTTTGTATCTTATCAATGGAGACTCGTTTCTATTATATTCTCCGGGAGATGACTGGAATAATAAAATTACATCCGTCAAATTCAGACCCGATGGATCACTCAATGTTGACATCATCCCCCCAAGGTACTACTCCGGGATTCTTTACAGACACCGGATACCGGGAAGAGGTTTGGAATTTATGCAATCGGAAATTGATTGGAATTATTCGCCCACGCTCGATTACGGGGACCTGGATCCTGACACTGATCGGGTGTTATACCCGCGAACATGGGAGTCTGGACTGGTATTATGTGATCCATATTCCGGGGAAGGATACTATATGGATTTTGAATCCCCCCCACCGTGGGCAGAAGAGAATTCGCAGGTTGATTATGATGTCAGAATGTCTTTGTCACAGGATCGTGAAGTTCTGTTTGCTGTTGAAACCGGTGATTATTCCCAGGCAACTCAGTATGGTATCTGGCGATACGGGATGCTCGATGGGCTATGGACAGAACTTGGAATCCTGGCAGGCAGACCAATTAATGTGCGCGCGAGCCCTCGCGGTGATTATTTTACCTGCGTGTATACGGATCACAGCACGGGAACTCAATCTTCTACAACTATAAGGTATGCGAACGGAACGACCGGTGATATTTATCATACTTCCACAGGAGATTATAACCCATCACTTGGTAACAACTGGGCAGCTAATTTTCAGGGCTCAAGGCTTACGCCAACACTGCAGATTCACGATATAAAGGGGGGCTGGGTAGCACATACTATCAACCTTCCAGTTTCAGTTAGTCCAATTTATTGGCGTACTCCCCATGTAAGTATCTACGAACCTCCCCCGAATGGCCTCGACGGTATGTACGGGAACTACGATCCCGATACCATAGACTAGGTCCAGGCTGTTTATCCCTACCAATCGTGTTCTGTAGTTAAATTTTTACGTAAATCGAATCCACGTTGACTTACTCCCTCCCCTTAGCTAATATTGGCTCTCCCACCGATTGGGAGGTTTGTAGTTTCCATCGTCCGGAAGTCGGGATGCATGGTTTGTTATTATTATTTTAGTATTAGTCTGATCCTGGAGGAGAGACGCACAACCTATGAAGGTCAAACTATCCCTTAAGGAATTTACACGTCATTTACAGGTCGCGATGCGCGCGATCGCCGCCCGTCCCACGCTTCCCATCCTGAATTACATGCTGATGGAAGCTGAAGGCGACAGGGTCGTGCTGACCGGGTACGACCTGGAGGTCGGAATCAGGGTCCGGTTCCCTGCAGAGGTTATCGAGGCCGGAAGTGTCGCGGTCAAGGCTAAAACCCTCCATGAAATCGTCTCGCAGATCCCCGCAGAGGACATCGAGTTCGAATTCAATGATATCTCCAGGATCAACCTTCGCGGCGGACGCAGCGAGTTCACGCTGGTCGGCAAGCCCGGCGGGGAGTACCCCAGGCTGCCTGATGTCGGCGAGGAGGAAGAGGTTCTCACTCTCCCGATCGAGCGGTTCACGACTAACCTTCGCAGAACTATCTTCGCCAGCAGCATGGACATGCCGAAGAATTACACGTCGGGAGTCCTTCTTAACCTTGCGGAGGGCATGCTCCAGATCGTGGCGACCGACGGGCGCCGCCTTGCAATGGCTACGGATAAAATTGACACAAGGGAAGGTGGCGCGAAGGCGGTACTGATCCCGTCCAAGACCATGCACGAGCTCTCAAGAATACTCAGCATGGGCTGGAAGGGGGATCTCGAGCTGCATCTCGCCGAAAACCTCGCCCAGTTCAAACTCGGTGATGACGGCGAGGTCGAGATTATCACTCACCTGCTCGATACACCGTATCCTGATTTCGAGAAGGTCATTCCCGAGTCATCCGAGGGCAAGTTGACCATCGACCGTGAACGGTTGATCGGCAGCCTCAGGCAGGTAGGTATACTGGCACGTCAGCAGGACGGCCGCGACATGGCTGTCCTTGAATGCAACGATGACTACCTCACGATAAGTGCGAAAGCCGAGAGCGAGGGCAAGGCCGAGGTTAAGATACCGATCGAACGTGATGGTGATCCCCTGAAGGTCGCGTTTAACTACCAGTACCTGCTCGATCCACTGCTCGCATTCGAAGACGACAAGCTGACCCTGTCGTACTCCGGTTCGCTTGAGCCGGGAATTATCACCATCCCGTCCGATGACAGTTACACCTACGTGGTAATGCCGGTCAGGCTGCCTGAATAGAATATTTATGCCATAATGACGACAAATCCCCGGTAGTCCCGGGGTTTTTAATTTCCCGGGACCCTTTTATGATGGGTGGTCACGGTTTATACTTATAGTGACAGGCTGGATCGATACAGGATTTTGAACGGAGTTGAGCGAAATTCAGTCATATGATCTGCATCCACACTTAACTCGTATCCGATGTAACATATGAATCAGTCGGTAGTCGCCAGAGATCACCAACTGGACTGTTAACCGTACGATTTAAGGTTAATTGGGGGTTGTATAACATAATTGGGCAGCTGGCGACGATAATTATTACGGGATACTTTGTTATGGATAAAAGCATTAGCAAAACAGATATAGCCATTTTCTGCGGCATTGCCGCGTTGATCCTGTTCGGACACACCTTACTGGTCAGCGGACCTGCGAATGCGTCGGGACTGGCACCGCTCCTGATGCAGGGAGCCGGATTTTCGTACATGCCCATTGTGAACCAGAATGCGTCGCAGCTCGAGTACAACGCACGTGACATGCTCTACACCCTCGGTTCAGCTCAGCTCAGCTACGCCACGAATGTGACCAACGGTAAATTTGCTGAGCTTCAGGAACTCAAGAATATTGGATACCTCCAGCCAAACGTCACTGGCGGACTGCTGGTCGGGGAATACAGCATTACTTTCTACATGCCAAGGAACAAGAGGGGATTCACACTCGTCGCAGAACCGGACAACTTCGATCTCAGGGCGTTCATGATCACCGAAAACCAGGACGTAGTTCTCATTACACCGACAGTTTTGCCCGATCCCACGGAAGCATGGGGGACGGTTCGTGCGATGGAATCCGAGGCGTTACACAACACCAACAGGTATGATTACTTCCTCGGGATGCAGCTTCTGAGCTACGATCCCCCGCTCCAGATCAGGTTGAACGCGGAGCGGACAAGTTATTCGCTGCATTCATTGCTGGAGGGTGGTCAGTACGGCTTTACACTCGACGAATCCCTGGTGTATATTGATTCTTTCGCAAGTTATCTCGCTGGCGATACCCGTGAGTTCGAAAGTGATTCGTATTAACGGATTTCCATGGAAAAGCGACACCCTATGAACCACCGTTTGCCCTCCAGATTCGATATCCCAGTCTTTATTCTCATCCTGGTGCTGGTTGCTGGTGCAAATGTACTCTCTTTCAATCGAGCCAGTGCGGTTCCGGTCAGCCTGATGCAGACAGGCGGTGCGGTATTTGGATACTCGGGCGTTGAATATTCCGATCCCGAGGATCGTTGCAGGGGAGTCCTGAGGTCGCTTGGGACGTCCCAGCTGGCCTACGCGACCTTCTACACCAACGGCCGGTACGGGACGTTCGATGACCTCAAGCTGTCGGAATTTATACAAGAGGATTACACTCTTACAAATATCGCTGAGGGTTACGAGGTGAGATTCTACCTTAACCGTCTTCACGATGACTTCATAATTCTCGCGCTTCCGGAGGACGGTATGGGGCATTGTGGTTACATGATCGATGCTCGCCAGACGCTCATGGAAGCCTGGCTTGTCGAGATGGAGCAGCCCGAAGAGGAATGGTTCGTGATCATGGACGCCCAGAACGAGTCCATGGATGCCGCTGGTGAATATTACTGGCCGGTTGCGCTCCCGGGTTCACCCGATCCGCCGAAGGAATTCGATGTATTACTCAGTGAGGACCGTCAGGTGTTCATAATCAACCATGCACCGCCATTCACAGGTTCCTCACATGAGTATTTCTTCCATTCGGTGATGGATTTCATCCTGGTCGAAGTGTGGGAAGAACCCGAACCCAACGACTGAATTTGAACCTATTTAGAGCCCCACGAGTCTTTGCATTGGGGACTTAGAGTCGATAAACTAACCATATTAAGAAGCTGATTCGGAGGTTTAATCAATGAGGTTTCTCTCAAATCGGAACAATGTACCGTTATTTCTGCCGCTCGCACTCCTGCTGATCATGTCGGGGTTGCTTTTCGTCAGCCCGGGAGCCAAAGCACAGGGACTGGAGGGTCTTGTGGACCCGTCCTCGAACGAGCATTTTGTCAGGACCGCTGTCGGCTGGATGGAAGCGTTTTACCCGCTGCAGACACAATATATCGACGGTCCTGGCGACGGAGAGTACGGCGATCTTGACGATCTCGTCGCTGCAGGATATTTCCCTCCGTATTTCACCAAGGAGGACATGGTCGACGGATACTTAATTGACTTCTATTTCAACGAAAATAAAACTGATTACGCAGTCGTTGTAACTCCGATGGAGAGGGAAGACCTGCCAGCGTTTTACGTGGATGCCAACAATGTTGTGATGGCTTTACCGTATATCGATACTGAGGGCGACTTCGGGCTGTTCGGTACTGTTATCGATGTACAGAATGAGTCGATGTCGGATGACGATGAGTACGTCTACCTCGACATGGACGATTACAGCGAACCCGACTTCGTTCCGGAAATGTACGTGAACGCAGCCGGAACCGATTACGTAGTGATGGATTTCCACGAAATGGATATCGGGCTTTTCGGTGCAGGTTGGGTCGCCTCAATCGAGGGCACATACATGGTTGTCGAGTACGATTACGAAATGGGTTACTCCAACGAGGAAATCATTGATTTTTCCGGACAATGATTTGATCTGAAAGCAATTGTGACGCCCTCTTCGACCTGTGGTCGGAGGGGGTGTTTTTTTTGCTAATTACAGGTAATAGTGTAGGATTTATGTAAGGCAAGATTATGGAGGATCCACACCATGGCAGGACGCCGAAGATTTTTTATTGAGTTCAGCTTTATCGTTGCACTGATTGTACTGATTGCTGGTGGACATCTCGTCAGCAGTTCGGGTGTAAGCGCGAGTCCTGGAACCCTGTTCGATCTGGGCAGGATCTTAAATCCACTTACGAAACAGGGAGAAATCGATCCGATCGATAAGTGCCGCACTACGTTAGCTGCACTGGGAGCGAGCCAGCTTGCGTATGCACAGACGAATAACTGGCGGTACGGGAATTCACGGGATCTGAATAATTCACTGTCCTACGAACTTCAGCAGGCATTCTGGGGATCGCCGTACGGCTATTCGATTGGATGGTTCGTCAACAGGGATAAGTCGGATTTCCTGTACACGGCAACGGCTGTGGGTGATGTCGATCTCCAGGATTTCATGATCGATTCACGCCAGATGGTGATGGAGATCGAACCCGTAAAAACTGGCCTGGATATCAACCATTGGCTGTATCTTAATGAGCAACAGGAGCTTTCTATGCGGTATAACGGGACCTACTGGTGGTTCGAATCAGGTTCCAGTGCGTACCGTATCAGGTCATACCTTAATTTCAATCAGTCAGCCTACTGTTTAGTCCAAGACTATGAGTACGCTGGTAACTTCGAGCCCCTGAATTACGATTATGTTGAACTGATGTATATGTCCGAAACGTCAAATTTTTACATCGTGTTCCCGTCAGAAGTGCAGGTCGATATGTCAGTGGCATACAGTAACGCTGAAAACGCAAGGGGTACGCTAACAGCTATAGCGTCGAGCAACAGGGCGTACAGGGATTCAAATCCGGGTGATGGGACTTACGGATCATTTTATGATCTCCTTGAGATGATGTATATCGCGATAGGTTACACTCCCGACACGATGGTGTCAGGTTACACGCTCGAATGGTTCATGACCGAGGATAAGATGCTGTTCTCAGTCGTTGCGATCCCGACTGAATACACGGAATTCAATCCTGTCTACATGATCGACCAGACAGAGGTCCTGAGAAAGCTGATTCCTGTCGCGACATACACTCCGGACAGTAATTATTCCGATATGCAGCACTCGGCCGATGAAATGATGAATGAAACAGGGTCGTACGGCTGGGACGTGGACGCTGAACTAACGGGATACGAGTCGGATATCGATATCTACCTGCTCCCGGAACACGACCAGGTCCTTTTGAAAATACCGGTGATCCACGGAGTAGATGATCTAGTGTACGTCTCATCGCTCGGACGATTTTATTCGACCGAGGTTGTCAGGTAGTTTTCAGGCATATAAACCCCCGAAAATGGTACGATTTTACCTCTGGTTCGTGGCCAGAGGTGTTTTTATATGACCAAAGTGCTCATAACCGGAGCGACCGGGTTCATCGGACGTGCGGTTGCCGACGCCGCTACCCGTCGGGGTATCGAGCTCCGCCTTATGCTGCGCTCGGATAAGTACATCGACCAGGTCAAACACCTCGATTTCGAGCGTGTCACGGGTGACATGACCGATCCGGACTCGCTAAGGAAGGCATGCGACGGTGTCGACGCGGTGTTTCACCTCGCCGCGATGTACTCTATGTGGGTCCGCGACTGCGACCTGCTCATGAAGACGAATGTCGAGGGCACCCGTGCAATGATTCAGGCAGCACTCGATTCAGGTGTTGAGAAAATTGTGTACACGTCGTCCGTAGCAGCGATTGGTCATCGTGAGGACGGTCAGCCGTCGGATGAGACGGTCGAATGGAACCTCGAATTCACCGGTGATCCGTACACGAAATCGAAACACCTCGCGCACATGGTCGCGAAGGAATTTATAAAGGATGGTGCCCCGGTAATTATTACGTACCCGTCAGCGCCGATCGGATGGGGGGATATCAAGCCGACCCCGACCGGGCAGATGTATGTCGATTATGTAAACGGGAAGGTTCCGGTGTACTACGACGGTGGATTCAGCGTGATAGATGTCGATGATTGTGGTGAGGGACATCTGTTGGCATTCGAGAAGGGTACGCCGGGCGAGGGATACATCCTGACGAATAGAAATATGGCGTTGAAGGAGATCTTCGACCTGACGTCAGAGATTACGGGTGTCCCGAAGCTGAGAATCAAGGTGTCGACGGGCATGGCGGCTTTCGCGGGGGGTATGATGGAGTGGTGGTCGAACGCGGTTACGAAGCAGACACCCGTATTGACTCGCGGTGGAGCCATGATGACCGCCTTACCGCCGTTTTTCACCGCTGAAAAAGCGGTCCGTGAGCTTGGGCTGACATATACCCCGATCCGGGAGACTTTTGAAAAAATGCTCTGGTACTTTTACCAGAGGGGATGGATAAAAAGGAAACCGTTGACCGGAACAGGATATAAGCCACCAGCCTAACGGCTGGTGCACTGTGAAAACACATCGAAAAATATGGTATCGCAGACCCAAAAACCCCCGATTCAATTCGACCGGCGGCAGACCGGACGGCTGCTGCTGTCACGTCTGAAGGACCAGTCGTTCTACGTGGTTCTCTGGGCGATCACGATCGCGTTCGGGATCGCGCTCGATGCCGGGCTTTACTGGATGGTCAATGTCTTCACCGACGAGGTCATCGCCCAGCCGGACAGGAGCATGATATTCGGCGCTGCAAAGGGCATTGTGATCATCGTCGTTCTTCTGATCCTTGGACAGGGAATCCAGAAGGGTGCCGAGCTGCTCCTTACCAACAGGGTCGCGCAGTGGATGATCATGGACTTGCGTCAGAACATCTACAACCACCTGCAGGAACTCAGCCTCGACTTCTTCGAATCACAGAAAACCGGACAGATAATGAGCTGGGTCACAACCGACGTGCTCAGGATACGCGAGTTCGCCGGAAAGCAGCTGCCGAAGCTTGTACGGGGACCATTCGCGATACTCACCTTCCTAATAATGATGTTCCTCGCATCGTGGAAGCTGATGCTTGCAGGAATAATCATCATTCCGCTGGTCGTCATAGTCGTTCAGACCGGGGCGAAAAGAATCCGTACCGCTGCACAGAAGGTGCAGGGGACGCTTGCCGACGTATCAGGAGAGCTGCAGGAGAGCATTTCGGCGATCCAGGTAGTGCGGTCGTTCGCCAACGAGATGTTCGAGATCATGAAATTCCGCAAGGTAAACATGAGTGCATACAAAGCCGAGATACGTCGCGCAACGATCGAAGCGATCATGGTTCCGGTCCTTATGCTTGCGGGTGCCGCGGGACTCGGATTGCTTCTCCTGTACGGAGCATACCAGGTGTCGGAGGGAATAATAGCTGCCGGTGACCTTGTCATGATCATCGTGCTTCTTCACAAAACGAATGACGAGGCTAATAAGCTGGGACGCACATACGTGGCGTTCCAGGACACGCTTGCGGCGGCGGACAGGATTTTCGCGTTCCTGAAAATCGAAACGTCCATCAGGGAGAAACCGGACGCGATCGAGCTGGATCGTTGCGATGGTCGCGTCGAGTTCAGTAACATCAGCTTCAGTTACCCGACAGGTGATGAGGTTCTGAGGGGAATTAACGTTAAAGCGGAGCCCGGTGACGTAATCGCGTTCGTGGGACCGTCCGGTGCGGGGAAATCGTCGCTGGCCAAGTTGATCCCGAGATTCTACGACGTCAGCGAAGGTCATGTTAAGGTCGACGGCCACGATGTCCGTGATCTGAAACTGGAAAATCTCAGGAAACTGCTTGGAATAGTTCCGCAGGAGACGGTCCTGTTCCACGGCACGGTCAGGGAGAACATCGCGTACGGAAAGCTGGACGCGTCCAATGCCGAGATCGAGGCTGCCGCGAAATCCGCCAATGCCCACCAGTTCATCATGCACCTCGAGCACGGTTACGATACAACCGTCGGTGAACGAGGCACGATGTTGTCCGGTGGCCAGAGGCAGAGAATCTCGATAGCACGGGCGATACTCAAGGACCCGCGAATCCTTATTCTGGATGAGGCGACGTCGAACCTCGATACCGAAAGCGAAAAGATAGTTCAGGCTGCGTTGGAAAAATTGATGGAGGGCCGTACGACGTTTGTTATCGCGCATCGGTTGTCTACAATCCGAAATGCCAGTGAAATAATCGTCCTGAAAAGCGGAGAGGTCGTTGACCGGGGTACGCACGATGAATTAATGGCAAGGGCAGGGGTTTACAGGGAGCTCTACGAAGTCGAGGGTATGCAGCGTCAAGAATATTCAGAATAAAAAAAACGTGCCCTCTGTCGCTGGCTGAAAACACCTCACAAAAGACACGCTGGTTTCAGATAACTCTTAGTAACAGGCTCAGACTAATTTCTGTGTGCCCATTTCCCCGGACGTCAGGTCCATAAGGTCAGCTTCATTCGGTGTGACCTTGATAAGCACGTAATCCGGGTCCTTCGGTCCATCGGACCAGTACTGCTTCCATTCATCCTCCCAGAGTTCGGATTTTACAGCCTGATCATCGATTACCTGGGCGGAACCGAAAATCCTGATTACCTTCGTCTCCTCGAAGAACAGCGTCGCGACGTTCGGATTCGCGTTGATCTGGCGAACCTTGTTGGATTTACCGGACGTAGCGAACCAGACTGAGAAATCGTCATCGCATCGGGCACAGTGCATGACCCTGATCCTTGGTTTGCCGTCCTCGATTGTCGACAAATGTGAATTCGGGTGCTCGCGGATGAATTCAAGAGCGAGTTTTTTAATGTCATCGGTCATAACAGTTTCCTTTCTGTTCAAAGTGATCCTCTTGAATGCAGGGAGGTCACATTATATTGCCTGCAACTGATATGTAAAGTCCGGTGACCGGTGAAAATCAATATTTCTTACCGCACGGGTGTAAAAAAGCTCCCGCGTTAACGGGAGCCTGTTGTTTCATTGTTATGCTGACTGGGATTGCTATTCGTACCAAACATGGAGCTTACGGATGTGCCAGCCGCCATAAGTGCCGCCGGACGATGCTCCCCATTCTTCCAATGCAAAGCAGATCGCCCAGTTTTCACCAGCGTATTCGTTGCATTCGAAATGAGACCAGGCAGGATCGGCTTCGGATGCGTATGTTCCGATGAAGTCCGCGTAACCAGGGTCATTGAAGTCCATACCGTCCACATACACGAGCCATTCTTCGACCCAGTTCGCCTGCTGGTAATCAACACCGCCGTTATCCCAGGCAGTACCTACATCACCGTACGTAAATCCGTCCTCGGGCATCTCACCCCAGTGCCAGATTTCGAGGTGAATCGTTGTGAATTCACCAGCATCGGGGAACTGGATGTACGGTGTACGGCAGGCTGTCCATAATTCGTCGGGATAATCTCCGCATTCGTACTCATCCCATGCGTTGATGTCCGGGCAGTACTCCCAGTGCGGATCATCCCACGTGCCGTCGACAATGTCGCCATCGTCGACCATTCCATCGTAAAGATAGAGTGTCGTTGCTCCACCAATATCCTGGCAGGTCACGGTAAGAGGATAAGCATTAACAGGAAGATTGATCGAGTCAGTGACCTGGCAGTCGATCACGTACTCGTAACCGATCTCAGCAGGGACGTCGTTTGTCCAGTCCACCGGAAATGTACCGGCGTCGTCACCGGGACCGCTGAACTCGACTATCGACGTGCTGACCGATGTGACAGTCCAGTCGTAAGTGAGTGTGTCAAGATCGGGATCGTTTGCGGTCACTGTGTAATCCTTGGTGTCTGTCTGCAGGAATGTCAGATCTCCAGAAACACCGTCGGTAATGACCGGGGGGCCGTTGCCGGTATAAGGCTCATCCGCAACGAAAAGGTCGAACCGGAAGAAGCCTGCAAGGATATCACTTTGAGCATCGTTCGGGATGCCGAACGGCCCTGTGTATACGTTAGGGTCGGCTTCACCGATAACCCAGAGCTCGTTGCCTTCGGTGCCGGTTACGTTATCAGCTGGAATCTCCACGTGCCAGATGGCGTAGTGGTCGCCGCTTTCAGTTGGAGTCATCTCAGCCAGTGATAACTCGTACGGTGCACTCAACACTGTCGACTCAATGAACAGCAATGATGGGATGCTGTCCCAGAAGAACATCCCGATGTCGAGAATCAGGTCTCCGCCGTTATCCGTTGGATCGACGAAGTAAATATGGGGAGTTATGGTCAGGTCGCATGCCATTGGATCCGAGCCGTTGGCAGGATGCACGTCGGCTGCCTGCCAGTTCGCGAGAATCGAGTAATCGAAACTCACTGCGGGAACCGGTAGCGGGAATCGAATCTGGTAGTTTCGCGTATTTGTGGTTCCCGAGGAGAACACACCGTCATCGGTCGTGCCCGCGAGAAAAGCGTAAGCGCTCACGCTCTCAGTAATGCCGTCCGCGAAGTATTTATACGGATTCAGCGTTGCGGTACCATCGACAGTGCCTGCGCTGTATAGGCCGGGGGTGTATCCGCCTACACCTGGAACGATGAATTCAGGCTTGTTATGCCACCGTGTGTACCCGTCAGCGTTCAGCAGGTACTGGTCGACGTTCAATGTCGGGTAAACCAGATCGCCGTTGTAAGCCATCGTGGCTGACCCGTTGGAGATCAGGGTTCCCCTTACGTCGTATCCGTTGAACTGGGGTTTTCCCGGAAGCGGATGCATGATGGATACATCAATGTTGACGTCGAGGTAAGTTCCCTGGTTGTCGACATTGTTGAACAGGAATCCCAGTGTCATGGGATTGCTGTTAAGGAAAGTGTTGATATTCAGCGTATGCTGGACGTTTCGATTAGCCACAGCCTCTACGGTCTGTGCTTCGATGTCCATGTACACGGTGTAATAACCCCACATCTGGGTCTGGGATTGCGTTACCTGTGCATTATTAATTTCGGGGTCAGGAGTCAAGGGGCTGACTCCTGTTCCGGAACATCCCAGTGCCAGTAAAACAGTAATAAGAACGGCTGTCAGTGCCGCCAGTCGGTTCATAATGACCTCCCTGGTACTTGTTGTTTATCTATCTGAACGTGTCTTCGCTCACTGATGTAAAAATTGCCTGTCGGATAAAACGATATTACTTTTATAGAATGTAATAATGCCATATCACACCGAAAAATACCAGTCCGGACGGCATGATCCATCGGCATATGTCACCGCGACAGTTGATTATAGTGATTTTTTTCGGGATTGCTACCTGCCGGGCTGTGGAGCTCGCCAGGCCGACCATGATGCGCGACGGATCGCGTTTACATGCTTGGAGGTGACCTTCCGTCCTGAATACCTGACAGTTTCATACGCGTCGACGATTTTCGAAACATTGTCACCCCAGGATGGGCTGATGTAATCCGCCTGGATAGCACAGTCGGTCTCGGTAGCTATTAATTCGGGGTTAATTCCATACCTGATTAACATCCGCTTGATCCGTCGAAGCGATGACCGTCCCAGGTACAGAGCCTCATGCCTGTTACGGTCAGGGTCGAGGAGCCTTCGGAGGAGGAACAGTCCGGCAAGTATGGTAAACGCAAGAACAAGGAGAGCAGCGTATGTGATCCTGCCCGATTTGTTGCGAATCAGCAGCGGGTCCACGTATTCCTCGAAGTCCAGCTGCCTCTGGTTTACGAAGTACCGTGTACCACTGTAGAAATTGGTAATTGCAGGTATGACCTTTCCCCTGATGTGCCCGACAGGATCGTACACGTAGAGATTTTCAACGGCGTTATGGAAGAGAAGCCATCCGCTGGCGGCCTTTTCACCGATCCCCTGGTACCAGGTCTGCGGTGTCGGGTCGAACTCAACCCAGCCGATCTCAGGCCAGAAAATCTCAACCCACGCGTGGGCGTGACGTTCCTGGACTACGTAACGGTTTCGAAGCAGATTGTAATTGCCTGTTGTGTAGCCAGTGACCACCCTCGATGGAATTCCGATCGACCTGCTGAGTACTGCCAGTGATGTCGAAAAGTACTCGCAGTGTCCGCGACGGTGGATCCAGTCGAAAAGGAAGTATTCAACGGCGTCAGCTTCCGACGGTACAGCGGACGGTGGGTTGAGGGAATACTTGTAGTTTGATTTCAGCCAGTGTTCGAGTGCCCTGACCTTCTCGTACACGGTGTCCATTCCCGCCGTGATTTCAAATGCCTTCGCCCTGATCTGCGAATAATTATATCCCGGGAAGTTATCCTCACCGTCACTATCAGGCACTCCACTCGATCCGCGCTCAGGAAGCTGTGTATATCGATCGACGAACTCCTCGTGGTTCCGCGCGTACTCGTTCGGGTCATAATCGTACGCCATGAGGTAGCTGCCCTGCGCGAAATGCTTACGGCTTGTCACCTGATAGCTTTGACCGGCAACCATCGAGTCACCCGATGGGGGCGGAAATATTGTGAAGGTATCGTCGATAACGACTGCCGGTACCGGTAACGATAATTCAACCGGCTGCCATGCCGTGAACACGATTCCCGGCAGGCTTGTTTCCAGATAAAACGTCTGGGTGATCTCGTCCTTGTAGATGGCCGGATCTAGTTTAATCCCGGCGTTGGTCTGATCGCTGCCGATTTCACCGTGATACTGCGTGTGACGTCCGGCCGGGTGTTCGAGTGACCAGACCGATGTCGCGATGTCGTCTCCCTGGATCCAGCCGCGACCGGTGTAGACATCGAAACACTTACCCCTCCAGTAAGATGGCAGGTTGCTTTCGACCTCCATTACTGTCTCTGTCGATGTCGAATTTTCAAGCAGGCGGCCTCGTGCGATATTGAACTCGGTGTCGAATCCAGTGAAATACTGAGCCTGCATGCCAGGGGAGCCGCCGGTCAGCAGTGCTTCCTCGGATTCAGGATCGGTGTTGAAATTTGTGTCACCGAACATATCCAGGATGGGATTGTCGGCTCCGGGGGTCGCTGAATGGTCGACAGTGAAGTAAAAACCGCTTGCTATGAAGAATGCAAGCAGGACCGTGGGCATGGTGGCACGTACAGCGGGCCAGAAATACCTCATCAACTGCTTCGGCGGCTTCTGGGATATCGGGACAGGAGCGTACTCCTCGAGAAAATCGTACGTGTACTCCAGCTGCGACCGCTTTGCCTTCCTGCCCGGAAGCCTGGCGAACTCGTCGACATTTCCAAGGAAGAGCGCGAGTCCCAGGGTGAGCATGAATCCCAGCAGGCAGTAGACGAAATCGGCCGAGAACGAGGGAATCGCCGAAAAAACCATTAGGGTCAGGCTGATTACAAGCGGGTAGAGGAAATCCTGGATCCTGAAGAGCTTGAAGCATCTCAGAACCAGCATCACCGCCAGCATCTCACCGAGGTATGTACCGAAAGCCAGCTTGTCGTTGTAAATGTGGTAGCCGTAATAGATAAATACAGCCAGACCCGCTGTGTCCAGCATCAGCCCGAGCGCTACGTAGTGACGGGACGTGAGGATATATCCAGTCATCACCGCCACGACGAGAAGCCCGATCAGGATCCAGCGCATATGGTCGTTGGGGAGTATCAGGTAAACAGTGTTGAGCGCGAGGGCATAGACGCCAAGGTAAGCGACGTAGACAAGGAAGTTAGGTTTGCCCTGCTGCTCGTACATTGCTTTTTTAAATTCCAGCCACCCGATCCAGGGGTTGCACCCAAGATCTCCTGAAGTAGACAGTATATTTTACCACGAGACGGGCCGATAACGGGCGTTTATACCTAATTAGATTTGGCAGGGACCGTAACGGTTCATGGTGGAAATTCGATTGCGCTCAATCGAAATAGTGGACGTGGACCTTGTCGTCGTACTTTTTAAGTTCTTCGTCGATTAATTTCCGGTGTTCTTCGGTAACTTCATTTCCCAGGACGATCCGTGCCCGGTTCAGGCCCATTGAGTCACGATACGTGATACCAGACAGGACAAGTCTCGGCATTTCGTACTCGAAGGGCTCCAGAACACTGTATTCACCGAAGAGAACGAGTAACTGCTCACCGATTACCAACGCCATGGACGCCTTTCCGGGTGAAGCCTCCCCCCTCAGAACCCGAATCTGCTCGAATACGTGCTCCGGGCATCCGCAATTGAGTTCCCCGGTTGAAAAATCATGGACCTTTGCGGTGAAGATCTCTATTTCTTTCTCGAAATCAGCTATTTTTCCCATGGTTGGTCAGTCTTTCTGCTCCCTCTTAACAGCATCCATGAATAGTTTAATCGCCATACCGACAAGTGCGCCTATGGCGAGTGCCATCGGGATGACCGGCGCGATCTCCTGGTATATCCAGAAGATGAGGATTGTCACTGCGAAGGCAACCGCCACCCCGAACAGGGCATATGAAATGAGCGTTTTAATGGGAGTCTTTTTTTTCATTGAATCCTTCTTGTTCTAACCCTGCATTAAGCCATACAGCCAAGTATCCTGAACCTGTTCCGCGTGCTTTATCGACTGGTCCACGAACCAGTGGAGCCATACGACAATACCATAGACAATGATGCCGAATATGGCCAGCAGTCGACTGACCAGGGGTCGGCGGGGCCTCAGGTATATCACCACGAATGCGGCGAGAGTGTTGGCAATGAGTTTTATATAGACAAACGTTATTTCCCTGTCGGCCAGCAGACGTGCGAACAGGGGATTCAGCTCACCTGCCTCCTCGTGATGCATGAGGGTCCACGTGAGATCAACAATCATCAGGATGTACATTATAAAAATGTCCATTGCTCAGCCTTTACAATCCTGTCTCCGCTTCCAGCTCCGTTATCCTTTCCAGTGCTTCTTCGTGCATGGCTTCACGCTGGGGTGTTATGAAGCCCTGTCCGACCGTCTGTGGTGCGATTTCGTATATTACTTCGAACAACCGCCAGAATCTGAGCGACCGGTCACTGTCTCCGAGGCGCTCGTAGGAGGTCGCCAGCAGGTGATAGCTCTCCAGGTGGCTCGAATCACTTGCTATCGAGCGTTTGAGGTAATTGATGGCATCCTTGTACTTGTCACGGTCACCGTCCTCCTCTGCTCGGAGGAACTGGAGATGCGCTGTGCGGTAATAAAGTTCAGGATTATATGGAATCTGACCGCACGCAGATGACAATATTCGATAGGCCTCCTCATAGAGGGTCTCGAGTTCAGTAAGTGATTCGATATAACCAGTCAGAGCCTCACCGGCTGCGTCCGGCAGTCCCGGCTCCGGGACAAAATCAATTGTAATGCTCTCCGGGTCGATTCCAAGTCCCGTGAGTTCGGCTTTTCGACGAGTCAGGCTTGCCCGGCCGGCATTGATCCCGTCGATCAGCACGTTCAACAGCTCGAAAGTTACCCCGATGTCCCCGGCATAAAGCTCAACGCCAGTTGTCAGGGAGTGATGGTATTCTGCCTGCATTCCTGCGTCCTGGTAAAACCGCGCGAGACGCACCATCGCCCGCATCTGGCTGCGGCTGACCGCGCTTCCGTGACGCTCCCGGAACGGGACAAGCCATGGATTGGTTATCACGTCGCCGGAATCAGTACAACTGATATTCAAGACGAAGAAAATCGCCAGGAGGAGCAGGAGAATTAACCTTGGTCTGACCACGTAACAAGTTTATCACGAATACAATACGTGGACACCTTTCAGGGCACGGATCAAGTGCGTTATAGCTATTTTTGGATTTTTAAGCTAAATTACTTCCAATTAAGGGCAAGAACGCTTACCCTTTTCCGATATGTAATAAATAAAACTCTAACTGCCATGACAGGAGGATCAGATGAGTAAAATACTTTCCATTTTCTTAGCAACATTTATGCTGCTGGCATTTGCTCTCGTGCCGGTAATCGCACAGGAAGGCCCCGACGAGTGGGAGTCTAACGATGACTGGGAGCTTGCAGATGTGATCGAAGGCTACATCATTGAAGCTGAGATCGGTGACGATGATGACGAGCACGACTGGTTTGTGCTGGAAGGCCAGGAGGGATATCATCCCACTTTCACGATCTACTTCGATGAGGATGAACTTGAAGTTGACTGGGAAATCTGGTCGGACGATGACGTCGTCGCATACCTGGATGACTGGGGTGCCCCGGAATCGATAACAGTGGATGTGCCCGGTGAATGTTACATCCACGTGTGGTGGTGGTCAGGTGAGGGTGAATACACTATCGAAATCGAACCCGAAGAAGATGACTGGGAGCCGCTCGATGACGACTGCGAAGGTCCGGATGAGTGGGAGCCCAATGATGAAGACGGTCTTGCTGATGAGATCGATGGCTTTTTTATCGAAGGATATGCCTGCGAGGATGACGATGACTGGTTCGTCCTTGAAGGCCAGGAAGGTCGCAACCCGGAGATCACACTCTGGTACGATGAGGACGAGTGCGACATCGACCTCGAGATCTACTCCGGAGATGAGTGGGTAGGATCACTTACAGGTGTTGACAGCCCTGACAGCGATGATTTCCGAGTTCCCGGTCTCTGTTACATCCACGTTTATGCGTTTGAAGGAGAGGGCTGGTACGAGATCGAAATCGAGCCGTAACGGTCCTTCTACTATCGAATTGAAAAAAATCCCCGGACTGCAGTCCGGGGTTTCTTTATACAGAAGGCTGACCATCGCGATCATAGATGTATCCCGGTGGTTTCCATAAGCCCTTTAGTGGAGTGTTCAAAATCATGAGGGTCATTAGCAGGTTGTAATGAGCAGGGATAGACCTTTCAGGATTAAAAGGTTAAAATATCCGAAATCAATCAAATGCAATGAAATTTAATGTATTCGTGATATTATTGCTCTAATCCCAAAGAGAGGACAGGAGAATTCAATGAAAACCTTCTCAATCACAATTGGCTGCATTCTTCTACTTCTATTCGCCCTTGCTCCGGTAATGGCGCAGGAAGGACCGGATGAATGGGAGTCAAACGACGACATGGACCTGGCTGACACGATCGATGGCTACATCATCGAGGGTGAGATCGGCCGCCATGGCGATGAAGACGACTGGTTCGTTCTCGAAGGCCAGGAGGGATACTTTCCCACAATCACAATCTTCTACGACGATTACGACTGCGACATCGATGTTGAAATCTACTCCGACGACGAATATGTCGGTGGCCTGACAAGCGTCAACAGTCCTGATTCCGGTCAATTCGACATACCGGGTGTGTGCTACATCCACGTCTACATTTTTGACGGGCGTGGTGAATACACTATCGAGATCGAGCCCGGAGATGGTGGACGTGATCGAGACCGAGATCGAGACCGTGACCGGGACGATGGTCGACGTGGCAGGGGCTGTGAAGGCCCCGATGAAAATGAGCCCAACGACTCAAGGCGCAATGCTGATTTCATCGATGGCTACGAAATCGAAGGCTATGCCTGTGAAGGCGAAGAGGACTGGTTCGTTCTCGATGGCCAGGAGGGCTACTATCCCTACATCAACATCTTCTACGATGACTACGAATGCGACATCGACGTTGAGATCTACAGCGACCGCGACCTCGTTGGTACCCTTTCAGATGTCAGCAGTCCCGACGGTGATGAATTCGATGTAGAAGGCGAGTGCTACCTGATGGTCTACGCCTATGACGGCGAAGGCGAATACTACATCGAAATCGATCCGCAGGGCGATTACAACGGCGGTTATGACGATGACTGCGAAGGACCAGATGAATGGGAGCCCAACGACGACATGGACATGGCTGATGGAATCGATGGATACATCATCGAAGGTTATGCCTGCGAAGGTGACGGCGACTGGTTCAGGCTCGAAGGCCAGGAGGGTACACGACCCGAAATCACGCTATATTATGATGACTATGAGTGTGACATCGATCTTGAGGTCTACTCCGGTGACGAGTACGTCGGTGGCCTTTCATCAACTTCTAGCCCGGACTCCGATGACTTCCGCGTCCCCGATGTCTGCTACATCTACGTCTATTCGTTCGATGGTGAAGGCTGGTACGAAGTCGAAATCAATCCGTAAACATCGAAGCAGAATCTGACATTGAATCCAACACCCCGGATTAAATCCGGGGTTTTTTCTATGCTCCTGACGTGTAATCAGAGCGTGTATCAGGACCCAGACAATAGAACCCAGCCTTGCATTAAATCAATGTCGACTAATTCGTTCTGCCGGCATTGTATACTATGGTAAATTAGTGTAAAATTGTGTAGCCTCCAATGTTGACCTTGACCTGCCCCTTGCCCGGAGGCATCCTATGAAAAAATCGCTGTCTCTTGTAGTTATCTGCCTGATACTTGGCATGTTTCCTATTTTAGGCCTCAGCGTTCCTGAATCTGATACCGAAATTGAACCGAATGATACAAAAGATGAGGCAACTCAGATCCACATCCTGAGATTCTACGGGAATGTTGGCCTGGAGGGGGACACCGTTGACTGGTTCTTCATTCCTCAGATTAAAGGGGAATACGTGGAGATTCACTTCGAGAAGGAGCCCGAGGATGCTCCAATCGATTTCGAGGTCTACAGTTACTACGATCTTGTCGGTGTGATCAGGTTGACGGATACGGACCAAATGTTAGATACCCAGATGCCGGGAAAGTGCTACATACGCGTCTCCAGCGAATCTGAATCGGGTGACTATTACAGGATAACAGTAAATGTACCGGTGGATAACGATCCCATCGCCGGCTGGCCCGCTTTTAGCTGCGGTCTATAACTCTATGACCGGGAGGACATTCAATGAAATCCATTCTGTCTGTCGCGATATTATGCCTGCTCCTGTTATCGATGCCGATTATGTCGGTCCTCGCAGAGGGAAATTCAGATGAAATCGAACCCAATGACACGCGGGAACAGGCGACTGAGGTTACCACGTACTTCGTCGATGGTGAGATAGGCGTAGATGGTGATGTCGAGGACTGGTTCACTGTCACAATATATGAAGTTGACCTCGAGCATAATTTCTATTTACTGGATGTCGAGGAGGGGCAGAGGGTCGATCTGGAAGTCTACAGCGACGAGAATGTAGTCGGGACGTCTGTTACCGGGGACACTCCAGGATTTGTGCAGTGCTATGTTCCGGGCACCTGTTACGTCCGGGTCCTCGGAACTGAGGGTCAGGGCAATTACAGGCTTTACATCGAGACCCCGGTGGAGATCTTTATGCCCGGAATAACATCTAACGTCTGCTGCTGGGGATAATTAACATACAGGAGAGGTAGATATGAAATCAACATTCACACTGGTAGTTCTCTTTGTAATTCTTCTTTCGTTTCCGGTAATGCGATCCTTCGCGCAGGATATTCCGTTCGAAGTCGAGCCGAACGACACAAGGGAACAGGCGCAGGAGTGCTGGTACGTGTCGGGTGAAATCGGTGTAGACGGCGATGTTGAGGACTGGTACAAAGTGTCCGGTCTTGATCCCGAAGAATACGTCAGTTTTAATCTTGTTTACGATACTGAATTGCAGAGGATTGATTTCGAAGTGTACAGCGACACAAACGTGATCGCGACGACCGTGTTTGCGGAAAGTAATTCAATCGTGAGCACCCTGGTTCCCGGACAATGTTACGTACGTGTGCTTGCAACGAACGGTCAGGGTGTATACCAGCTATATGCAGACCAGGCCTACGATTTCTGCGGCATGCCTACTTATGTTGCATCTGAAGGCTGCAGTTTCTTCTGATCACCACCCACTGTCCCAACGGGTTGTATAAAAAAACGACTCGCCTTGGCGAGTCGTTTACGTTGCTATTTACACGACGCATTGCCATGCGTCGCTACAGGTCTAGAAAATTTATTCACCCCATGCATACAGGGCTGTCGCTGCGAAGTGGCCGGTCAGATAGACTGTTCCGTCTGCGCCGATTGATGGGCTGTGGGTCTGCAGGTACCCTAAATTATCCGACTGCCACAGGATGTCGCCGTTGGTTCCGTCCATTTTGACAAGTCCGACAAATGGTGCCGACGGCTGGTGTCCGACTGCCACGTAAACATCACCGTTAGCGTCGACCGCCGCGGAGCCGTCGATTTCGGTACCCGAGAAGAAGTGATCCCACTCGATATTGCCCTCGTTGTCGAAGCATCGGAAATGCCCTGTCCTGTCGCCCCAGAAAATGTTGCCGGTGTTCGGATCAACACACGGTGACGACCAGATGTAGAATCCAGAGTTATAGGACCACTGGAATTCACCGCTTGAGTTAAGGCAGACAAGATCGCCACCGGACCACGTTGAGAAGTAGATATTTCCTTCAGGCCCGACAGCCGGCGTGTGCAGCGTCCAGTTGGTGTACTGGTACGTCCAGAGCGGGGTTCCACCACCGTCCGGTTCGAAGCAGAGGATTCGTCCGTGCGTCCCACCGGGAGCAATGATGTTGCCGTTCGGGAGAATTGCACATCCGAGCTGCCATGAATATGAGTAACCTGCCGACGGGATCCAGTAGCTCCATCCGAGCGTGCCATTGGACAGGACCTGCTGTATGGCGCCCGCGCTCGTGTAGCTGCTGTATGCGATGTATATGGAGCCGTCGAGACCTATCGCGGGTGCGCTGGAGAAACACGGAGTGCTTCCGAGGTAACAGGACCAGACCTGCGTTCCGGTGTCGGGATCGACCTTGTAAAGGTAATTTGCGCTCGGTGATCCCATGCAGGTGTAAACATAACCCTCGTCGTCGACCGCCGGACAAAGGCTTATCCATGGGGTCTGCGGCTGGAACATCCACTTTTCTGTTCCATCGGGATTCACTCCGTAGAGAGCGCAGTTCCTGACCGTGAAATAAATGCTGCCGTCCCGAGCGACTGCGCATCCTGCATTGCCCTGGTTCACAGCACTGAACGACCATTTCGGTGACGTGTCGGCAATTGCGTCGCCGTAACCGACATACTCACTCGACGCCTGGTTGAGGTCGCCTCCGCGCCAGCTTGGCCACGGGTGCGCGGGATTGTTGACCGTGAATCCCTTGTCGAGTTCCCCGTACAATCCCGTCCCGGGATTTGTAACCCGCACGTCGTACTCACCGGGAAGGATATAGACGTCGTCTGTAAGGTCCAGATCGCAGGATATCGATGTCCCGCCTGTAACTACCTCGTTGTCAGCGTCGATTACGATCGTACCGGTATCATCGTCGATAAGCGAGACCTGCGCATCGACCGCGAAATTCACCCCGGTAACCTGAACCCCAATCAGAATTTCACCGAGATCGCTGTTGTCGGGATCGATTGTCATGACAATCGGATTGAATGCCGTGGTGCTGACCGGAACGCTGTAAAACATGTATGTAGCGACGTTCTGATCGGATAGATCACCGAGTCCGTACGTTGCGTCCATGCTCTCAGCGCTGATCAGGAGTTCAACGGGATCACTTGAACCAAGGTCGGCACCGATAAGGTCAAATTCGTACGTCGAGAAGTCGGGAGTGCCGCCTGCGGGTGACGTCAGCGCGAGAACCCACCCGTCGTTCCGCTGCACACGTAGGTTGGTGTAGTCGCAGCCGAACCAGTCGTAGACATCGACAGCAACCGTCGCGGTTCCGCCCTTGTTTACGTCGTCCTCGTAAAAAAGCGTGTTCACAGGTACATGAGGCTCGATCCTGTATGCCTCGGGAGCGTTTGCCTCGGGTGGGAAGTCGTCCGGGACCACTACCGGTGGATCGGGGTTGGGAGTATCCCACGATGCGTCGACCGCGTAGTTGAAGACAAGTCCGGCCATCGAGTCGTAATGGATTGAGTAGTGACGCTCGTTCGCGTAGCCGCTCTGGAAGAGTCCGCGATGTCCGATCTCAAGCTGGTCGAGGCCGTCGTCGTTGTCGAGATCATCGCAAAAATATTTGTAGGCGTTTAGTGTCGAGTCCAGGTTATATCCATCGTACGGCGTTCCGAGATGCCCGTCCATGTATGAAAAAATGTTATCCCCGATCGGGAATTCGCCCGGATTCCACCATCGCGTCCAGCCGTCGGCATTAGTGAGGTATGTTTCCGACGGGTCTGCGTGCAGGATGCCGCTGTCATCGTATCCGCCCACTGATCCGGGCACGATGAAGATCCCGCGGACGTCGAACCCGGTGTACTGGCTCATTCCGGGGAAGGGGTGACGCAGCTCCACGTCGACATCTATCGTGTCGGCTGTCATAACGAGGTTTTTTATCAGCAGGTACGGCGTTCCCTGCTGAAGGAACATGAGGACGTTCACGTGGAGGTTGTTCGTGCGCGCCGGTATGACCTCGATAGTCCGGGTGTCTTCGTCAAGCCGGCAGGTCCAGTAGCCCCAGAGGTAATGCGAATCCGATGTGGCTGAATCCGGTGCGTTTGAATTCGATATGACTGCGTTAACTGCCGGATCCTGGGCGTCGGGTGTCAGGGGATTTTGATTTCCCGCACAGCCGAACAGGACAGCGTTGAGTGCAAGCACTGCTGCAAGAACCAACCAGTGAATTTTCATAACGTACGGCCTCCCGCGATGCGTCCGGTCTACAACAATATAAAATTATATCGCAGAACGGTGCTGAATGGGAATGTAAAGCGGTATTGGCAGCCTTTTAGCGACGTAGCATGTGCGTCCCGATGTAGCATCCGCCACTGGCGGATGATTACCGGTCTCATGATCGTCCCGATCATGATTTCAGGTGACATGCGACTCCGGCGCATGATCGTTAAAGGGGACAGGCATCCTTTTTGCTTCAGCGTAAGTGACCAGTACTCATGCTTGGTTTACGCAAAAAGGTGACAGTCCCCTTTAACGTCCCCTTATACGTTTCGAATGACGCACATATTCAGAAGGGACACCTCAGGCGTCAGCCGCCAGGTGTCCCAGTTGATTTAAATTCAGTTTTAATCTATGACCGGTGTGAAGTCTGGCTCGGGAGGTTGCTTAATCCATCTACCAGACTCATTTTTGATATAGGCACGCCTCGTTAAATAATTAAAACCGTTATCTGCTTTGAATATAAACTGAATTGTTACAGAATTTATTTCATCTTGATCACCTAGGACAGCATTTACGTTATCAAGAATATTACTATCAGTAATCTCCCATCGAGTTCTGTTTGGTGTATTACCAACTTCCGGAGCCGGATGTATTCTGGGTTGGATTTGGTCAGTTAATATTTCTTTACCACTGATCCGATAGGAAATTAAAGCTGCGCCAACTGGTTTATTGTTAATAAACTCAAAGTTTTTTGTCAGGGCTATGCAGAGATCGTCAGCATCATGCATTCCTACGGTGATTTTTGGACCTGTTTCTAGCGCAGTTCTTAAATTAATTGATTGATTTCTCTCAGTAGCCGATTCGGATATTGAATCGATAATATCTTTACGTGATTTATTAGACAATGACATCATAATCCAGGTTACTGCGCCAATTACAACAGCGACGATGATACCAATTACTCCAACCATTGCTGAATCGCTCATAAATATCTCCTAACAAATCTATAAGATTATACGTTCAGGAAAAGGAAAATGAAATGTCGGATTGAATGTCGATCCTCCTTGGTTAAATGAATTCAATGTTCAGAGAATCAGAGTCCAACAAATTGGGACACCTTGCGGCTGACGCCTGAGGTGTCCCAGTTAACTAATTATACATTGGTTACATTAATATAACTTCTTCACTCAATCCTCACGATCCTCAAGCCGCCGGAGCTGGCGGCGACGTACGCGTAATCGTCAACGACCGTGACATCCATAAGGTCTTCGCCGGGCAGCCAGACAGAATCGGTCACATACGCCGCTCCGGGTGGATCGACATCGATGATATCAAGCTGATCCCTCACGACATACACATGCCCGTCGTAGTAGTAAACAGCTCCGCCGTACCCGTCGAGTGGAACCTCCGTAACAATAGACGCAGAACCGATCGGTTCAATATCGATGATCATCATTCCGTCGGCAGTGGTCGTGTACGCGTATCCGCCGTTCAACGCTACATCGAAGCTGCTACCGGTGGCGTCCACGGTGTTTTCCACTGAAGGTGAGGTGGGTATAGAGACATCGACGATCATGAATCCTGGAGAGTTGTGCGCGATATAAGCGTAATCACCGGCAACCTGTATTTTGTTCGGTGAATCAACGGCTGGAAATGAACCCTCGACATGCGTGTTCCCGACCGGATCGATATCAAAGATCCTGAGCTGGCTTTCAACGACGTAGGCGTACG
>JAUWTM010000013.1 GCA_030614715.1 Planctomycetota bacterium
AAGTGTTGAACTCGCCGGCAATGGATGAATTTCTCGCGGCATTCAGGGAACCGGACAACGCAAGGTGGCGGTACGAGCGCGCGAGGGAGACCGATTCGGACTGGCTGCCGCTTTATTACCTGGGCAACAGCCTTCTCGGGGACAGGATGTACGAGGAAGCACAGGAGTTGTTCCTCGACTGCCTCAGGCTCGATCCACAGCACGAATTCATCCGTCGCAACTGCCTCTACTACCTTGGTATCTGCGCCTATCGGGGTGAACAGTACAGCCTTGCGCGTCAGAACTTCCAGGACGCGGGAGTTATAGCTGCCGACCTTTTCCTTGATAAGCATCCGGCCTACGACGGATACATCCCGATAAACCGTCTCGATTCATGGTTCTCGTCCTGCACCGACTGGCTGTCGCGGTGCGACTGGCGCGATCACGCCGAGGGTGAAGTCGGCTGGACCGGTGTGAGAATAATCACCGATGAATGATCGACCGATGGAATCCCGTCTCGCAATACATGCCGTCATTCCACGGACGTCGACAAACGGTCCGGGTATCCGTTACGGAATATGGGTACAGGGATGCGAAAGAAAATGCGAGGGATGTTTCAATCCGTTGATGCTTCCGGAACTACCGGGGAATGCAGGAGAATTTGTCCCGCCTGCTAATCCGGGATGGATCGATGTAAAAACGCTTGTCGGGATGATCGAGGAGGAGCACGAGAAGGATCCGGTCGAGGGAATAATTGTCTCGGGCGGCGAACCGTTCGATCAACCGGAACCACTACACAAGCTTTTCAAACGTGTGCGGGAGGTTGGAATGTCGGTGTTGGTTTTTACGGGTTACACGTACGATGAATTACTTGCGAAACCGGAAACAGTGAAATTTTTTAAACCGGAATCGATTGTCGATGTGCTGATCGATGGTCCGTATGATCGTGAATTGCCAGTTGAGGGGGAACTTAGGGGAAGTGCGAACCAGCAGATACGATTACTTACCGACCGCTATAACGAAGATGATCTGAGTCCACCGGGTCCGCTTGAATGCATAATACAGGCTGACGGGTCGGTATCGGTTACGGGGTTTACACGGCCTCCGTATGGGAGAGATCAGGGATCGGGTTGATCGATGGAAATTTTCATGAGGTAGGCGTCGCTGAGCCTGAACCAGCCTTCAGCATCTGCCGCTGGTGAATTCATCATGGCATCAACCTCGTCTTCAGACCAGCCAAATGCATTAGCAAGATAATCGATCTCATAATAGATGGGATAAGTACCTCCAATGATGAAAGCATCATCGCCTGTTATTTCAAGTACCAGGGGTTGAAAAAAGCTCCCAGTACCCCGCCATGTTATTGTCCATACGGTTTGCCATAGACGAACATGCCTGTTAAGAGCAGTAAACTCAACTGGTTGCTGTTCCGAAGCCAAGCGATCCATAAAATCTGGTTCATATTCTCGCTTGATCGAGAATAAGTCAGCATTTGAGTCGGATTGGAGATACCCTCTCCATCCATCAGTCGAATAGATAGTGACAGACTCAACAGTTTCACCGGGTCCGATATCGAGTTCAGACTCAGAAGCGGCGATCATTCTGCCATCCGTCGAAAAGACAAAGCGACCGCGTGCTAATAATTCATCGACGTTAATATCGTTTCGGAAATTGTGGCAGTCCCAGGTTGAGGTCCAGCGATACGTGCCCTCTGAGTTGTAAGTAGTCAAGTATTCAGTACAGGTTTCGAAGGGTACATGAATATCCTGTTCAGGACCCGGGTCGAAATCAATCGTTTCGAAAAAAAGTTACCACCAAGGTACACATTGCCATCTACATCAGTTGTAAGGTGTTGAACATCTTCGTAGCCAGGGCCACCGAACGACCTGGACCAGAGATGATTCCCGGATGGATCGGTCTTAATCAGAAGAACATCCGAGACTCCGTAAAACCTATGCCCCCCGATATCTTCGTCGATATAAATATGGACCTGCTGATCTTTAAGTAGGCGAAAGTGCAGTTCTGGTTCCCACGTCCCCGCAATATAGATATTCTCTTCATGGTCCATAACTGCGATACAATTTCGTAAACTGGGCCAAGTCCGGACCCATCTGAAATAGCCGTCGGGATCGAAGGAAGACAGATAGGCCTGGGGACCGTCAGCCTTTCTGGATTCTGTAACGTCTTGACTGGGATCGAAATCTATCTCGCCGGAGAACGTGCCAGTAACATAGATATTCCCCACTGAATCGACTAGGACACCATTGGCATCATCATAACCCCCTTCTCCCCAGGTAATTGCCCACAGGACATTACCGCTGCTGTCGTGCTTCCCCAGGGTTGCATCGTATGCGCCTTCGGCGTTCCCGGTGTAACGGTAATGGCCCGGATCCAGGTCCGGGCGGCGTGCGAAATTGCTCACGACAAGAATATTGCCTTCATTATCGATCGCGATGTCGGCTACGGATTCATCGCCGAGACGGCTGCCCCAGGTCTCGACCCACTCGACAGTGACGTCGCCGGGATCGAGGTCGCCGGTGACGGTGAGTTCGAAGGGATCGAAGTCGTTGGGATCGGGTCCGGACGGTTCGTTATCTGTCCGCGGGAAATCGCATGCCGTGCAGCATATGGCAAACAGTATTACGATGATGATCAGGACAAGGATAGTAATATTTTCTGGATTTCTATTCATCGTCCCGTGGTATTGATCTCGAATGCGCTTTCATCGAAGGTCAGTTTCATGAGGAAAGCCTCGGATGTAGAAGCATACCGTCTATCATTTACAACCAGATCCCGATAAACACCCCTACACTCCTGTCGCAATAGGTAGCGCGTGTAAATACCTGAAACTACAATGTCTCGTGAACCGATAGTGTTCATTAACAGGGACCTTTCCGGACCCGGCCCACCCCAGGTTACCTCCCACGCGTCGCTGAAATCCTCGTTTAAATAATGCAGCACAAAGTCTGTTACTCCCCTGGAACTGGAACCCGGCCCTGATAACATTGTGGCTGAATCCCAGGACTGCTCGTCCAGCCTGAGCCACATGCAATGATCATCCACGGTGCAGATCGGCCCGCCGCCGTCCGAGACAGTATTATCGGTGTGCTCTGTCGGGATGAATTCACCATCTGTGGTAAATTCTCTCAACCACAATATGCATCGCTCATCGACTGACATCCGTACCGCGGATTCATCAACCGAGGATTCAAACTTATACTGGCCAGATACGATCAAATGGTCATCTATAATACAAAGCCCACTGACAACCGTCCAGTCGCGGTCTCCCCACGTTTGCGACCACCTGTAATTACCGTCCGACGAGTACGATACCAGGTACGCATCGAACATTCTCGGCGACTCGTGACGAGTCGATTCAATCAATGGATCGAATGTAATGTCGAAATTAAAACTTCCGAGGAGATAAATGTTATCCTCCGTATCCTGCGTGAGAAATCCGACCAGGTCCGGGCCTTCGCCGCCGAACCCGCGACCCCACACGTAATTGCCCGACATATCCAGCTTGAGGAGGAAATCATCGAATCCAATGATGGCTTCGTACAATTCGACGCCCGGGCCGGGATCGAGATCGAACGCAACTCGATCGGAACCCTCGCTGAAATCCTGAGACATGGTATTAATCCTGCCGACACCGTAAAGATAACTGTCATCCCCAACCAGCAAATGCGTTATATATCCCGGCCAGGTAGTCACCCAGCGGAAATTGCCTTCTGGATCGTACGATGCGAGCCAGCCGCAGTGCTCGTCGGCAAATCGTGTTTCCACGTTTTCATCCGACGGATCGAAATCGATCTGACCGCTGTACCATCCCCCGATGTAAGTATTCCCAGCCTCATCGACAGCTATTCCAATACAGGTGTTCGCATTCCATTTATTCAGGGTTAACTCCCACAACAATTCACCATCCGGATCGTATTTAAGCAAGTACGTTGTCTTGAAGGAGGATAAATTGGACAGTTCAGGATTAGAGAGATCGAAATCGACAGGACCTTCAAATGATCCGATCACGTAGATATTTCCGTCTTTATCCGAAGCCAGATCAGATATGAAGATATCTTCGGGAGCCGCCCAAGTTCGGACCCAGTCGACTGAAACATCGTCAGCGTCAAGATCACCTGAAACGGTAAGCTCGAATGGATCGATCCTTGTCGGATCGGTTCGAGCAGAAAACGGATTGCATCCGAGCAGACATACAAGGACTAGTGTAATAACCAGACAGAAATCAATTCCCGATCTATATTCGTTATGGAATTTCATTGATCCGGACTATCCCCAGCCGTAGGATTCTCAGCAATGGAAATCTTCATCAGATAGGTGTCGTTAGTCGTTATAAAACCACCCGGACCGAGTTCCATGTCGCTGTATACACCCTGAAGGTCATCGCTGCCAAGGTAGTAACTGTAGGAGCCTGCTACAACAAATTCATAGTCATTTAAAACCACCATATGCGGGAACAACTCAAGTCCAGGGCCACCCCATGTTATGTCCCAAATCCGGTCACCATCGGGCGTGAATCGACTCAGCGAAACATCATCTGCGCCATGAGGCCAGAAGAATTGCATATCCTGACCAAGCCGTACATCATTTTTAACAAGCGTGTAAATGGAACCGTCGGGACCTCCATATACAAGTCCATCGCGGTCCAGGCCGTAATTTTCAATGGTAGAAGCCCATTGATAGTCACCGTTAGTAGTGTAACTGATGAGGTACATGTCGAGAAAGTGTTTTTCAGATTGATTTGAAAGGTCCTCCGACGGACCGGGGTCGAAATCGAGCTGGAAGGTGTATTCACCAGTCATAAACACATTATTATTCAATGTGCAAACACCAGAGGAGTTAGTAATACCTTGCGCACCCAGTGTGTGTGACCATCTGTAATCACCGTCTGATGATAACGAGAGCAGGTATCCATCTAAGTCACCCGAAGCTGTGTGTACTGCCGTGCCGGGACCGGGATCGAAGTCCACATCATCCCTAAAACCACCCACGATATAGATATTGTTCTCTGAGTCATGAGTAATATCTCTGCCGTTATCAGATTCCGCTCCACCATAAGCCCGGGACCATATGTAGTTCCCGTCTGTGTCGATCTTCAGCACCAGTACATCCGTATAACCTCCCAGTTCGTACATGCTGGTTTCGGGACCGGGGTCGATGTCGATAAATCCGTCTTCTGTCGCAAATCTTGTTAGGTTAGCAGTAATTAAATCACTTACGACATATACACCTCCATCGTTATCTACGATCACATGAAATCCCGTTGCGCACGGCCACGTGTTCACCCAACGGAAATTCCCGTCTGAATCATATGATGCCAGAAATCCATCCTGCTCAACTGCAGTCCGGACAAATTCACCAGAAATTGACGGATCAAAATCAACACTGTTCTCATATCTACCGGTAATGTATATGTTTCCAGCATCATCCAGATCAAGCCCGCATGCCAAGCGAAAGTTCTCACCCTCCAGATTTATCACCCAGATAAATTCACCGGTGGGGGAATATTTCGCGAAGTACAAGTTATTGTCGTATGATTTCGCGATCTCCTCGGCTTCACCCGGGTCGAAATCGACCTCACCGTCAAAAGAACCAAGGCAATAAAAATAGCCATCGTCATCGACGGCCAGGTCACAGAAGAGCATGAATCCAGGACCTCCCCAGGTACGGACCCAATCGACCGATACATCTTCCTCGTTTAAATCACCTAACACAGCAAGCTCGAAGGGATCGATCTCGGTTAGATCGGGATTTTTATTGCATCCAGCAAATGAGAAAAAAAGTAAGATGAGTACAATCCCTGTAATTACCTGTCTCATGTTCCCTCCTACGAAAAAAACCGGTCGGGACCGGTTTCTATTTACTCAATCACACACCCTGTTGAAGCTACTCGGAGTGGCTCAGCACATTTCTCGCCTGGGGTCCCTTGTGGCTGATGACAAGATCGAACTGCACCTTCTCCCCCGGTGTCAGAGTCCGGTAGCCCTCTCCCGGTATCGCCGTGTAATGGACGAAAACATCTTTGCCTTCCTGCGTGGTAATAAAACCATACCCTTTCTTGGGGTCAAACCATTTAACAATACCGTCTGCCACATTGAACTCCTTGATGGATTTACAAGATAGTACACCTCATGCAGGGGGGGTGTCAAGGTGACCAATTACGTCTGATTGGATGTGTTTAAATCCTCTGCATCAGGGGCATGCGAGGATTTTTCCACTCTCGCACCGCCGAGGTGTCCGGCGACAAGAAGAATCGCGAGCGCGAGCAATGCCTGGTCGGAGAACAGCGGGTATGCGGGATGATCGAAAAGCGGCGAGAGGACGTCGCCGCCCAACCGCCACCCGATGACGACAATCGCGGTGACGATCGATCCGAACATGCCGCAGAGACGTCCTGTGTCGGGTGAAATTTTAGCCGCAATCCAGCCGGATACGTAACTGACTATCGCGACAATGACCAGCGGGATTAAATAAGTGACGGGAAAAGCACGTCCGCCCCAGTCTGAGAGGTCGGGGTTGAACGGCAGCAGGTTGTAGACCGCCAGGTTGATTATCGCGCCGAGGAGGGCACCAAGAATTGTTCGAACGACCACCATTAGAATTTACCCAGCGCAGGATAGACTCTGAACGCGGTCAGGTCAACCTGCGGGCGGCTGCTCGATGAGAATATCGTTGGAGTTTTCCTGTTGTTCAGGTAAGTCCGGATTCAGGCGACGCACGTTTTTAGCCTGGTAACCGCGCGTTGTGTCCACGAGTTCGAACTCTACCTCTTCCTCCGCGTGCAGGATACGGAAACCTTCTCCCATTATCTGAGTGTGGTGAACGAAGACCTCGGTGTCAGATTCAATTGTGATGAATCCGTAGCCTTTCTCCGGGCTAAACCATTTAACCCATCCCCTGATCATACCAACCCCCTTGTTGGATACGAGTTTTAACGACAGTATTGTAGCATAGCATTTGATAAGGTACAAATAACCTATAATAAGAAGTATTTAATTAAGATAAGCATTTGATTACAATCATATTAAATCTGATTGGCTATTGGTCGGAGAGTTCTGCAAAATGGGGACACCAGCATTTCGAGGACGAAATGTGGTGTCCCCTGTATCAATCGGCATCAGTAATATTAAGAATGAAACGGGGACAGGCACCAAAATTTGCCGCGACCATTTTAGAAGGTCATCGAGATCACAGTTGTCGGCAAATTTCGTCGCCAGTCCCCTATGGACGACGCATTGCCATGCGCCGCTACGGGTCAGCTATTTGGAGGGTGGTGCAGGATTTTTGCCTGTGGATTTATCTGAGGGCAGGTCCGGTTTATCGTTCAGGATCGGGCCAACGATAATATCGGGATTGATTTTCCGTCCCTCTGCAAGACGTACCAGTCGTTTTGGCGCGATTATTATAATTACGATCGCGATGATGATATAAATTGCAGAGAAAGTCATATGTACCTGGTCGCCAGTAATAGCGATCTGTCCGCGATCGTGGAGTGTGTCGAACCACGGTGAGATGAAGAACTGTCCGAGGAATAATCCGAGGAGTACAAGTGCTTCTTTGAAACTGAGCTGGAAATTCGCGAGCAGTACGACAGCAAGGAGGGATTGCGCCGCAGTGAGCAGGATCTCGTGCATCTGCATGGTATCCATCGGGATGGGCAGAGCGAACTGCTGACTTGAGATACCGTACACAGCCGGTATCATCCCGACCAGGAGCGTCCACTGGTTCACCTTCGATGAAACCAGCGTACCGAGCGCCATCGCGGTTTTACCCCTCGATGCGAATAGTATGGCGACAATGAATTCGGGGGCTTCGGATGCAAGCGGTGCAAGCCACTGCACGAGAAGAAATTCATCGATGCCGAAAGTCTTTCCTGTCGCGACAAGCCCTTCGGAGAACGGCTCCGCGTTGGCGACGATCACAAATGCCGCGAAGACGAACATCGCGCCGGTTGTAATGCGCCTTGGGACGGTCGGCAGGGAACCGATCATCTCGGCGGGACCCTCGAGGTCACTTTCCATGCACGGACGCTTGCTCGCGATAGTGATGTACCAGATGAAGAGCGCGATGAACGCTAGTCCATCGTACCATGCAAGCGAACCCTTGAACGGCAGGATAAAAGCATAGAGTGTTGCGAGTCCAAGGAAAAAGAGCTCGGTCGAGTGTTCCTTGTCGAGCCAGATATTTTTCCTGAATTTAAACCATGCAACGCAGACGATCGTGGGCCAGCCGATGCCGATCAGAAGCCGGTTCGCGCCCGTCATGTTCGCAATCGCGTAATGTGCGTATTCAGATTCTCCAGGGAAATCCTGTCCCGCCATCCACGTAAAGTACATGTCAACCGCGTACTCAGGCAGGACCGCGATCAGCGCCACCAGGGCAACAGCAAGAGACTGTGAGACGTCGAGCTGAATTACGTCGCATGCCCAGAGGATGATAAATGCCGCGCCAAGGATAGCGGCTCCAGCGATTAAAGCCTCCATCGGGGGTGTGAGCTCAGTCCCGGCAAAGCGGAAATAAATTCCCGGTATTGTCGCCAGGACAGCGATTGAGAGTTCTCTTACGTGTCTGTTGAGTTTCATACAGCGATTCAGGTAACCTGACAGCCATGAGGATTATGTAACTCCCTCACGGCAGACGTAAGATGCTAACACCACCCGATTAGTTTCGCAAGATGTGGGGTTACTCGAGTCGATCAGAATGCGAGATCTGAAGAAAACTGTAACGCTGAAACGCTATAGTCATTCCGTTTTATTTCAAGGTAAAAAAGGTGGGGGGCGGACGTTCCCCATAGGACCTCGTTTACAGAAGTCAGCAGCCCGTCCCCCGTAGTTAGTGCACCCCGGTAGCTCCGAAGGCACTAATGAATCGGTTTTTAAATTCTTTACGCTCAGGTGAACCGTGATGAGTGGATCCAATAATTCCCATTGCTGATTAATCAGTCTACACATCAAGACCAGAAAAGTAGTTGAAAAGTTCAACTATTTGTCAGTCAGGAGGATATTTCTCAATATAGTGATCCGTATAATCGAAGTTTACTACATCTGTTGCCATCTCCTCTATGAGTTCTCTCAGTTCCAACTGGTCGAGGAATTCTACTGGGATGGATGACTTACCGTATAGCGCGCCGAGGATATTTCCAGCGATCGCGCCCGTGCGACCGTACGCCGGAGCGTAATTTTGTATGCCGTCCGGACCGAAAACATTGCGGATCTCATCGAGTGACATGAACTCGACCGCGGCCCCGAGTGCGTCGCCGACTGCGCCCCCGAGAAGGCATCCGGAGAATTTATCAGCATCAGGCATGAGGTCGTCCACCATTTTAAAGTTGATAAATATCTGTTTTTATGAGTATTCTATCAAATCATAATACGTTGGATGAAACAAGAGAAGAAAGGACGTCCAAACCATGATAGCGATAGCAATCTTTCTACTGGGATGCCTTGTGCAGTGCGTCAATCCCATTTACGCCCCTGACCAGTTAGTGATTAATCCAGACATAGAGGGATTCTGGGATGCTCCCAATTTCCACGGAACGTGGGAGATCAACGAGTCAGATGACGGATATATCCTGGAGCAATGGTACTGTCCGATTACCTGGACTGGAACAATAATCAGCACGTACGAACTTCGACTTGCCGAGATCGACGGAATAACGGTGTTGGACGTTTACCCTATCGCGACTCCCGGAAGCGAGTCTGAATCGATGGGTGACTGGTCGGACCTCTGGGCACTGACAGGACATACCGTATTCGTAGTCGACGAAATAACACCGGACAGTATGAGTCTCAGGTATCTCTTCCCCGAGGATGAAGACGCAGAGGAAATTTACTACAATCTCCCGACCACCGTGGACCTTCAGGAGGAGTTATATGAGTACCCAGTGCTCGACATATCGACAGAGGAATTTCAAAAACTGTTGATCGAAAGCCTTGATGATAAGAACGAGGATCTATGGTTAACAATGGAGATGGTGAGAATAAACGAACCGGGCAGATGGGCTCCTGATACTGATGAGGAAGACTCAATGGTTCCAGGGGAGTAAGTTATTCTTTGCTCAATAGCATTCAGGTTTGGACTGAAATTCCTAAAACCCGCTGCAACCTCGCATTACCCCAAATAAAAAAGCTATACCGACGATAACACCACCGACAGTGTTGCCGTTACTGGCCAGACGTGCTCGTTCAGATGGTGTGTGGTACGGGTCGTTTGCGTTCGGCAGTAACAAGAGCGCGACCAAACCGATAAACCCTGTCGCGAAAAACCAAAGAAGGGGATTGTAACCCTTATAAGATGCATACCAGGCGGTCAATGCACCCACTGCCAGTATTAATAACAACAGTATCGCCATCACACGTCCTCCGTTGGTGTATATTGTATCCGACTTGCTTACCGACTTTCCAATAGACAATCCTTTTTCTGGATTTTTCGCGTTACTCTCTTGACAATATGACCGTACTGTAGTATTTTAGCGGATACTTAATTAGTGAGAGCACATGCACAGTAAGCACGCGGAATTATTCAAGGCACTCGGGGTCGAATCAAGACTCAAGATCATCCATATACTCAAGGAGAAAGGACCTCTCTGCGTAAACGAGCTTGCCGAGGCACTCGGCATCAGTGCGTCAGCGGTGTCGCAGCACCTGAAGGTACTGAAGTTCGCGGGCCTGGTGAAGGATGAGCGCAAGGGCTACTGGATACCGTACGATGTCCAAGAGGAAATGCTTGAGGAATGCGGAGAGATACTCGCGACCATCTGCGACTGCGGGTGTCACGGCCATAAAAATATCATCCAGATGAAAATCAGGAAGGGCAAGGACAAGCTGTCGCTGCTGAAAGAATACGAAAAGGAGCTTCGGGAGGAATTGGAACACGTCCGGGAAAATATCAAGGAGCTGAAAACTAAGAAGAAGGAGTAAATTTTTTTACCCGATAATTCAGTATTCACTAAATAACTGAAAAGGAGGTGTAATCACATGAATCCGCACGGACACCCATCGAACTGCAAGGTTGTGATCGTCAAACATGACGGTGACGACTGCGACTGCCCGGTTGAAGGGATTGACATGAAGCACCTGATGCATCACCTGCATCAATCAGGCTGCTGCAGCCCTCACATCCAGAGGCAATTTGTCTCGACAGGTGAGAAAATCGAGCATCTCGAGGAGTACAGGGACAGCCTTGAGAAGGAACTCGCCGGGGTCAAGGAGGCCATCGAGAACCAGAAGGACGAGTAAACAAATCAACTGCTATAAACGCGTTTAAGCATAACGGACACCCGGTCATCGGGTGTCTATTGTTATTCTATTTAATGCCGATATCTATCTGCTCAATGGCTGATTCCATTTCCAGTCTGACTGTACCGGACTCGTTTTCGACAATTTCCTTCAGTAACGGAAGCGCATCGCGTGCGCCCGGACCTATATTACCGAGGATCATCGCGGATGACTCACGCACGTCGGGATCGTCGCTCGAAAGAAGCTCGATCATCGGGTGTGTGACAAATTTCCCCTGCGGATCGATACTCATGATCGCGTCGAGGGCATTCTGATGTTCGGTTACATTGTCACTTCCGATCAACAGAGCTATTTCAGGAATTGCGTCGACCGAATCACGTCCGATCAAACCGAGATAATATGCGCAGTTACCGGCAATGGGGTAGTACTCGAGGTTCAGCGACTCATCGTCACGCTCAGCAAGGAAAGTCTCGCCATTTTCGATGCCGTCGATAAGCACGGGAACCGCAAGAGTGACATCGCCGCCGGTCTCAGCGATGTTCATCGCAGCGTCAAGGCGTATGAAGAAATCACCATGGACGGCCAGCAGCTCGTTGACGTTCGTGAACTCAGTTCTTGCCAGTGGAGCTATTTCAACGAGAACGGCAACAGCCGCATCGCGCACCTCTTCATTCTCGTCCTGGAGGACATCGGAAAGGGCAGTGACGACCGACGGTATCGCCCTGATGAAGCCTGCCTGGGGACCACCACTGCATACGGTAACGCCAAATACGTTTATACCGCAGTCGCGGGCAGCGCAATCGGCAATGGCCTCGACAGCTTCCACCCGAACGTCGGGATCACCATCGTGGAAGGCATCGAGAAGCGAGGGCACCAGTCCTGCATTATCATCGAGGTCGATTTCACCATCGGCAACAAGGTCACCGAGGAACATCGCGGCATTCACACGCGTTTCAGGATCCTCATCCTGCAGAAGCATAATCAATGCGTCGACTCCGCCATCGATGGAGCTGATGTTCCGCATTGCACGACGCGCCTCTGCGCATCCCAGCGTCTGGTCGTTGCGCAAGGCCTGCTGGATCAGGATCGGGACGTCAGATGCAGTGGGATTTGAGTAATCAACAAAACTACAGGCAGAACCGAATAGAATCAACAGGAGAATTCCAAAGATAATTCCGACAGTTCTCGACATTTTACTCACTCCTTTATCTATTAAAGATGACGTTGGGAGAAGCGAGTGGTTTCAAAGAATTGGATTTTTTTACAGGGGAGTGTGCATTAGGTGAGACACCCTCAAACGCCAGTTACACGAAGGGAAAGTGATCATCATTGAGCGCTTGAGGGCGGCATAGGATTTTAAATTTTTTTGAGAGGGGGGTAAGAGTTGGAAAAATATTAAACGAAAAACCCGGGTGGGAGGCCCGGGTTGGATTGGTCTATGCAATATGGGGTTGGATTGGTATTTGCTATAGAGGATAGGATTGAACATAGAAGATGATGTTATTACTCATCCTGCGGATTGATCTGGTACGCCTGGCCCTCGAAGATGAAGATCACCTGCTCACCAAGCGCAAGGAACTCGGCTACATCGGGTTCTTCGTCGATCAGATCAAAATATTCGTCCGACAGGTATTCGATCTCAATTACATCCTGCGTACCCTCGTCGTACTCAGAATCTACCCAGTACAAGTCGGCATCCTGGTAGAACGTCCTGCCTCCCTGGTACTGGATGAACTCCTGTACGAGCTCCGCCTGACCGTAATACTCGCCGTACTCCATGCTCTGCAGCCCGAGACTCTGCTGTTGCGCACTTGGAGCGGATGCTCCGCCGGCTCCCCCACCTCCGCCTAATCCATGTCTCATCATGTTATCCATCGGAACTTCCCAGCCTTCCTCAACAATCATATCCTCGGTAACGAGCATGCTTGTGTATGGTGTGATAATTCCATGCTGCTGAGCAAGGTCCGTGATTTCATCGACAAGTTCCTGGTTTTCACCGTAGAGACGCACCTCGTTCATAAGGAACCCGACCCGACGTGTAGCCCAGTGACGGGGGATATAATCGTTATCGTAACGGGATTCCAGCCTCACCGGCCAGTCGAATGTCACACGTTCCCCGTTCAGCACACCACTGAGTGAAATATTTACGTTCCCCTCGCCGTTATACCGGCCGGTCAGGACAAGCTGACTTCCGAGGAACAGGTCGGGAAGCTGAGCGGGAAGCATGTCGTATATGCGTGTTCCGTCGATCTCAATCTCGAGATCGGTCATTACCGGCGATTTGATTTTCGCGTAGAAATCCGACAGCGGTTGTTCGAGATCCTCGAACGGTGAAACCGATGATGTGTAGCCGCCGTTTTCGCGCGCCAAACGGTCGATAAACGGGTAATCGACATCATCGCCGACTCCGAAACAGAACAGCCTGGCGTTGAGATCGTCGTTCATGGCATTCATGTTGTCGACCAGCCACGTAGTGTTTGTATTACCAGTGGTGGGAAGCCCGTCGGTAAGGAAAATAATGTACATCGGACGTCCCCTGCCCGGCCTGTCCGCGCAGGCTTCGGCAAGAGCACCTTCGATGTTCGTACTTCCCCCGGCAGAGATGCCGTCGATGAAATCATCAACATCCCGCAGGTTGTTACCGGTCGCGTCACGCCATCCGTTGAAGTATGAATAGACGTTCGTCTCAAAGGTAATCAGCCTGAAACGGTCCTCGTCGTTAAGGTTCTGGAAGATAAACCTAAGTGCGTCCTTTGCCTGCTCGATTTTTCGACCGGACATCGATCCCGACGTATCAAGCACACAGACAAAGTCCTTCGGCGTTACGTCATCTTCGAACTCGGTATATTCAGGCGCGATCATCGCGAGGAAGTAGCCTTCGTCGCCGTACGAAGTGTTGTTGAGCATGTTAAGGCCAACTGCACTGTTCGGACGGCTAATGTAGAGCACGAAATCCTCTTCCGGACGGTGTTGACCCTTTTCGAGGCTGGCTGTTGCATGACGCGATCCATTGCGGTGCACATCGATCTCATGCGTTGGTGAATAGATTGACCCAAGAGCATCGGGTGAATCGATATTCACGGTTATCGCAAGCGACTGGACGTAATCAACAGTGTATCCATCCACCCTTAACGGCAGGTCCATACGAAGGAGTCCCGTTTCAATTGGAAGCAGCCAGTCGTAGTAAACATCGACCTGTTTTGTACCGTTGGCGGGAATCGGGTAGACGTGCGCCCGTATAAGCCCGTCGCCAACATATTCGAGAAGTCCGGGATCGCGCATCGTAGCTACAATATCCTGGTAGATGCGATTAGCCTCGTCAGCGTCGAGGGTTTCGCTGACAAGCTCGCGACCGTCCATCCACAGTGAGAAATCGGAGATGTCCGCGTTCTGCGGGAGTGGGAACATGTAGATCCCCTCGAGGTCCATGTACGTGTTGTTTCGGAAGACCTGGGTGAATTTCACATGCGCGAACTGGTCATCGAGGTCGATCTCGATACTCTCTCTTTCGATTGTTATTGGCTGTGTGACCCCCCACGGCTCCGCGACGTTCGGCTCGATTATCATTCCCTGAGCATATGTTGTTGCCGGGAGTGAGAGAAAGGTGGTGAAAACGAATAAAATTGTGACTGCGGCTGGTAAGACAGGATGGTTTATCCTGCTCATAGTCTGCCTCCCTGGAATAAACTGCGATTTAGCATGCATGATCCCCGTAGTTTCAACCGTATTGTTGGAGTATCGTCAGAGTTGAATGGTTCAATTCGTTCTACACTTCAGAACCACTGCTGAAACACAGGCCATTAATAAATTAAAATGGACCTGCCGAATTACTTGCCACTGTGGTAACGCATCACATACAATCAGACTTCACGAGTTTGTTGACGAGGGAGCGATCCATGTCCAAACGCCCCAGATACGAAGTAAAAGCCCTTCTCGACCTTGGATGCCCTGCCGATGACGGTATCCGACTTTCTACGGACGTGTACCTTCCGCAAGGTGAAGGTCCATGGCCCGTGGTTTTCATCAGGACACCCTACTCCAACAACGATCCGGTCAAGAAAATTCCCCTTGCACGGGAGTTTGCGTCGAACGGTTATGCTGTCGCATCTCAGGACGTGCGCGGACGTTACGATTCCGAGGGTGAGTGGTATCCATTCTTCAATGAGGCACGGGACGGGCTTGCATCACAGAAATGGATCGCTGAACAGGACTGGTGCAATGGAAACATCGCACTGATGGGTCGGTCTTACGAAGGTTACTGCGCATGGATGCAGGTTTTCGGTCACCATCCCGCGGTGAAGGCAATCATCCCGATCGTCGCGCTTCCCGACCCTGTCCTGAATGTTCCGTGGCAGAACGGTTCGGTCATGTGGAACATGATTACGTGGTCGCTTTTCGTGCATGCCAGAACCAACCAGGACATTGAGCAGTACGACTGGGAATCCCTGTACGGTTTCCGTCCGCTGAATCGACTGGATGAGCAGCTGGGATTCGTAAGCAAGCCCTGGCGCGACTGGATGGATCATCACCTGAAGGATGACTACTGGAAACCAGCCTGCTACATGCATCGAATGAATGAACTCGACATCCCTGCCCTGCACATCTGCGGATGGTATGACGACGATATGCCGTCGACCATTAATAATTTTCCGAACGCGCGCAAACTGGCAAAGTCAAAGGACGATCAGTACCTTCTTATCGGGCCTTGGCCGCACGCGACGAACACCAAGTCGGTAATTCCGGGAGTGGATTTTGGTACAGAAGAGGTCATCGATATTAACGGTTTCATCCTCGACTGGCTGGACATGGTCATGGGCGGAAATCCCGGTAACTGGGGTGATCGGAAACGCTGTTACCTTTTCGAGATGGGATCGAACACGTGGAAATGGCACGATGACTGGCCGCCACAGGGTATGGAAGAAAAATCCCTGTATCTGAACTCAGCGGGAAAAGCAAATTCGATGTTCGGGGACGGTGTTCTTCAGGAAGCGCCTGATAATAAGGGTAAGAATTACGATGAGTACGATTACGACCCAGACCATCCGACTCCGTACCTGCAGGACCCGTACACACTCCAGATAGGCGGACCGTTCGATGCAAGACCAGTTGAACGTCGCGACGATGTGCTCTGTTACACGACTCCACCGCTTGAAAGAGACCTGGTCATATGCGGGCGATTATGGGCTGAATTATGGGTCGCATCGTCAGCGGAGGACACGGAATTCTGTGCGAAACTGTGCGACGTGCATCCGAACGGGCTCTCACGTCAGCTCAACGATGGTAACATCCGCCTGGCACTGAGGGATACGCTCGAAAAACAGGATCCGGTTCCGCCGGGTGACGTGGTACGGATAAAAATCGATATGTGGGCGACCGGTATTCGCATTCTCAAGGGACATAGCCTGAGGCTTGAGGTGGCGTCGAGTGCAGTACCGAAATTCGCAGCACACACGAACACTCTCGATCCACCCGGGACAGCGGTGATAGCTGTAATCGCATCGAACAGAGTTTATCATGATAAGGATCAGCCTTCGAGGGTCATCATTCCGGTAATACCCGACTGATATCCGACTGAGAAACCTATATGAAATTAACCGATGAAGAAAAAAAGATGCTCGATGGACTCTACGGCGAACCCATGGCCAAGGCGCTTGACTATCTCAGGCAGTTTGGTGAAGCCTTCGACGCGGAAAAATTCATCGATGTAATTTACGCACACTATCCCGCTGAGATGTCGATTTACTTCGGCATGGTTGAGGACCTCGTTGAATATTCGGAAACCGGGGCGAAGGTCAGGATTCCCACAACAACGTCGACACTCGCTTGTGATCTGGATCAGTGGGAATCGTACGGATGCCCAAAGGGGCTTGCAGAATTGCAGGCGCAGGCTGTCACGGCTCACAGAAGACTCGGAATTCTCGGTACATACACCTGCACACCTCAACTTCTCGGATTCATTCCCCCGAAGGACTCGTACATCATCAGTGTCGAGTCGTCGGCAATTATATATTTCAATTCCGTCCTCGGAGCCAGAACCAATCGGGGCGGTGTGTTCACAAGGTACTCGGCAGTGACGGGGAAATACCCGCTGATGGGTTACCTTCTCGATGAAAATCGTCTGGGAACCCACCTTTTTAAAATTACGCTCAGCCCCGATGATCTGAAATTCGATTCCGATTACTCCGCACTCGGTTTCCATATCGGCGCGATCGTCGGAAGCGAGGTTCCGGTACTAGACAACATCGGCTGTCCCGACCAGTCAAACCTGCTGGCATTGGGGGCGTCACTTGCGACAAGCGGTTCGGTCACATTGTTCCACGCACCACCACATACTGCCGAAGCTGAGACAGTTGAGGAAGCATTTCAGGATTCAAAACCAAAGGAAGAGATCAACGTTACAACCAGGGACCTCCGGAACGCGTATGACAGCCTGACAAATATACAAAAGGGAGATCGGATTGATTTCGTAACGCTGGGATGTCCACATTACAACCTTGAGAAACTGAAGTATGTCGCGGACTGGATCACGGAACACGATGCGACGATACATCCTGACGTACGGTTCTGGATCTGCACGAATCGCATGACCAAAAATGCTGCATCATGGGAGGGGATCACAGCGATCATCGAAAATGCCGGTGGGACTGTCATCTGCGACACCTGTCCGGTCGAGAGTCACATGCGGATCTCAACGTGCAACGAATTTGGTTTGAAGACACCCCAGATTGAAGCGATGGTCACCGATTCGGCTAAAATGGCAAGATATGTCGGTGATCTGATCGGCTGTAAAACTGCCCTGAGTAACAGCGATCATTGCCTGAGATGTGCTGTCGCGGGCAAACTGGTTTGATAACCGTTGGAAATAGTGTTATTTAAAAACGAAAAAAAAACAGGAGGCAGGAACATGTCAAATGATCCCATAGCCGGTGAGAATCTGTACCGGAGAATCGAAGATCTGGAAGCCGAGGTTGAAGACCTTAGAAAGTGGACCCAGTTGGACTTCTTTATTGTTGTCACTGCACTTGTCGTGCTTACGCTAATGGTATTGAGGCTCGCGCTGATCGGCTGACATTGCTGCAAAGGACACAGGTATGACTGAGGTCACAGTTAAAGCTCGTGGAATCGTCAAACGTGCAGCCAGCGGTAAGGCGCTGGTCTGCCGGAAGGCATTTTCATTCCTGGGCGATGTGGATATGTCCACCGGAGTGATAATCGCAAGGGGACACGAACACGAAGGTGAAACAATCGCCGGGAAGGTCATGATATATCCTGAAACCAAGGGTTCATCGGGAGGATGCGTGGTCCTGATGTCGCTGTCAAAAAAAGGGATGCAGCCTGCAGCCATTGTCCTGTCCAGACCGGCCGACCCGAACATCGTTGAAGGTGCGATTGTCGCCGGGATTGCACTTGTCTGCGAACCCGAAGAGGACCTGATCGACAGGGTACCGCATGACGCTGTCGTTGAGGTCGACGGGACATCCGGGACAGTGAGCTGGGACGATTGATCTGTTGAAATATCACCGATTTAAAGATAATTATTGATATAAGCTATACATTTCATATATGCTGATGGAGCACTGTTTCAGGCTCATTGCAGGACTCCCACTGGCCGATTAATCAGATTAGTTCACCCGTAAATTTCCATTTGCGCTTGATACATTTAGTATGTAAAAAACCATCATATGTAAACTTGACTTCTATCCCACGGATGCTATGATTCATAATTCGCGATTGATCTTTCGCTAAGTACACTATTCAGAGCGGTACCATCTTTTCTATAACGGAGAAGAAAGTGAAAATCCACGAACACCACGCACGCGACATCTTTAAAAAATACGGTCTTCCGGTTCCGGAGGCTGAAGTCGCAAACAACCCGGAAGAAGTAAAAAATATAGCCAGGGGCATGACTCCCCCGGTGGTAGTGAAGGCTCAGGTCCTTGTAGGAGGACGTGGAAAAGCCGGCGGCGTGAAAATCGCCGAGAACCATGATGACGCCATGGACAAATCGAAGGACATCTTCGGCCTGCTTATCAAGGGGCTCAGGGTCGAAAAGGTCCTCGTTGCTGAAGCGGTTGATATCGAGAATGAGTACTACCTTGGTATCCTGCTCGATCGCGACAAAAAGAAACATTGCGTGATCGCGTCCACCGCCGGTGGTGTCGACATCGAACAGGTCGCCGAGGAAACACCCGAGCTGATCGGGAAAACCTGGGTGGACCCGGCCTACGGACTTCACCCGTTCGAGATCAGGAATATGCTTTTTGACGCCGGGTTCGATCCGAAACTCGCTCTCAAAGTCACCGGCATCCTGATGAAGCTGTACAAAGTGGTAATTGAAAACGACTGCTCACTCGCGGAGATCAATCCCCTGGTGCAGGCGAAGGACGGCACTCTCTGGGCAATCGACGCCAAGGTCAATTTCGACGATTCCAGCCTGTACCGTCACCCGGAACTCAAACCCCTGAAGGAGTCGGAGGAAACCGACCCGATCGAGAAGGAAGCCCATGCAAGGGGTATTGCGTACGTTCGTCTTGAAGATGGCAACGTCGGCGTAATCGGCAACGGCGCGGGACTCGTAATGGCCACCATGGACGAGGTCAAGAGGTTCGGAAAGGGAATCGCCAAACCAGCCAACTTCCTGGATATCGGCGGCGGCGCCCAGGCGGACCTGGTGCGCAGTGCCCTTGAACTTGTCACAATGGACCAGAACGTGAAGGTAATCCTGATCAATGTTTTTGGCGGTATCACGCGTTGTGACGAGGTAGCGAAAGGGATTCTCCAGGCGATTGAAGAGGTCGATCTGAAAGTCCCGATTATTATCAGGCTTGCCGGGACCAACGAGAAGGAAGGCCGGGAATTGCTGATCTACTCAGGGCTGGAGAAGTACCTTGATATCAAGAACGCACCCTACAAGGTCATAGAGTCGCTTGAACAGGCGGCTCCAATAATCCTCGAAACCATCGGGGTACCTGCCCAGTAAAAAAGGACAGTCATACTGATATCTAACACTAATAAAAATACGGACATTGCGGTCCGTGCTCCTAACTGAAAGGTGACATCATGAGCATACTCATTGACGAAAACACAAAAGTAATGGTCCAGGGGATCACCGGACGCGAGGGATCATTCCACGCTCGTCAGATGATTAAATACGGTACGAAGGTTGTAGCAGGAGTTGTCCCCGCCAAGGGCGGACAGAAGATGGACGATATCCTTGTCTACAACACGTGCGAGGAAGCAGTCAATGAAACCGGCGCGAATGCGAGCATGATCCTGGTTCCAGCATCGATGGCCGCTGACGCTGCGCTCGAAGCCCTGGATGCCGGCTGCAAGGTCGTCGTGCTCATTACCGAGGGCATCCCGGCACAGGATATGATTGAGGTCTACCACCGTGCCAAGGAAGAAGGTGCGGCACTGATCGGACCTAATTGCCCCGGAATCATTTCCCCCGGCAAGTGCAAAATCGGGATACTGCCGCAGGACATATTCTCTAAAGGACCGGTTGGCGTTGTCAGCCGAAGTGGAACACTCACATATGAGATAGCCGACGGGCTGACAAAAGCTGGGATCGGGCAGTCCACGGTTATAGGTGTCGGTGGAGATCCCATCATCGGGACCTCGTTCTCAGATGTCCTTGAGGATTTCGAGAACGACCAGGACACTAAGGCAGTAGTCCTCGTAGGTGAAATTGGCGGCAATGACGAACAGGCAGCCGCGGAGATCATTAAAAACCTGAGAATCCCCGTAATTGGCTTCATCGGTGGACGAACCGCCCCTCCGGGCAAACGCATGGGACACGCAGGCGCCATTATCAGCGGTAAGGGCTCAACAGCTGATGCGAAAGTCAAGGCGCTTGAGGATGTCGGAGTACCAGTCTGTGATACGGTCGCTGAAATCACACTGAAAACAAAGGAAATGCTTGGCCTGTAACGTTGAGTACTCTGCAAGTTCGGAGTATTCCTGCAGGATACTAATAAATCGGTAGTCGACATGGATGGGGACATGGAGTCCCCTTGTTCTATTAGTGTCGGACGGCTACAGAACTTGAGATAATATCCCGAATGCGAGTGATTAAGATGGACTGGATCGAAAGAATTAACAAGGTCCTCAGGAAGCATAAGAATGTCCTGCTCAACCCTGAACGCAGGACAATGATCGACGAAGCTGTCAAGGCCAGGGAAGCCATGGTAGCTGCCAACGGTGCGCTTGCATGCTGGACCCCCACCGAATCGACCGGGCGAAGCCCAAAGGATACGGTTATAGTACGTCGCCCGGAAAGCGAAGACACGATCGACTGGGATTCACCGAACAATATTCCAATTGATGAAACGACGTTCGACATGGCCATGGAGGATGCCCTGAAATTCCTGTCTGCCGGCCCCAGACTATTTGTCACAAATCGAAGTCTCGGCTCCGATCCAAGCTACTGCCTTCATGTCCGGACGGTGTCGGATCATGCCCTGGTAGCGTTATTTACGGACAATATGTTTCGTCCACTGCTCCCACAATGCATGGAAAGCGTTCTGACGGATCGTCCGTTCACGCTTGTAGTCGTTCCATTCGCAAAACTCGATCCGGAGCGCTACAAGGGACGGCTGCGTAAATTGGCACACAGTCCAGCGTCAGACATGATTGTGGCGATGGATTTCGACCGTCGCTTAGCAGTGATAGTTGGATCGTCCTACGGTGGAAGCGTGAAGAAAACGATGTTCACCGTGATGAATTACATGCTTCCCGCAGAGGGTGTCCTTCCGCTGCACTGTTCCGCGACAGAAGGTCCCGAAGGCGATTGCGCACTGTACCTCGGCCTCTCGGGAACCGGGAAAACCACCCTGTCCGCGGACCCCAGGCGCGCATTGCTTGGCGATGACGAACACGGCTGGAGCGACAACGGGGTGGCGAACTTCGAGTACGGCTGTTACGCGAAATTTATTGACATCTCACGTGAGAAAGAGCCTGAAATCTACAACGCGGTAATGCATGAAGACGATTACCTCAATCATGGAGCGATCGTCGAAAATGCAATGATTTACCCGAATGGCCATTTCGACTTCAACGATGACCGTTACACACCGAATTCACGGGCAAGTTACCCCCTCAGGTACCTTACAAACATAAAAAAGAGCTCGATGTCAGGTCATCCAAAGACAATCCTGTTCCTGACTGCCGATGCAAACGGAGTTCTACCCCCAATATCCAAACTGACACCCGAGCAGGCCATGCTCTGGTTCCTCATGGGCTATACGAGCAAGCTTGCGGGGACTGAAACAGGGATAATCGAGCCCGTGTCGACGTTCTCAAGGTTCTTCGGCCAGCCGTTCATGCCGAGAAACCCCGATGTGTACTACAGTATGCTCGGCCAGCGAATGAAACAGCACGGCTCGAAGGTATTCCTTGTCAACACGGGATGGGCCGGTGCTCCGTACGGTGCCGGGGACCGTATGGACATTGACTGGACGCGTGCAATAGTCCAGGCTGCACTGACCGGTGCACTCGACAAGGTCGATTACACGCAGGATCCGATTTTCAATGTCTGGATCCCGAAAAGATGTCCCGGAGTACCATGGGAGATTCTCAATCCCCGTCAGGAGTGGACCCATAAGAGTGCGTACGAGGAACGCGCACGAGAACTTGCCCATGACTTCCACGTGCACTTTAAGAAAACGTACGCTGACAAGGTAGATGAGAAGATCGCAAGGGAATGCCCCGAGTAAAATCCGTGTAAGCAAATGGAATTTCAATGGGATATCAATGGTATCCCATTTTTTTATATCAACATCACATCCGCCTGCATCAAATATGGTAGTGCTATCGGCTTTACCTGTTAATACAACTGAGAACCACAATCGGTTGAAAGTTTCTCGCAGGACAACCTCAGATCAGGTTGTTCGAAGAGGTGGAGAAATGCCCTGGTGTACCGTTTGCAGCCAAGAGTACAAATCACGAGTGAAAAAATGCCCCGACTGCGGCACGACCATCAGTAAGGGTCCCGGATTGACAAAACCTGTTGATTTTATGAACCGTGGCTGGTACGCGGTACGATCCCTTGAAGACCATAACATTGCTGAATCCCTTAGAGATTTCCTCGAATCCAATGGTTACAATGTAGCCATTCAAAACGGTAACGGGCAGCCTGAAAAGGGATCAGACGCCGGTACTCACTCCAACACATCCCTGATGATACTTGTAACAGTCGAAAACGCAGCCAATGCTGCCAAACTCATACGCTCAAACACAAAATGGCTGAACGGCGAGACGGACCCAATTGTTGAGGAAGTCGAAACCGAAGATTACGGATATCGTTACGAGGAAGACCTGATCTACGATGACGATTCGATTATCAGTTCCAGGTTGAATATGAGTGGGATGGATGAATTTGACAATATGTGAAGAGAGTACTATATAATCATTACCGGAAACGCCCATGTGGGCGTTTTTTTTTATCGTTTCCACCAGAGCTCATCGAGGTCGATAAAAGCGGAGATCTCATTCGCGAGGGCTTCTCTCCGGTCCTCGGTCATCCCAGCGAAGGCCAGCGTCCAGGCAACATTTTCAATGACCTCTTCCGGTGATTTCATGCCGATTATTGCGGTCGACATCGGCAGCGACAGCGTATAATGCAGGCACCTCTGTAAATCCGCCTCAGTATTAACCAGTTTTCCCTCGGCGAAGACCTTCATTGCAACACAACTGATATTTTCCTCGATACATTTCGGCAGGACTTCCTCGACGTACGGCTTGTGTATCCTGTCAGTGATGCCGAGAGGAATCAGAACGCTGTCGAATGGAAACTCCTCGATAGCAGTAAGCATCACTTCGGGACTGCCGTGTCCTGAAATCCCGATGTGCCTGACAAGACCTGAATCCTTCGCATTTTCGATTGCACGCATCGAACCAATCCGGGAATTCACGGTACGCCAGGTGTCGTAGTCGTTGATGGCATGAACCTGGAGGAGGTCGATGCGGTCGGTCCTTAACCTCTCCGCGCTTCCCTCGATTTCCTCGGTTGCACGGATGAATCCACGCGTGAGCGTTTTAGTCGCAATGAAAACTTCGTTACGCCTACCCTCTCTCTGAAGCCTTTCGAGCCAGATACCGTACCGTCGCTCCGATTCCCCGTCACCGTATTGCGATGCAGTGTCGAAATAATTAATCCCAAGCTCAAGTGCCGTATCGAGAAGTGCAATTCCCTCAAGCTCGGTCCCGCCTGGTATATAAACACCGCCCATCCCAAGCACCGATGCATTGAATCCCATCGACCCGAGCTGCCGCGTTGGAATTGCGACAGCCTCGTCGGCATCAACTTGTTTAAATCCCGTAACTGCCCTGACCAGCGTGGCAAGTGCTCCAGCTCCCCCGGCCAGTTTCATGAACCTCGCGAGATTTTTCCTTCCTTTTGATCTCTTCCTGATGGGTCTGTCGATTCCGGCAGCACTGCCTGCCTTCAGCTTCCAGCCGACAATACCCGCAAGAAGCATTGCGACATCCGTTGCATGAACGTGCTCAGCCAGCCATGAAACCATTTCGCTCAATTTATCAGGCATACGAATCCCTGTCCCGGAATCAGTTTGCTGCTATCAAACCTATTGAGCCAATTAAAAAAAAACACTGCGTCATGCACTACGAATGTAGAATCGAGCGTTGAGGTATGCACCCGCCATGAGGAAGATTGCATTCGGCAGCCAGGCTGCGACAGCCGGGGGCATAGCGCCGCTTTCAGCTATTTTTACCGAGAAAGTGGTCAGCAGGTAATACGCGAAAACGAGCAGCATCGACAGCCCGATGCCCATCGTGCTTGTCGATCTCTGCGGGGCGAGTCCGAGTGGAGCTGCGAGCAGCGTGAAAATCACACTTGCGAATGGAATCGCCAGTTTCATGTGATAGTTTGCCTCAACTTTCCTGAGGTACTGATCGTCATGGTTGCCGTTTTCAGGCGGGTTATCCAGAAATGCCTTCAGTTCCTGAAGGCTCATTTCATCCGGGTCACGACTCGCATCAGCAAGGATGTCGGTCGGAGTACGAGCGATCTGCATCTCGAGCTTTTCGCTCTGCATCGACCGCACAATACTTCCCCCGTTGACAAGCCGTTCAATATCTTCCTCACCCTCGATTGGATTACCATTATTCCCGACGCCATTCCCGTTACCGATACCGAGGTGGATCACGTTTGCATTGTGGAACTCCCATCGACCCATCTCCCAGACACCTTCATCAGCCGTGTACAGCGTAATTTCACCGGGGCGTGAAAAATCCCACCATTTGACGTCGTAAAAAACGTTCCCCTCCCCGCTTGCAGCCGCGAAAAGCCAACCGGCGTCCTGGTCCATGTAAGAAATGTTCGGACGCGGCACGGTGATGCCCTTATCGATGATCGCGTTCTGGATGTATATCCTTGCAGCTCGAGTAGATTGGGGAGCAATTTTTTCATTGAGGATGAATGTTCCGAGCACTACGAACCATGCGACTATCAGGGCAGGCAGGACGATCCTGCCGAAGCTGATTCCGCCTGCGCGAAGTGCCGTGATCTGCGATGTGTCGCTCAGGCGTCCGAATGAAAGAAGCCCTGCAAAAAGTATCGCCATCGGGAACGTATACGCGATCGTCTGGGGTAAAGCGAGTGCGAAAAACACGCTGACCTGTCCGAGCGACAAACCGTACTCCGCAACATACTTCAGAATGTCGCGGAACAGGGTCACCGCGACCATGAGCAGCGTGAAAGCCGCGACTCCCATGAGGAAAAATGGGACGAACTCGCTCAGCACGAGTTTGTCGGTCTTTTTTAACGGAAGCAGATTCATGTAAGCAGCATGAATAAAGAGATTCAGAGCAAAGACGGCTTCGCCCGGATAAGTACCATCCAGGTGATGAATGAAACAACCTTCTTATTTTTTTCGATAATCCGGAAGTGACGCCTGGCGTGGGTGCTGGCTCCCTGAAGCACCTTCTCGATCATCCTGGTGTTATCCGCATCCTCACCCAGCTTACTGGCCCACGTCCTGAAGTCGTTTTCCTTGGGATAAATCTCGATCAGATCGATATCGAATTTCTCATGTTCAAGGAGAAGTTCCAGCTCCGCGAGCGTGTAACTTTTTACGTGCGATCGATCGTTATGGCTCAGGAGATTTCCCAGAAAACCCTGGAGGTGTAGATGGGGCGGTGCCAGGGAATCGATCATGACAAACCGTCCGGACGGTTTCAGAATCCGGTGTACCTCGCGGATGAAATCCTTGCCGTCCCCCATGTGCCTGAGAGCCATTCTCGCTGAAACGACATCACAGGTTTTATCCTTGAACGGCGTTTCCAGCGGGTCGCCGACGATCCATTCTATCCTGTCCCTCAGCTCCTCTCGTGTAAGGGCTTCAGCTTCCCTGAGGATTTCAGGATCGGGATCGAGTGCGGTTACTTTTTTGGAGGTCAATGCCAGGGCACGAGCGACATGCCCAAGCCCGGTCACCATGTCGAGGACTACGTCATTTTCTCCCGGGATTACCAGATCTACGAGTCGTTCAATATCCGTTTCGTCACCATGATCGAGGACCGTCCCAAGCCTCGATGCACGAATCGCGGCATCACCCCAGGAGATTTGCGTAACAGTGCCTGGCATTACTCATCCCCTCCCCCAGCGGTATCCGCATCCTTCTGTTCATCAAGAATCCTGAACAAGCTCTCGTCAGCCTCGAACCGCTCACCAAGGTAGTATTCCTTGGCGATATCACTCTCCGCGATGTCTCTCGCCGTACCGGACTGGAGAATTTTTCCCTGGTGCATGATGTACACCCAGTCGCTTACAGCGAGGATGTCACGGACTGAATGGTCAGTGATGAGAATCCCGATTCCCTTCTTGACCAGGAGCGTGATGATCCTCTGGATGTCCTGAATGGCGATCGGATCAACACCCGTGAACGGCTCGTCAAGGAGCAGGAAGTCAGGACTGCCCGCCAGCGCTCGTGCGATCTCGCACCGCCTTCTCTCTCCACCGGAGAGCGTGTTCCCGACCGCTCTTCTCATTCTAAGGAGATCCAGCTCATCAAGGATCTCCTCCATTCTCTCCATGCGCTCCCTGTACGGAGTACCCAGCGCCTCAAGGATTAACAGGACATTTTCCTCGACCGTAAGCTTCCTGAAGATCGATGGTTCCTGGGCGAGATAGCCCAGGCCAAGCCTCGCACGCTGGTAAATCGGGAGCTTCGTAATATTTCTGCCATCGAGGACGATCCGACCATGATTCGGCTGATCAGACCGACCATCATGTAAAAACTGGTGGTTTTTCCGGCTCCGTTAGGTCCCAGCAGGCCGACGATCTTCCCCTGCGTAACACGCAGGTCGACCATGTCGACGACCCTTCGACGCCTGTAGATCTTCACAAGGTCGAAGGCCTCGAGGGTGATCGCACCTTCTTCGACAGATATATGCTTTATCTGGCTCTCTTCGCCGCCGGTCGTTTCACCGTTGGCAGGAACGGTATCTGTCTCCACCGGAGCCGTCTCGTTGTTCTCGTTCTCTGTCATTTTTTAAAAGGCTGATAGGTAACAGCCTGACGGGTTCTATCCTATCATTAGGGACCGAAAATGGGTACCAGACTCCTCAACAGTCTATTCTTGAGCCGATTCTTCGTCAACGGGCTCATTATCCTCCTCAACCAATGTCGAGCCGTCCAATTCCCCCGAGATACTGGCGTCCTCCAGCCGTATGTTTCTGATTTCCCATTGGTCATCAAAGTTCACTTCGATAGACTCAGCCTGACCGGACTGACCCTGAATTAAGAAATCCACGTTACCTTCCGACAGGAGCAACCGGTCCTCGAATGAGAATGAGACGTGACCGGCACGCAGGTGCTGCATGTCCGGGCCGCTCATGATTACATTTCCATCGGCGACAACACTGCGAATCCCTGAATCCGACAGAGAAAGGGTTAATGCATCTGCCTCGAGATGGAAACTGCCCGCATCGACGGTAGTTCTGCCGGCTTCGGGACCAGATGGAGTCGTGATCTCGCCATCTCCCACCGCCACGTAAAGTGCATCCGCACGGACGATCACATTTTCGACAAATTCGTCACCATAGAGAGCACGTGCAAGGTTGTAGGTCACAACAACATTACCCGACAGGCTTCCGGTACGGTCGTCGAGGTTGTATTCGGCAGTGTCAACCTCGGCGGTTATGTCACCATCGGTGATCGTGCACCTGCCCGGGATGCTGACCTGCTTCGATCCAAGGTGATAAGTCAACGATCCGGCTGATATTTCAGCGTCATCCTGCGAAAAATGCACACCACCCGATAACACGATTCTCTGTTCCCCCGCATAGTAGGTCGCCCTGCCGGCCCTGCCTCGTTCTCCCCCTCTTCCCATGATGGTCACGGAGCCTGTCAGCTCGATACTGATAATTGCGTCTTCGAGAGAGGTCAGGTCATCGCCCAATGTAATCACTGCAGAATCCGCTGTGAGACGGTCACCTGAGAAATTAATTTCGACCGGACCCTCGAGCGTGATGACTGTCCCGCTACCGGTTTCCTCGTATGACATGGATGATGCGGTCAGTAACGCGTCATCCTGGGCACCTGCCGGAACGGCAAATAACAGGAGGGTGAAAACTAACAGTGTGTGCAGTGCAAATTTCATTGGACCAGGAAACTTTTACCAGCAATATCGCAGTCAAGATTGAAATAGTGCGCCATTGTTTTCGCAACGTCAGCGAAACTCTCTCTTGTACCGAGGTTCCTTCCCCTCAGAAAACTGGAATGATACGCGAGAATCGGGACATACTCACGTGAATGGTCGGTTGATTCGGTTGTCGGGTCGTTACCGTGATCCGCTGTAATGAAAACCAGGTCTGACTCCCTCAGGCCTGCTATAAAATCCGGCAGCCAATCATCGAAAGCCCTGAGACCCTCGTAAAATCCCTCGACATTGTTCCTGTGACCCCATGTCTGGTCGAAATCGATCAGGTTGAAGAACATCAGTCCGGTCCAGTCCTCCTGCGCGATTTCGTACGCTTTACTCATTCCCTCGGGATTCCCCGCGTAATGCTCGATTCTCGTGAATCCCCTGCCGTTGAAAAGGGTGTCCACCTTGCCAACGGAGATCACTTCCCTGCCCGAAGCACATATGCAGTCGAGTACTGATTCAGACGGCGGGTCAACATTGAAATCCTTACGGTCGTAGGTTCGCTGGAAGCTGCCGGGTTCACCGATGAACGGTCGCGCTATCACCCTGCCGACTGTCGGACCCGGCGGCATCAGGATATCCCGGGCGATTTCCGACCATTCATACAGCGTCTCAAGCGGTGCGACCTTCTCTACATGGCATGCGATCTGGAACACGCTGTCCGCCGATGTATAAACGATCGGTTTACCGGTCTCGATGTGCTCCATGCCGAGACGCTCGATTATTTCTGTGCCTGATGCAGGAACGTTCCCGAGGGAGCCGCGTCCGATCCGGGTTTCAAACTCAGCGATGATCTCCTGCGGGAAACCGTCGGGGAATGTGGGGAACGTGAACGGGGCGATAATCCCGGAAAGCTCCCAGTGCCCGACGGTCGAGTCCTTACCGCTCACTTTTTCAGCCATTTTGCCGAAGGAGAACATCGGGGCATCTACTGGATCGATTCCCGACAGTGATTCAATGTTACCAAGCCCCAGACCCTGTAACGTGGGAAGTTCGAGTTCTCCAACTGCACGAGCCAGGTTTCCAAGTGTGTTGGATCCTTCGTCGCCGTATTCGTGTGCGTCGGGAAGTGCACCGATACCGACGCCGTCGAGAATGATGAGGAATGCCCGTAACGTATCCTGGACAGGTTTCATGGGAGTTTGAAGTTAATATTAATTACATCTCCTGAACAGCCAGTGCCTCGTTCACCTGTTCCAAAAGCACCATCAGCATGCCATTGGCAGGGTCAAGTGCAAGTGCAGCATCAAAATCAGCTTTCGCATTCATAAGCTGCCCAAGAGACTGGTATACAACGCCCCTGTTAATGAGTGACTGAAGGTGCTGGGGGAACAGCTCTATCGCCTTTGAGTAGTTAGTTATTGCCGCATCATTTGAACCCTGCTCCTGCTTCAGCATTCCCATGGTAAACCAGATTTCAGGATTCCCAGGTTCAAGTTCCAGAGCCCTGTTAAAATCAGATTCAGCAGCAGCATAATCGGAACGCCTGCCGTAAGCCACACCACGGTTGACTAAAGCTTCGACGGCTCCCGGCTCCACTTCGAGAGCCAATGTGAAATCGGCGATAGCCCGATCAACGAGCTCACTGTCGAGTTCAGCAGCTCCCGAATCCATCATCTCCCTCTCGGCTTTTTTCGTGTAGGCCAGTCCCCTGTAGATAAACGCCTGGGCGTATTCCGGCTCCAGGTCGAGTGCACCTGTGAAATCAGCGATTGACTCCTCATGGCGGCCAGCGACAAGCAGTACGTATCCCCTGTAGAACAGGTGTTCTTCCGAGTCCGGTGCCAGTTCCACCGCCTTGTTGTAATCGGCGAGGGCAAGGTCGAACTGACCCTGCGCGTTGAATGCGTAGCCCCTGACCCCGAAATAATCAGCGTTGTCGGGATCGATTGAAATCGCCCGGGTGACGTCGTCGACCGCCCTGTTTAAATTACCAATCGTAGCGTATGCCTGTCCACGACGGTAAAGGCTGTCAGCATGTTCGGGATCGAGTTCGAGAGCCCTGTCGAAGTCCTCAATCGCGGGTTCAACCATGTTCATGCTGACGTAAAGCACGCCACGATTAAACCAGCCCTGGAAGTAATCCGGGTCGACCTCTACAGCCTTTCCGTAGTCCTCAATGGCCGTGTCGAAATCACCACCCTGGAGATAAGCCCCAGCGCGCGTGTTGTATGCCTCGGGATTATCGGGATCGCTCAGAAGGACAACGTTGCACAGCTCTATCGCCTCGTCATATTTTCCTTCACCTATCAGGCTCAATGCCTCCTCGATCTCGGTTCCGATAAGGTCTGGAACATCCTCGGGAGCAACGGTCGAGATTTCTTCAACTTCCGGTTCTGTGACAGTTTCCTCAACGACAACTGTAGATTCTTCAACAACTTCACCATTACTTTCAGGTGCTTCAGACGGTTTCACGCATGATGATGCAAAGAGCAGCATTATTGAAATGCTTACTATGCAGATACCAGTTCCGGCTTTACTCATGATGTCTCACCATCTTAAATCTCACAACTGAGAGTCCGTTAACAACATTTTATATGCTGGCCCTGGCGTTCTCGAGTTCAGATTCAACCATACCCCTAATCTCGGCCAGATGTTCTTCCGTGTCAGCTTCGAATCGAAGCACCAGGACAGCCTGCGTATTACTCGCCCTGACAAGTCCCCAACCGTGCTCAGTCTGCACGCGCGCCCCGTCGATATCGATCAGCTCGATACCGTCGCGGTTCCTGAACGCATCCTGCACTCTGGCCACCAGCTTGAATTTAATGTCCTCAGCAGCCTCGACTCGAATCTCGGGAGTGCTGACCAGCCTTGGGATGTCCTTCGCCAGCTCAGCAAGAGGAATCCTGGCCTTGTAAACGAGTTCAGCAAGCCTGAGAGCAGCGAAATTGGCATCGTCGAAGCCGTGCCACCTGTCCTGGAAGAACAGGTGACCGCTCATCTCACCCGCCAGTACCGCGCCGGTCTCCTTCATTCTTTTCTTTATGAGGCTGTGTCCCGTCTTGTACATGTCCGGGACGCCGCCGAACCTTGCAATCTCATCGTAGAGCACCTTCGAGCACTTGACCTCGCCGACGATTGTCGCTCCGGGACGCCTTTCGAGAATATCCCTCGCGAAAAGGACCATCAACTGATCGCCCCAGAGCACATTTCCCTTGTTATCGATGGCACCGAGACGGTCGGAATCACCGTCGAATGCGACTCCCAGCCATGCCTGGGAATCCAGAACCGCAGCGCGAAGGTCTTCCAGGTTCTCCAGAACTGTAGGATCGGCGTGGTGGTTTGGGAACATCCCGTCCGGTTCGGGAAACAGGACCGTCGAATCGATCCCGAGACGCTCGAACGCAGGCACAATGGCGGGACCACTGGTTCCGTTTGCGCAGTCCGCGACCAGCTTGAGTCCCGGCATCGGCTCGAATCCAGCCACCAGGCGGTCGAGGTACCTCGGGAAGAAATCGAGCGATGTCTCTACCGCTTTCCCGGATGAGAATTCACCGTCGAGTATCACCTTGCGGATACCCTTTATCTGCTCACCGTAGAGTGCAGCCCCACCGATGAGCAACTTGAAGCCGTTCATCTCGACAGGATTGTGGCTTCCTGTGACCTGTATTGCGCCGTCCACGTCGAGAACCTGCTCCGCATAGTACGTACACGGGGTCGGGACCATCCCGATCAAAATCACGCTTACTCCTGCTGATCTAAGTCCCTCAGAAAGTGCGATTGATAATCTCACACCGCTTTCGCGGGCATCGTGACCGATCACCACCCTTGGGTTACCGGCAGTCCGGCGCCTTTTCAGGATCGTACCGTAAGCACGACCCAGGAGTGTGGTGAATTCATCTGTTAACTCTACGTCACTGCCGTAGCCTTCAAGAGCGATGCCCCTGATATCGTATTCGCGGAAAATATGGGCAGGTATCATCTGTTGGTCAGCCTCCGTGACGTCCCGATTGTAGCACAGTGTGGGATATTCAGTATATCCGGGTCGGTGGACATAATGTCCGACCGGGACTTAAAGTCCCATTAAAAAAGATAAGGTGACGGCATAGAAACGCAACAGAATTATGGATATTTAGAGAAAATCAGTCCTGAAGCACTGTCTGAACCGCTTAATCTGCCTGCAAACGCTGAAATCACCTTAAATGGAATGAAAAATGATTGTATTTCAGTACCAGGGAGTATTAGAGACAATGTCTATCGTTCTACCAGGTGATTCCCCCATTGGAAAGCCCCTTCAGACTGAATCTGAACGGGACTTCGAGTACACCCCGTTGTTTTCCAGACTCAGGGGACTGAGCCTGTGGCAATTTTTGACCGAACCAAGGAGTCTGCCAGAACTCCCGAATCTCAGGGCGCCTGTCGGTAAGATCCGAATCGTCTCGAACCGTTGGGACGACCGTCCCAGCAAGTATCGCTGCGATAAGGATAAAACCAGGTAGGTTCCCGATTACCAGGATTCCTGCAGGAATAACGCTTTTTTAATCAAGGTTAATGGAACCCTGTTATATTTTCACACCCGAATGCCGATACTTATAATAGGTGCAGTTAATATGTAACCCGGTACGTGACTGCGTACAATATACGCGCAACCGGGTGGAATAATCGTGCGCGCAGCACCCTTTGAACCGGTCAGAATTTTACGTGTCTTCCTGTACTGTGGGATCGGTTCTGTTGGATCGGCCTGGGATTGCACTCCTGCTTAAGTATCACCCGTGTGCAATCGGCGGTTGCATCAGGTTTGGTTGATTTTCAACCAAACTGGTGATAGTCTTTCCAACTTGTTGGTTCATGTACATGCCTAACATCGGGTTTGCTGTGCCTTAAACAGGAAGGATCAGGTATATTAATGAGTCAGTTTTCGTCGGGAATAGTAACCAGGTTAACCAGGGGGATCATTCTTACCCTCCTCACCTGGGTTCTTTTAGTTACCCCAGCCCTTGCGGATGTAATCTACACGGTGGAAGACGGCGACAACGCCTGGTCTATTGCCGTGCACTTCGGGGTCAGCCTTGAAGATCTTTACGCAGCCAACGGCTGGGCGTCCGACGAAAACCCAACCCTTCAACCCGGCCAGAGAATTGCCATCCCTTCGGAGCGTGAAGAGGACGCGGCCGATATCGAGGCGGAATCCGACGAGGAGCCGTCGGATGAAACAACATATATAGTTCAGCCCGGTGACAACCCATCGATGATCGCGAACCGTTTTGGTATCGGTACGCTCGCACTTCTTGAATACAACGGGCTTGTCGAGGGAGAGCTCATCCACCCCGGACAGCTTCTGAGCATTCCTCCGAGCGATTACGAATACCAGGGTAATGCAGAACCGGACGGCGAAGAGGAACCCGAAACTGAGCCTGCACCCGAACCCCTCCATTACAGGGTACAGCCTGGAGATACACTCTGGGCAATTGCACGTCAGTTTGGAATCAACGTCCAGACACTGCTTGCCTACAACGGCCTGAATGAAAACACAATCCTCCAGGTTGGCGACGAACTCCTGATCCCTGCTGAAGCGGGATCACTGTCCAGCCGTTCCGGCGCGTGGGGTAATTACACTGTCGCGAGAGACGACACCCTTGGTGGAATCGCTCTCGCTCACGACGTCACCGCTGTTGCACTTGCTGAGGCTAATAACATCAACGTCAACGACCTCCTTCGCGAGGGCCAGCAGCTTGTAGTTCCGTCGTACAGAAGCTCCGCGGTTCCAGTGATTGATGACGGTAACACCGAAACCGAAGACGCGACCCCGTCACCACCTCCACCCCCGGAGGATCTTTCAGATGAGGTCACACCTTTACCCGACATTAACGACCTGAGTGAAACCGATATAAATACAGACATCTCCGGATGGCACTCTGAGATTTTCGATTTCACACAGATTGAAGCTCCCGAACCGTCGACGCCTGAACCATCCCCGGTGTCAGAGGGCGGGTTGAGCATCGACGGATATTTCGAGGACGGAATCCCGTATCACCTTTACACGATCAGGCGCGGTGACTCACTGAGCTACGTAGCTCACTCGTTCGATGTTACCCAGAGCGAACTGATGGAGCGCAACGGCCTCGACATCAGGAGCTCATTGCGAATCGGCCGCGACCTTCGCATTCCGCTTCCCAGGCCGGTAACACCACCCGTCGTAGAATCGGGAGGTTCAATCACGTGGGGTGCTCCGGACGTATCGATCGATGGGGGGTCGGGATCCGACACAGGTCGGTCAGTCGTGGAGGAAGCGTCACGTTATATGGGAACTCCGTATGTATGGGGTGGGGAAAGTTTAACCGGAGGAGTAGACTGCTCAGGATACACGATGGCCGTATACTGGCAGTTCGGAGTCAGCCTGCCACATCGAGCACGTGACCAGGCCGAGTGTGGAGAGCCAGTCGAGTATGCTGATATGGTGCCCGGTGACCTTGTTTTCTTTCACACGACAAGGTCCGGAATCAGTCATGTTGGACTGTACATTGGAAATGGAGAATTCATCCATTCATCGAGTTACCGTGGCGGCGTTGTAATCAGCCCGATCGCCACAGGCTATTACAACGAACGTTTTGTGAGAGCAAGACGGGTTCTCTGATTAACCCCCTGAAAATTATTGAAATAAGTCGATAATCGCTGTAACCTGCGTCAATAGTGGGATCATGTAGGTTAGCCAATGTACCAAGAATGAACCATCATTCAAAAAACTGTGCAGTTATTTAATTAAGGTAAATAATCTATTAAAACTTGATTTTCGTACCGATATCTACAATAATTCATGTTGCTATATCAAAGGGTCGGGGAGATGCATAAATCGTTAAGGATTGGACAACCTATAAGTTAAATTATTAATCCTGTTAAAATGTGTATGTATAACCCGTAATAAAAGGGTTTGATTTTTACATAACGTTTTGGTTAGGAAAAATCTGGAGAAGAGAGAGGATCATGGACGAAAAGATTATTTCCACCATATTCAAGCTGGACAACATGCTGCGGCGGATGGGCAACCGGATAGCTGGCGTGCTCGGTGCGACCCAGCAGCAGTGGGCTGTGCTTGACATATTAAACGAGGCCGGTCCAGGTGGTATCCCATTGAGTGAACTCGGGAAATCCCTCGACGTCACCAAGGGTAACATTACCGGGCTGATCGATCGGATGGAGCGGGACGGTCTTGCGAAGCGCAAGGACGATCCAAAGGATCGACGTGTCATACGCGCCAACGTTACAGCAAAGGGCAAGAAGGTCCTCAGGGACATTCAACCGGTAAAGGATCAGTGGGGCACGAGGCTCTTCGAAGGCTTCACCGCGAGGGACAAGAAGGACATCATGGACCAGCTTAACCGGCTGATGGATCGCGTAACAGAACTCGAGAGCTGACGCACATCCGGCTGAAACTCTCTGTTGTATCACACAAGTAAAACCTGAGAGTTTTTAGTACTGACGATAAACTGTCATCTGTTTCGCGGGTGATGGTTTTTTAATGTACGATCAAACGGCATCGTAGACAGACTCAAGTACAGCCATGCCCGGGAATGTAATTTTCTACCGGGCGGATGTGGAAGCAAGCCTGGAACTGTAGATAGCTGATCGAGTAAAATCGGGGACTGGCAGCCTTTGATAAACGCCTTGCGGAAGGTGCAGAGGTCTGGTATATTTACCTGTTTGCGACGCGGGGTAGAGCAGCTGGTAGCTCGTCGGGCTCATAACCCGGAGGTCGGGGGTTCGAATCCCCCCCCCGCTACCATGCTATTAATGACTGGCTCCGGTAACCAGGGTGTTATCTCAACATTCATGATCATCCGGAGCCATTTCTATTTTAGGTTACCACTGTCGGATAAATCGCTTACGTTCAGCTGGTGATCTAAGACGTAAAACGTGGTTCAGATGGACTCTATTCTCTTTCAACAAAGAACGGTTGCCTGCGATGGTTTCCCATCTGATACAGTCCCGCTCTCAAGCAAATATCGCTCCTGATTCAGATCCCTTACCTGTTCATTAGCCCATGCGACTTTGGTTAGAGACGGCCAATTATCTAGTCAAATGTCCGGCCAAGTGATCACTCAGCCTTTTCCAACTCAGCCCGGATTTTATCGAGGATGGCTTTGCTTTTTTCGGTTTCCTCAGCTAATTCGTGCTTTGTGGCGATTTCGTACGCTTCTTCAGCAAGCGGGAGTGCTTTCTCAGGTTCATCTTTTCTTAACAACACATCAGCCTGATGGACAATGGATCCTGATAGAGCATCCGGAATACCGACCTCTCTGGCAATAGATTCTGCCTCCTTTAGAATATTCATAGCGTCATCAAATTTACCGAGTTCTTTAAATATTCCTCCCTGGTTGTTAAGGCTAATCGAAACCCCATGTTTACGATCAAGCTCGCGACTGATAAGCTCATTTTCCCTGAAAAGCTCCATTGCACTGCCAAAGTCACCACGATCCTTGAGTATAACCCCCTGGTTACCAAGGTTTGCTGCCAGATCAGCTTTCAATCCAAGCTCGCGGCATATTCGTTCGGCCTCCTTGAAGACTGCCATCGCACCGTCCAGGTCACCACGTTGGCGGAGTATAATCCCCTGGTTGTTATAGCATGCCGAAAGCCCGGGCTTGTCCCCAAGCTCGCAGCAGATGCGCTCCTGATCCTTGTACACCTTCATCGCACCGTCAAAGTCACCAAGGTCCTTGAGTATAATCCCCTGGTTACAAAGGCTTGCCGAAAGCCCGGAGTTATCACCAAGCTCTCGGCAGATTCGCTCATTCTCCTTTAAAAGCTTTAATGCATTGGCCAATTCACCACGTCGCCAAAGTATAAGTCCCTGATGACTACGGCATTTCCCAAACCTGGATCTATCACCAAGCTCGCGGTAGATTCGCTCAACCTCCTCCATTAACTTCATGGTACTGTCATAATCTCCGCGCATAAAGAGTATGCCGCCTTGTCTGCTCAGGCATGTCGAAAGCCCGGATTTATCACCAAGCTCGCGGCAGATCTGCTCTGACTCCTTGTAGAGCTTCATCGCACCGTCAAAGTCACCCCGGTTATAAAGTGTAAATCCCTGGTGACCAAGGCTTGCAGCAAGCCCGGACTTATCATCGGCTTTGCGGAAGATGGACTCAGACTCTTTGTAAAGTACCATTGCGTCGTCATAGTCACCACGGTTATGGAGTAATAAACCCTGAGTTATGAGTGAATCAGCTAACTTCCTTTCTTCCCCGGTTCTCCGGAAGGTTTCAGTGAGGAAGTCCACCAAATAAATTGATTCAGATGGGTGGCCCGTATCTTTGAGCAGGTCCAAAACGCTGCTCAATGTATCGTTTTCCACCTTCTCCGGTGCATCCAGCACATCCTGGTAAGCACCTTTAAGAATCAGATCAGATGTATCCTCAATCTTCGCCCAATATGCCTTTACCTCGAATTGATCCATCTCCCATGCCTGTTTCAAGAACTCAAGATTGGCAAGCAGATCGTAAAGCCGCTTCCATTCCTCAGCTTCGCTCAGCTGCCATGGGAGTTCATCGACTTTTCGTGGATTTAATTCCTGTCCACCGAAATAATCCGCGAGAAGCAATCGCGCAGCTTTTTGCTTCTCATCGTCCTGTAAATACCGATCCTGAACAGCCTGACGCATGTAATCATGGAAGAATGCAAGCAGGCCCGACCGACTGACCAGTAAATACTCAATTGATTTGCAGAATATCACCCACTGCGACTTGGGGAGAGGGGTAACCTCAGCTCCAAGCAGACTCGTTATCTCCTCCTCGGCAAGGCCGCGCCGTGACGCCCAGATGCACACCAGTGCATCCTCGACCAGCCCCGGCCACTCCCGCTCATAGTCCTGCTCCAGACGTTTGATGACCCTTTCAAAAAGCTCCGGGATCGATTCGCTCGAAAGGTAATGATCGATCGCTCTCTCAAGGTGTCGATCCTCCTTATAAACATTCAGTTCATCGAGCACTGTTCTGAGGAACAACGGATTGTGGGTCTGCTCCGACGCAACGATCCTTTCCAGCCGTTCGGCACTGAGCGATCTGCCGTAATGGTCCAGATATTCAACGGTTAGTTTATTTCTTCCGTCACGCGTGAGAGGTTCGATTGCGAGTGACGGCCAATCGCGCTTGTGCAGTTCGTCGAGGGGACGTCCGGGTAAAGTGGAGAGAATCAGCCGGATGTTTTCGGGAATCACAGGCGGGAGCCAGGTCAGATCGAGGGCGTTGTCCCTGTCCTCGATCTGGTTCAACGCGTCAAGGATGAGCACAATGCGACCATTTGCCGACACCATGTGAAGCCAGTTCGTGAATGCCGATCTGAGCTGATCCGGTTCGGTCGGGATGTCCTGCTCAATGTCGAACCTGCGTTTGAACTCTCCCATGATGCGACGGAGCATCACAGCCCAGTCGGCGCTGTATGGTGTCGCACCGATGAAGTGAATTATCAGGTGTTCGTCAGGATGTACACTCCGATATTCGTCCGCCCAGTTCGCGAGGAGCGCTGATTTCCCCGATCCCGATTCACCGAGAATTACGAGAGGTGGCCCGTCACTCGTGGCATGTTCATTCAGACGGTCAAAATATTCATCACTACCGATGTACACGCTGAACCGGCTCTGCGCGAACGCGTCGTGCTCCTCTGTATCGCGATCGAGTGGGTCGAGTAATGGTTGATCTAATGCTGTTTCTTTTTCCTGCATTGTTGCGCTGCTCCTGGGTGAGTTTGACTTGCACTATGGATCATTTTTCAAGCTCTGCACGGATTTTATCGAGGATGGCTTTGCTCGTTTCGATTTGGTCTGCAAATTCGTGCCTTGTGGCTATTTCGTACGCTTCTTCAGCAAGCGGGAGGGCTTTCTCCGGTTCACCTTGTCTAAATAAAACATCCGCCTGTTGGGAAAGGGATTGTGCTTCCTGGTCCGGAATCCCAATTTCTCTGGCAATTGATTCTGCTTCCCTAAGTAAATTCATTGCTTTATCATACTCACCGAGTTCTTTGTATGCATCACCTTGGCCAACTAGGCTTATCGAAAGCTCATGCTTATCACTAAGCTCACGGCAGATGTACTCCTTCTCCTTATAAAACTTCAGCGCACCGTCATAGTCACCACGATCCTTAAGAATATTCCCTTGGTTGCTAAGGCTCGCTGAAAGCCCACGTTTATCATTAAACTCGCGGCAGATGCGCTCCTGCTTCTTATAAAGCACCATGGCGCCGTCATAGTCACCTCGATCCTTGAGTAAAAGCCCCTGGTTGCCAAGGCTTGACGAAAGCCCAAACTTATCACCAAACTCGCGGCAGATGCGCTCCTGCTCCTTGTAGAGCTTCATGGCGCCATCCAGGTCACCGCGTAGGTAGAGTATAATCCCCTGGTAACCAAGGCTTTTCGAAAGGCCAGACTTATTACCAAGTTCACGGCAAATTCGCTCATCCTCCTTGAATAGCTCCATCGCGCCTTCCAGGTCGCCACGTTGCCAGAGTATACCTCCTTGATTGGAAAAACTTTTCGAAAGCCCTGACTTATCTCCAAGCTCACGGCTGATGCGTTCATGCTCCTTAAAAAGCGCCATGGCGCCGTCATAGTCACCTCGTTGCCAGAGTATATTCCCCTGGTTGCATTGGCTTGATGAAAGCTCTTGCTTATCTCCAAGCTCACGACAAATACGTTCATCCTCCTTGAATAGCTCCATCGCGCCGTCGCAGTCAGCTTGGTGCCAGAGGATCACCCCTTGTACCCTTAGTGAGACAGATAGTTTCTTGTTTTCACCAGACTTCCGGTAGATATCAGTGAGGAATTTGTGCAATATCAATGATTCCGATAGGTGCCCTGTGTCAGCGAGTAGGTTCGAAATGTGCATTACAGTTTCGTCGTTAGTTACTTTGTCCGGTGCAACCAGCACCCGTTGATAAGCATCGACAAGACTCAGATCAGATGAATTCTCGACTTTCGCCCAGCAGGTTTTAACTTCGAACTGATCTTTCTCCCATGCTTCGTGGAAAAACTCCAAATCCCCCAGCAGATCGTTAAGCCGCTGCCAGTCCTCGGCTTCGCTCAGTTGCCATGGGAGTTCATCAACTTTCCGGGGGTTGATATCCTTTCCAGTGAAATAATCCGCGAGTAGCAACCGCGCAGCTTTTTGCTTCTTCTCGTCGTGCAGATATCTTTCGTGAATCGCCTCGCGTATGTAGTCATGGGCAAATCCAAGCAAACCCCCACGGTTCACCCACATACGCTCAACAGCGTCGTGGAACCTGATCCACTGACCTCTCGGCAGAGGTTCACCGTCGGTTCCCAGAAGATCGAGTAGTTCCTCCTCAGAAAGTCCCCGACGTGACGCCCAGATGCAGGTCATCGCGTCCTGAACAAGACCGGGCCACTCGCGGTCATAGTCCTGTTCGAGACGTCTTAGAATTTTCTCGTAAAGTGCGGGAATTGTGTCCGCATCCAGAAAATATTTGATCGCTCTGTTCAGGTTAGGATGCACACCAAACTGACGTAACTCATCCAGCAGTGCCCGTAAGTACAGGGGATTACTTGTATGCTCTGAACTCGTGATCTTGTCTATCCGGACTGTGTTGAGGTTTTTACCGTAGAATCCAAGGTAATCATCAATGAGCTGCCTGCACTCGGAATCCTGGAGGGGCATGACATCCATCGTCGACCATTCGCGTTTCGTAAGATCATCGAGTGGACGTCCGGGAAGTGTTGAAAGAATCAACCGGATGTTCTCCGGAATCGATGGTGGCAGCCAGACGAGATCGGGAGCCTGGTCGCGATCCTCAAGCTGGTTGAGCGCGTCGAGTATCAGGACTATTTTCGCATCCCCCTGCCCAGCTGCAGCAGACGCCATGTGAAGCCAGTTCGTGAATGCTGGTCGAAGCTTATCAGGTTCGGTTGGAATGTCCTGCTGAATGTCGAATCGACGTTTGAACTCTCCCATGATTCGTCGAAGCATCGCGGCCCAGTCGGCACTGTACGGTGTCGCGCCAATAAAATGAGTAATCACGTGATCTTCAGGATGCTCCTCGCGATATTTTTCGATCCAGTTCGCCAGCAACGCCGATTTACCGGACCCGGACTCGCCCAGCACGACAAGCGGCTGGCCATCCGACTGAACATGTCCGTTCAAACGGTCGAAGTATTCATCGCGTCTGATGTACACGCGGAATCGACTCTGCGCGAATGCATCGTGTTCGGCAGCTTCCTGATCGAGTGGATCGAACTCCTCGTCTTCAGGGAACAGATCGTCAATGACGGTCCTGAAGTCCTCCAGCACCCTCTCTCCCAGTTGTTTAGGATTCTCGTATGACTCCCTGACTGGAAGTCCGCTTTGTCTGATCCTGTCCTTGAGGTCGATCAGCTTCTTACGTCGCTGCTGTGCACGATTTTCAGCCTTTGCATCTCCTAGCTGCTCTATTTCATCATTCGTGGGACTCTCGATAAGCTCCACTCGCTTCTCGGCAGTTACCGTGTTGACGTACACCGGATCACGCAGATAGAAATACGCATGGTCCGCTGTACCCGGATCGTTCAGAGCGCCGTGCAGAATTTCCAGTTCGCAGACCGACCTATCACGATGCTCATCAAGCCAGGGTTCCCGGTTGACCAGTTCCTCCGGTATTTCATCCGGGACCGAGCCGTACCTGTCACCAAGCATGCCGATGAAGAACGGTTTGCACTCACCGATCTCCCTGAGGCAGATAGGAAGCACTTTACCCTCAGCCTGCTCCTCATCGGTAATTCCCCATCGAAGGTCTATCGCGCCCCACGTGACTCCGCGCTTCTCGCACATGCTCCGGAGCTGCGGAAACACGTGCTTTACCAGATGCTCGCGCTCCTCCTTCATGTCATGAAAGGTCGAGGAGATGAATACACGGATTACCCGATTTTTCACTAAGTCAGGTGTCAGTACTGCCTTCATGAGAGCCTCCTACTTATTTCAGTTAGTACAGTTTCCTACCAGCAACCATCGGAAAGGTGCTTTGTCAGGAAGGCATCGCTGCCGCCATTGGACATATGGTCATCAGTATCATTGTTGCATGGTGGTTCAGTTGGAGCGAAATCTACTGTGCTGTAGAAATAGCCTGTGACATAAGCACTCCCGGAGTTATCGGTAGCGACATCCAGACCTAGATCGAAATATCCACTCCCCCAAGTCTGAACCCAGTCAAAATTACCCAAATCATCGAACTTACTGAGGAAGACATCAACCCCACCGTATGAGGTTCTAGACTCACCACCCTCAGGATCGAAATCAACGACACTAGAAAAATAACCGACATTATAGACGTCCCCGGAATCGCCAACGGCCAACGCCCTTCCTAGATCGGGTCCTGTGCCTCCCCATGTCCTTGCCCAATTGTAATTACCCAATGTATTAATGCTGCTAAGGAAAACATCGTAATCACCAAGCGAGGTGTGTGGGTCGCCACCACTGGGATTGAAATCAGCTGTGCCTTCAAAAATACCGGTAACATATACACTGCCAACATCGTCAGCAATGAGGCCCAAACCTTCATCCACTCCGGTTCCACCCCAGGTCCGTGCCCAGTCGTAGGTACCGGAAGAATTGAACTTGCTCAGGTACACATCATAACTACCGTTCGATGCCTGGTTGTCACCACCATCAGGATCGAAATAAGCTCCATAACCAAAATAACCCGTAATAAAAATGTTACCAGAACTGTCCGATGCAACACCAAGACCCCGGTCCTGGTTATAACCACCCCAAGTCTGTGCCCATAAAAAGTTTCCGAGAGCATCGAATTTACATAGAAAAGCATCATCAACACCATACGAACTGTGTTCATCACCACCATCCGGGTCGAAATCAACTGTGCCATAAAATTTACCAGTTACGTAAACAGCTCCAGATCCGTCAGCGGTTACATCTTGTCCGTAATCAGTTCCCGATCCACCCCATACTTGAGCCCATTTGTAATTACCTGAGGACTCGAACTTGCTCACGAAGACATCATAATCACCATTCGACGTCTGGAGATCACCCCCACCGGGATTGAAGTCTACGGAGTTCATGAAATGACCCGTAACGAATACATTTCCCAAGCTGTCAGTCGCAACTCCTCCTTCAATATATTCATTCCCCGGGCCACCCCAAGTCAGCGCCCAAATAAAGTTTCCAGAGGCATCGAATTTACTCAGGAAAACGTCACGCCCACCATTTGAACTCTGCTCATCACCACCTTCCGGATCAAATTCAACTGTGCCACTGAATTGGCCTGCAACGTAGATATTCCCAATGCTGTCAGTGGCAACGCTTCGGCCGGAATCCCAATCTGTGCCCCCCCAAGTCCTTGCCCAGCCCATGCCGGTAACACTGAAATCTCCATCGGATACATCATTCACTTCAGGATCTTCCGTCGAGCTGATCCTGATGCGTACTGAATCGGACGGCGGACACTGGATCGGATCCCATATGTAACTGCCGTCGTCCCCCTCATCCGAAGTAATTTGATTGATGTCTGAGTCGAAATTATCCCTTGAATACTCGATGAACAAGGTACCCGTGACGTTACCCGAGTCCCAGGTTATCTCCTCGCTGCTTCCGTTCTCCCATTCCTCTCCGCCATTGGGGCTGGTTACCTCGATCCATGCAGGAATCTCATCCGTGACTGCGAGGTCGTACCGGAAGAAAGCCGCAAGGGTATCATTGCCGGCCTGGTTGGGGACGCCGAAGTCGTTTGAATAATCCTCACCGGCGATCTCAGCGATCACCCAGAACTCGTTACCATCGAGTGCATTAACATTATCGGCCGGGATCTCGACATGATACGTGGAATAGTTCTCTCCACCTCCGACACCGACCATCTCAGTTCCGGTAAATTCGTGTGGGGTTGTCAGGACTGTTGACTCAAGAACGATCTTCGAAGGCTGCTCACCCCATGCATAGAGGCTGATGTCCAGGTTAAGATTACCTCCGTTAGTTCCAGGATCGATATAAAAAATGCTGCTGTTGTCATCGATCCGGCACCCCACCGCCTCGGGGGCATTCGATGGATGAACGTCCTCCGCCTCCCAGTTCGCCAGAACCGCATAGCCGTAAGTAATTCCCTTCGTGTCAGGGAATCTCAGGTAGTAATTCCGTCGGTTTGTCGAGCCGGACGCAAATACACCGTTATTACCGGTGGACGTCAGAAAATCCCAGAGGTTTTCCGTTACGTGAAGACCGTCCGCGAAGTATTTGAAGGGATTCAGGGTCGCGTCGCCATAAAATCCCGGTGTAGCCACGTTCCCCGGCGTGTAACCGAACAATCCGGGGACTGTAAACTCACCAGGATTAAACCAACGGGTGTAACCGTCCGCGTTCAGTAGCGCCTGATCCACTCCTGGTTCGGCATAACGAAGATTACCGTTGTATGCGAGTGAATCGGAGCTGTCGCCGATGAACACACCTCTGACATCATAGCCATCGTACTGATGCAGGCCCGGCAGCGGGTGAGTGAGGCCCACGTCGATATCGACATCGATGTAACCGGGACCACTCGGTGTGTCGTTAATGCTGAATTGCAGTCCAGCGGGATTATTATTCAGGAAAGTAACGACATTTGCTGCAAACATCACCTTGCGA
>JAUWTM010000195.1 GCA_030614715.1 Planctomycetota bacterium
CATCCACCAACTGAGAATATCTATATCACAGGTGCGTTCGGGACCACGGTCGATTTCGATCCGGGCGCCGGAACGCAGAACAAGACCGCTGTAGGCGCGACAGACCTTTACGTCCTGCGCCTCGACGCAGACGGTAACTGGTAGTAATTAAACAATTTTTAATACTCCAACCGGCTGAATCCCAGCCGGTTTTTTTTTATTGAATCGATTCATCCCTCGATTTGATATAATTATGTCGATAATATTTCCTGTAGCAGATTAAGGCCATGGAATTCAGAGAAGAATACGAGAAGCTTGCCATTCCACCGACCAGGTGGACGGGGGATCTGAAGTTCCCACCTCCGGAGAAGATCCGGCTGTATGACACGACGCTTCGCGACGGTGAGCAGGCACCGGGGGTTGTATTCACTCCCGGACAGAAGTTCGATATCGCACAGGGTCTGTCAAGGCTGGGCGTGCACATTCTCGATCTCGGATTCCCCGCGGTCGGTGAATCGGAGCGCGAGACACTTAAGCTGGTCGCAAACGGCAGACGTGCCGGGCAGATCAGGGAGGACCTGGAGATCCTCGTCATGTGCCGTGCGCTGCCTGAGGATATCGATACCACCCATAAGGTGCTGGAGGAAATCGGACTCGCACCGGACGAGATAATGCTGTTTGTCTTCACAGCCGGAAGCGACCTGCACGTAAAGTACAAGCTGGGCCGGATGCTTCTCAGGCAAGCAGGGAAGAATATCAGCGAATGGCTCGACACACCGCTTCAGTGGTACCGTGATGCGAACAAGCAGCTCTTTTCAAACGCAATTAAATATGCAAGTGATAAGGGATTCAGATACATCGAGGCAGGGAACGCGGAGGACGGCAGCCGCGCTGATGTCGATTACATAATCGAGCTCGGACATGCTGCGTTCGAAGCAGGTGCCACACGCCAGGCGTTCCCTGACACGGTCGGTGTCTTTACACCGGATGCGGTCAGGTTTTATGTCGGGAAACTGATTGAGGAATTTCCAGACACGGACCTTGTGGTCCATTTTCACAACGATTTCGACCTTGCGACTATCAACACGATAACCGCGATGAGTGTCGGGGCGAACATACCGACCGTAACACTCGGCGGAATCGGTGAACGTGCCGGCAACGCATCGCTTCACTCGCTCCTTGCGGCACTGAAGTACCTGTACGGAATCACGATTCCGGGTATCAAGTATGAGTTAATCAGTGAGGTAACAAAACTCGCCAGCAGGCTTTCCGGCATTCCGATGCAGCCTCACGAGCCGATTGTCGGTCACAACGTTTTCGCGCACGAGTCGGGTATCCACACTGCAGGCATCGTCATCGATCCGAGAATGTACCAGGTGTTGAATCCACGGGAGTTCGGCAGGGAACCGAAGTTCGTGTTCGGGAAACATTCAGGAACTGCAATAGTCGAGCATGTGCTGAACTTCCATGCGGATGAGCTTCGCAGTGCGGGAGTGGAGATCACCGGTGAGCTCGTTCACAGGGTGCTGAACGAGGTCAAGAGCCTGAGGGACCAGCAGGCCGCAATGCGACGGGTGGAAAAACTGGTCGATGCAATTTACGAAAAAATGAGCCAGGTGGGGATATCGGAACGGGACGTAGTGCAACTTGCGAAATATCTTTCCAAGGACAGTGCAAGAAAGGCTGATGGTTTCTGGTAAGGCAATTTTCGGGGAGAAGAGAAAGTGACAAGCAAACCTGCAGAGCCCGGTGGAAGTCCGGGCAGCAAACCCGGATCGTACAAACTGCTGCCGATATTTTCAACGGTCCTGGCTGTCATTATTGTGATCGCTCTCAGCCAGGGAGCGGACAATACTAAGGCTGATAACTCGGGTAACGACAACACCGACAGCAACAAGGCTGGAGAAACCAGGCTGCTGTTTATCGAGGACGTGGGGAGTCCTCATGAATCGATCGAGGGGGGTACAGCAGCAACGTGTCAGGGATGTCATCTTCAGCAATTTAACGACTGGGAGGGTAGCCCCCACGCGAGAGCACTGGAAAGTGAAGCATTTATCGCGATGGTAGAACTTGTCGGTGCATTGGGCAAATCGACGTACCCATGTCTTGCGTGCCATTCACCGCAGAATGTGGAGATGGCATCGTCCGACTACAATGCAAGCATTCCCGATGAGGCAATCAACTGCTTAGTGTGCCATACAAAGACCGTACCACCCGGGGATCAACTCCTTGCTGAAGGCGTTGACTTTTACGAGGTCGGGCCAGAACACCCGAATCTGTGTGCGAACTGTCATAATCCCGATACATCGTTGCTCCAGCTTCTCAGTGAAGAGTATTCCGAGGTCTGGTCTATTTCCGGACCGGTCGGTGATCCTTATATGGAATGGCTGGACAGCAGGTACTCACAGGAGGATGAAGAATACCGAACCTGCCTTGATTGTCATGGGCAGAACGGTACAGGTACGCTTCATCAATGGCCTGAAGATAAAACTGAGTTGATCAGGTCTGCGTATGGTGAGATCGAAGTGCTGGAAGCCGGCGCGGATGATCCAGACAATGAAAACACCTGGCAGGGGGGGATCCGGATCACCAATCGAGGTTGCGGACATATGTTTCCTACTGGCGATCCCGGTCGTATGATTACAATTATTCTCAGAGTCATGGATGGGTCCGCCACTCTCGGAGAGGGAACTTTTTCATTCGGCATAGTTGGGGACAGAGAGAGTGGCCTGATCGACACGCGCCTCGCACCCGGTGAGTACCATGATTTTTACATAAGCATGGTAAATGTGCCCGCAACTGCCGACCTCAAGTGGAGCGTTTTGTACGGATTCGATCCCGCTTTCCAGGAGATGATGACACGAGTGGGAATCGAAAGCGATGTATTGTATATCGAAGGCCGGGAATCATCGGGAATATAAGGATTATCACGAAAAATAGTACAGGCGAAGGTAAGAACTTTATTCAAACAGGTAAACCTGCCATGTATCGGGGTAGAAATAACCCCGAAACTGGTTTCTGCGGACATATGTAAGCCCCAGCACCGAGTCCTTTACGATAATTCGATTGTTATCCTCATCCGGTCTCACGTAAGCCATATGCAGGACATTTTCGTCCTCGTAGAACATTACTCCCGAACAATTTTCATCGATCAGATCGTCGTAACTCATCCATTCATCGTGGACTGAGTACCCGTAGTATTTCCCCACTGTGATAAGCCCCTCCGGTGTGGTGCCATCTAGATCGGTGCCGGCTATCCATGCTATCTTTGCCACGGAAATATTCTCTCGGCCCTCTTCCCTGAGTAACATCGCGACCGCACATGGTCCGGATGAGAACAGGATTGTCTGGTGCAGAACATCCTCTTCATCCCAGGTCACACCCTGTCCCCAGATCTGGAATATGGCCGATAAGCGTACGCTGTACCGTGTGGCAACCACGATCAGGCCAAAAAAGAGGATTAACAGCAGGATTGGAACCCAGGTCGAAATTTTTTTATCGGAAGCCATTGTTATCGATTAACTCAGTTGGACTTTACGGATCAGAGACTTTTTTCCGCTTAATAAATTGTGTTCCGAAACCAAGCAGCAGGATAATAACCAGGCTTAATGCAGACAGCCCCCAGCCCATGTTCAGGTATGTCGGATGGTACGTGAAAACTACCTCGTTACGTCCCGGCGGGACCTTAACAGCCTTGTAGACAAGATCGGCGCGGATAAGTTCCGCAGGCTCACCGTTGACCGTGACCTCCCATCCGGGATACCATGCGTCGCGCAGCATGAAAATTGCATCGCGCGACGTACTGACGTTTGCGCGATATTCCGTTGCGCTGACCCATTCTCCCATCGCACCGGACCTCGAAGTTCCCGATTCTGAAAAAATTTCTTCGCTGACGGGATCGATCAGGTCGATGCCCTCGATGAAAACCTCGCTTCCAACCTGCGATGTTTCAAGGTATTCGAAAAATGCATCGCGGGTTTCAACGTCCGATGTGCCGGACGGAACACCGGTCCACTGCCAGTAAACAGTGTAGGGTCGTACGGGTGACTCCCGACGGTAGATATAATACGGAATATCCCTGTTCATCCATGCCGGGTCGTTCAGTTTTTCGAATCCGACAAGTTCGAGATCCGCGTTTTCGGTAACTATCCAGTTGACCCCGAGTATCCACAGGAGGACCAGGTCAACATCCTCCAGGGGCCCTGCCGTGAAGTCCACTTTCTCCCAGATGTACCTGTGCACCAGCCATTCCCACCGGGCAAGTTCGAGCGGAAGGTCGGAATTGCAGATGGTCAGACCTTCCATCAGTCCTGCGTTTGCACTCCCGAGATGGTCTATGTGATCCAGGGGACCGCTCTCGAACGCGGCCATACCGCTTCGAAGGATGCGCTCGTGCAGGCGCACACTTGCCTGTGTACGTATTGCAAACAACGAGCCTTCTGGAAGGCTTTCGGAGTTCTCACTGATGTAGATAAGATCGGCACGGTCAGCGTCCCAGCTTGAGTTCTTAAGGAGAGTCTCCGATGACGTCAAACGGAATCCGACCGTTTGTATTATTAGTGTGATTATCACCACGACAGCAAGGGATGTCCTCGAACGAGTCAGCCTGCAGATCAGCATGCCCGCGAAGAAGATGATCAGCATCGCGATCATAAGCACGAGGGACGTGCGGGTCTCCAGGTACTCCGCGCGTCCTGTGATAAACGGAATTGCCAGCAATGCCATCAACGCAAGCTCGATTGTGAAGAGTGGAAGACCGCGAATACGTTTAACAGTCGAATCAATGGCAGGACATGGTGCCCTGAGGATTACATGAAGACCCATGCCCATAAGCAGGAGAATTACCGTAGCAAAATATCCCCCGAAACGTCCATGCCCTCTCAACATTCCGAGGATGCCCATCGATGTGATCTCCCCGGCCAGCGGCGCATTGGCGCCCATCCCGAGCCAGAGGAAAATCAGGCCGGCTGTCAGCAACGGGAACACTATTTTCAGGGCATGCGACGGCAGTTGAGACCGAAACCTGATCGCATAGCCTGCGAGAAGGATTGCCAGCGGTCCCACATAGATTGTGGTCGAGAGGTACGGGAGGAAATGATCGAGTGAATAATGGTAAGCGGGGAAGATATACGTGGCGAAAAGCCTCGATGGTGACAGCCAGAGGCCCCGTACGCTGAAAGTGTCGCTGATCGCCTGCGGACCCCTCTCACTGAGGGGTATCAGCTCCATAGTTGACAGAAGCTGAACAGCCGCGAGTCCGGCTCCAAGCACTGCACCGATCACGAATGGGATTCCCATAGATACAAGGACGGATTTCCATCCGGATTTTCCCGAGATAATTATTCTCAGCACTATGTACGTGCATGCGAAGAGTCCGGTGTAGATTACGTACTGCGCCTGTCCGGCGAAGACAATGATTGCAAAGACGGCGGCGATGCCCGCGCACCGTTGCCATGGTTTGTCGTTCTCAACAAGCGGCTCCAGGAGCAGCATCAAAAGCGGAGCCATGATGAATCCCTCGAGAATGTTGAGGTTGGCTTTGTTGAAATTGACGGTAGCGCCCCACTGGTGCGCCATCGCAGCGATAAACGATGCGAGCGGTCCGATTCCGAACCTGCGTATCCACCAGTAGAACAGTAGCCCTGCTGTCGAGAGAACGAGCAGCATCACGATGTTGTAGATTGTCAGGAAATCTCCGGGGAGCAGGAACAGGACATTGAGTGGATAGAAAATCCCGACTTCACCCTCGGCGAACACAGGGAGACCCCTGTCGAGGCGGTTTTCCCAGAGGGGCAGGTCGCCCGACCTGAGATTATCGTACGCGTATTCCTTCAGGGGCTGGTTAATGCCGGTGTGGTCGAATCCCGCGAAGGTCGCCTGTCCTGTAGCGACCGGGAAGTAAACAATAAACGGCAGCATGAACAGTAGAATGATTGCCGTCCAGTCGTGGGTGCGGCATTTCGGCACAGATGTATTGCAGGGGATGTCCTTTTTGTCGTTCATAATACGAAGTAGTATTGTACATGGCTTTAGCGGTCGGCATCCAGCGGGACCACCACGAAAATAACGACAGCGCACTGTATTTAGAGTTCAATTAACAACGCAACCGTCAGGGAGCGTGCCATACTCAGATGTTAAATGCACGCTCCCTGACGGTCGCGGCTCGGGCGTGGGGTATGGTGACTAAAGTAGAGGCAGAAACGGTTCCCTGACGGTCGCGGCTCGGGGGTGGGGGATTGGGAGTTCGGTGACCAGTATTAGAAGACCGTTTGAGTCAACTGGTCCTCGAAGATCGTGGCCCTGACATCGAGAGCGCCAAGAAGAAGCCTTTTAATCTCGAATTCGACCGTTCCGGGTATGGGTGGCGTGTTAGGACTCCCGTCTCCGTAGGGGGGCGGGAAGTTCGGCCAGTTAACGTACGTGGAATCATAAGGATCGAACGGATACGGTGTATTCGGATTGAGCGAGTACTTGTTGTACGGGCTGTTGGCGAGTGTATCCAGGTCGCCGTAGGAGATGATCCAGTAGCCGGTGCAGTGCCTTGCCTGTTCGCTGGTGAAGCCAAGCGGGATATAAGCGAAGTCACCCTGCGGGTACGAGATCTCATCCCAGATCGGCCAGATGGGTTCGTAAACGCCTTCAGGTGCGGGTCGTGCAGCGCACAATCCTGTCCTGTCTTCGGGGGGATTCCCAACGCCAGTGAAAGTCACCCACTGGTACGCGTTGGTCTGAGTGTCGTAATCGTAGAGCATGTGAGCGATATTCACCATCGGCTCACTGGGTCCCTTAAGGGGGTTGACAGGATAGGCATCGAAAAGCCCGTTCCGTCCAAGAAGGTCGATCGGCAGCATAATTTCAAGAACATTACCATTCCCGTCGACTGTCTGCCGAACCTGATCCTGGAGAAACCGGAAGAAGGATTCCGGATCGGGTGGTGATAGGTCATCCTGCCAGAAGTCGTCCTGTAAGGGTTTTCCCGTGTCGACTAAGGGCGGTCCACCACCGATAATCGCGTTCCCCATTCTCTTGAGAACCGCGGGGGTCACGCGGTCCGGGTAGCCAGGCGGGTTGGGATTGGTCGTGTAACCGCCGGACGGGGGCAGCTCGTTATGGTAAAGGGTAAGCGCGGGATAATGGCCGCTGTGATCGCGCGCGTATTCCGCGAGCTGCAGGTGGATCTCGCCAACATTGCTCTTGACCCGGGCGAGTCGGGCTTTTTCACGCGCACGGTTGTAAGCG
>JAUWTM010000047.1 GCA_030614715.1 Planctomycetota bacterium
AGAATCACGGAAGCCCAGCCTTTCGTCAGGGCAAGTATCGTTCTCGACTCAACCGGAGACCCGGTTATCAGTCTCGATCTTTACAACCCGCCACAGGCTGGGACACACGTCAGCATCCTTGATGGCACAAGCAATTTCTTCGAGATTGTTGGATTGGATACCGCCACTTCCATGCTTCTGAAAGCTGATAATGACTACACCAACGCAGCGGCTGAGATGGGGGTCAGCCTTGCGATAATCGGTGACCTGGATTTCATCGCGGCAGCCGGTGACGACGGCAGCGGAGTGTATCCCGGACCCGGTAACAACGTAAACGCACTGGCAATTGCCTCCCTGCAGTCGCTGAATACAGCAGTCGAAAACACCACTTACACGGATTTCTATTCGTCCTCGATAGCCGAGCTTGGAAGCCAGACACAGTCGGCAATGAGGTTAAGGGATAACCAGGGGATCCTGTTGAACCAGCTCAATGTTCAGCGTGAATCGATAAGGGGTGTTAACCTCGATGAAGAGGCAACGAACCTGATTACATACCAGAGAATCTACGAGGGTGCCGCACGCGTTGTGCAGGTAATGGACAGCATTCTGGACACCCTGATCAACAGGATATAACGGATTCGTTCTCCACCATGGAGGGAGGACAACGATCATGCGAATCACACATAACATACTGATTGCGAACTTCCTGAGGAACCTGAACAGTATCTCAAACCGTATTGAGAACAGCCAGCTTCAATTAACTACCGGCCTGAAATATAACCGTCCACACGAGGGTCCCATCGAGATCGGGCAAAGCGTCGGGTACCAGTCGACAATCTCAAAAATATCCCAGTACCTTAAAAATGTAGACGATGGTAACAGCCAGGTCGGCTACGTGGACACGATCCTGCAATCGGTAATCGGAGACCTTGGACGGGCCAGGGATCTTGTACTCGACGGTGCCAACGATAACCTCAACCAGGCTGACAGGGTATCGATCGCCCAGGAAATTGACCTGATACTCCAGACTACCCTGGCGAACGCAAACTCAAGGTTCCGTGACAGGTACACGTTCGCGGGATGGCAGACGAAAACCACGCCATTCGAGGAGCGCTGGACACAGAATTCAGAATGGATCGAAGATATTGTTTACTTCGGGAACCTCGGCATAATCGACCGGCTGGTTGGTGACAGCGATCAACTGACAGTAAATGTCTCGGGTAAAGATGTGTTCCTGGAACAGACGTACACCCGGGAAGGAAAAATATTACCGGTAGCTCAGCCCCTGGGATTCCATGGCAGGTTGACTCTGAATGATGTCGATTTCGAAATCACACCTGAAATGACGCTGACCGATATTCAGGTTATGCTGAATGCTGCCAGCAGCGAAACTTATGTTTTCGCAAGCCTCGATAACGGCCGGATCATCCTTGAGTCTGCTACGGCGGTCAGCGAATTCATCCTGACCGATAATCGGGACAACGAGCTCATCGATGACCTTGGTCTGTACGTCAGTGGTGCTTTCAACCTTGGATTCACCAGTCCGGTCCTGCCGCTGACCGACAGCACTCCGGCAATATTTACAGGGGCCGGACCGGTTGCCAACCTTACGTACGACAACACAAACAACGTGATGAATATTTTCCTTGGTGCCGACGCAAACGGCGGTACGTCCAAGGCTGCGAATATCTACATCACTCCGAACACCTACGCATCAGTGGCAGACCTGATAAATGAAATCCAGAACCAGTTTGATCTGGAATTCGGAGATAACAAGCTGATCGTGTCGGATGCCGGTGGTGGTGTGCTCCAGATTGAGACAGTCGCAACCGGTACTAATGTAAATGCCGGCGATCTCGTGATCGGTGGTCCCTTTAACGGTGTACCGGACTCAGCGTCGGATTCCGCGGATCTGAATCTCATAGCATTTGTTGGAAATGCTCCTGCAACACCTGCAGGTATTGCGGGAGTCGACGGGAATGATAAATTTATAATTGATCTCGGTCCCACGACCAGCAATACAGGCCTGGATGTCCCCCCCCAGATAATAGACCTGGATGCAAGCGTGATCGTAACGGTTGACGACCTTATTAACGAGATAAACAACGAGATTTTCGATAACAATATCCTGAGAGGCGCCGTGATTGTCAGGCTGCACCAGGGACGCCTGATGTTCGAATCGACAAAAACCGGACTTGACGTGCTCTCTACCGATTTTCAATTCACCGAGGGTGCTACCGGAACTCTGGCAGCACTCGGGATTTCAGACACGCCGTTCCCCGTACAGATCGTTGGAACACCCCCCGGATTCCCGTTCCTTGTGGTCGCTGGATTCAACGATACGGTAATTATTGATATCGGTCCTACGGTCAGTAACGACGGAACTAATCCGGCTGCTCAGACATTGGTATTCTCTCCCGGTGTTTACAACACCATCTTTGAAGTCCAGGCCGAGCTGAACGACCTCATTACTGCGAATTCCGAACTCAACGGTGCAGTGAATGTGCAGGTCTACGGCACTCCGGGAAACGAATACCTTGTTCTGGAAAGTGCCAAAATCGGTCCTGGTATCCGCGGTGATGACCTGTACCTTGATGGCAGCCTCATCGGCACACTGGGCTGGGTGGCAGGCTACGCATCGGACTCTGGTGGTTCCGGTGACGGACACGGTTTTGAAATCGAGTCCCGGAATATTTTCAAAACCCTGATCACAATGAGAAATGACCTTCTTGGTACGGTCGGGCTTGAAACTAAGTTCTTAAATATTCAGAACTCCGATCGGGAATTGATAGGTATCCTGGATGGAGACCTTGTGACTATCGAGTACGATGCCGGCACGTGGCAGTTTAACGTTCTTGCAACAGATACCCTTGAAAATTTCATCAGGTACATCCAGCTGGCACTGGGTACTCGCGCAACGGTAAAATTGACAAGTGACGGCCGTATCCTTATCAAAAACCTGGAAACCAACGAGATTCAGAACATGAGTATTACTGTCGAGTCAGCGACTGGTGAGCCAAGGACGCTGATGAATGACATACTCGACGATATCCCTGTAATTCTGCCGGGACTTGTTGAATCAACAACCGCACAGATGTTCGACCCCGTGAAATATCTTCGACTTGGGGATGAGGACCTCGTACTCGCTGACAACGACCTTGAGAACCTGCTGAAATATGAGGCAATCGTGGGAGCCCGTGCAAACAGGCTTAACACGGTGTATAACCTTTTCACAGCAGAGGATTTAAACATCAGGGAATTAAAGAACGCAATTGACGCAGCCAATTATGCCGAGGTATTAACAGCGTTGAGCCAGCAGGAGCTTGTACTTCAAAGTTCTCTTGCTGTCGGGGGACGTGTCCTGACACCAAGCCTCCTCGATTACCTGATCTGACTGTTTTAATCGTACACAAGTATTAAGGTTTCCGGGTCCAGCTCCGTCATCCTGATATCCTGTACTTCATCCTTTTTTGAAACTTTAACAGTCAGGCCGTACTTTCCAAGCTCCTCTGCAACACGATAGATTAGATCCTGCGTATTCAGCTTACCAGTATTGCTGATATTGACTATAAACGGCTCTTCAAAGGTGTCCTTCAACTCGAGTATTTCCCTGACCGACCTGCAGACCTTTCTGTCCATTGGTGTGAGGCAATCAAGCAGATGGATCATCAGATCGATAACAACATCCGCCTGCGACAACTCTTCAGGTGAGCCGTAACCCCATGTAACTCCGATCGATCCGATACCGGCAGCCCGTGCAGCGTCGATATCAGCCTTTCTGTCTCCCACATAAATGATGCTTTCAGTTCCCCCGTACTCAATTACCCATTCCCTGAGCACATCCACCTTATTTTTCGAATAGATTGCACCAAGTCCGATGATTTCTTCGAAGTACCCACGCAGGCTGCAGCCATCCATCACGGCATCGAAGTATCGCTCCGACGCATTCGTCAGGCACAGCAGTTTATAACCGCGATCAGCCAGCTCAGACAGGGTTTCGTCGACACCGTCAAAGGTCCTGCCCGATCCGTCACGGAGCCTCCTCGTTTCAGCATCCCCTACCCGCTTGTGCAAAAGCTCCCACCGATCGCGATATTCTTCCGGCAGGACAGCCGGGTAAAACTCATACGATGGCAGTCCGATTAGCTTTTTAACCTCGTCCCATGGCGGCACCGGACCTTCCACACCGACCTCGGCCCAGAATTTCTCAAAGCCTTCACGGATTGCGTCGTACGAGACCGTGAAGGAATTGAAGATAGTTCCGTCCATGTCGAAACCGATTGCTTTTAATTGAGTGTCATCCATCACACTAATGTATTTGAAGCGCCTGTCCGGCGCTTCTTTTCAGTCGTGGTTAATCTGTTGAGATATTAATTCTGCAGAACCTTCAGGCCGCGCCTGATTTTATCAGCGTACGCGACAACTCCGCCTTTCTGGTACTCCATCGCAAGCTTTGCCGCAGCCTTGTGTGGGTAGATGGTTCTGCGATCCTCCTTGCCCTGCAGCACGAGCCCGGTTGTCTGGTGCTTGCTCACGTACACCCATTTTCCACCGAACGACCGCCTCAGAACCTCTCCAAGGTAATTCCCGGCGAGATAAACAAATATACGCCTTTCACCCATTTCACCATCTTTCATCAGCTTCTTGTTGAGCGACTGAAGGTAATGATCGAGGAATTTCAGGCTTTCGATAGTATAATCGAGCTCGATACCTATGTCGGATTTCAGGATTTCTACAAATTTCTTGGTTTCCTCAGGGATAATTTCAGCAAGCTCGTGATCTGTGGGTCCGTTGCTCTTCATCTGTTCCGCGGCATCTGCACCGGGAAGCATTTTTAACTCTTCCTGGGGAGGTTCCCTGAAGCCGACAGGATCGTCAATCGGTTCAGCATCTTCCGCCCGCTTGACAACATTATTCCAGTATTTAGAGATATGGTGGTCTTCAAGCTCAGTGAAAGCCTGCCTGATCAATGAAAAAGGACTAATCGTAATTTCCTTTCCGCTAATTCCCCGTAACCCGGGGCCAGTGAATACATCACCCGTCTCCCAGCGTCCTCCCCCTGCCCTGAGAATCACTTCGCCAAGGTAACTGCCAAGAAGCACAACTGCAGGCTCTATATCATCTTTGTCCAGGGTCGGCACAAGCCCGGCCAGGAGCTTGTCCAGAGCAATCAGAGATGGTGGTGTAAAATCCAGATCGATGCCCGACATGCTTCGAACCCACTCGACAGCATTGTCGGCAGCTCCAGCGCACTCTTTTGCAAGTTCCTCCGGCGACGGTTCCGCTGCAGGAATATTAAAAGCCATAAAGGTAACTCCCTTCACACCATGAAAGCATGAACCTTGTGTCCAACCGTCCTTTGCCAAACCTGCACGAGGATGCTACGGGACTATCCATTAATACCTTCCACTACCAATTTTACTTATTTAAGTCTGAACAGCAATGCTAATTAGCATTATTTTTGTATCAGGAATCAAGACGCTTGGCGACATCGAGCAGATCGTCGGTCCTGGGATTGCTTTTTCGCATATGATCCAGTTCCTGGTCCAGACCGAGGCGCCTAACCTGCTGGCGCGATCCATAGCGTCGCCATAACGCATCGGCAGCGGCATTGACGGCGCCGGCGCCCTGCCAGAGCGTGGCAAGCGCCTTTACGAACGCTTTCTGGCTCACCCCAATCGCTCCCGGTGGTTTGCGTATGGGTCCGAACCTTGCTCCTGCTGTGCCCAGGGCAAGTGCCATTATCAACCCGATGTACAGAATTGCCCGTCCAAGGGGTGTCTTCGCTGCATCGCTCACCGAACGGGTCTGGACGAATCCCAGATGATATTCGTCAAACAGGACCGTGCTGTCATCACCGCCTCTTGATGAAAGTATCATGCTGACCGCGACCCTGGAATTATCCGCTTCATCGATTATCAGGTTGCTGAACATGTAAGGATCCGAGGCCAGCCAGACCTCGCCGTTCCCATATCGTGCCCAGACAAGAGCTGTTCCGTAAGCATCTCTCAGTATCGGCTCAAGTTCATCATCCCTGGTCGAACTCATGCTGAAACGGTACGTGAACGGTCGTACGATTCCACTATGTTTATAGGTGTAAACAGCGTTTGTGTCGGTAAGTTCTAAATCAGCTTTATCAGTTGCCCTTACGATCACTCTTCTCGAATGTTCCTCTTCGCTGCCCTCGTTCAAGGATGTTATCTCTCGGATACCACTGCTGATATCGAGCCTGTCGAGCCAGTTCTGGATAAGGGAGTCTACATCGGTATAACTCGTGGCATATGTACCGGAAGATGCTGTGACCGGTGTGTAAGTCGGGTTGTCCACAAGTACAAGTGTCCCGCCCTCACGCACCCATCTGTCCAGCCATTCTATTTCATCAATCGTGGAATCCACGACCGTCATGTGTCCCGTGGAACTCGCGTGCCAGATTACGTCCACATCGTTTGCATCTACATATTCTGGGAGCATTGGACGTCGGTGACGGCTTAAATTGAAGCCAAGTTCGTCAAACAGCCTGTATGTCAATTCAGCACCACCGGGATCGGCCGAATATGTGCTCCCGACCGGGAGGCCTTCATACTGCCTGCGATCGTCGGTCTGTGCCAGCACAAGGTTCAGCGCGAACAGCACGATTACAACAATCGCCGCAGTCCATATTATCCGTGCCGTCTGTCTGCGCTTCTGGGTCATGATTCTCGCACTAGTACCACGGAAGGTACGTAGATAGAACAACCTCCTCGCCAAGCCTTGTCAGAATCAGGACACCCTGATCCCACTCTGGACGTCCCGCGAGCGCGGTATCGCTGTCCCCGGACAGGAAATCATCGTAGAAAAATCGCCCGCTCAACTCATCGTGTGTCAGTGCGAGTGCGAACGGAGCGCTCATCTCGAGGCCATCCGTATTGAGACTGAGTACACCGACACCGGTATTCGAGCCACCCGGATCAGATTGAAAAGCGACTAACAGCAGGATGAGGTCGGTGCCGGCTTCACCAATTCGATAGTGAGCAACTGCGACAGGTACTATCTGCTCGTAGGTGGGAACTGCGGAAGCGGGAAAAGTGTAGATAACGGACGCCCTGCCGTTGGGATGGGAAATACCATACGCATTGCCTGGATCCAGTTCCGGTAACGACAGCTCACCACCCGAAAATTCAAGGCTCCACGGATCGGGCAGCTGAAGGTCATTGCTGAGAACGGAAAGACTCACGGCTACTGCTTCAGCATCGCTGGTCACCAGTGAAAAGTCCGCCATTTCCAGCCTTGTCATGAGCTTCAGGCTTTCATCCTCGACCGGATTGTCAACCGGACCTGTCGATGGATTACAGGACGCGGCTAAAAGTGCGAGCATGAGAAGCAATAAAAGACCGGGTATTTGTACCCGAATATTCCGCATGGTTTCATTGTAAGGAATTATAAACCTTAAATCATCCTGTTTATTGAACTTTATAGACATCGATGGTTCTGATAAAATGGTGAAGAGGCAAGAATTTAATACCCTATCCTCTTTTCAGGTAAGAACAATGATCCGACTAATAATAATCCCAGTCATCGCGCTCATGATGGCATTCACGGTTCCAGCGACGTCACAGGACGATTTGAACGCACTTGATTACATCCCTCCCGGATATTTCCTGGGCGGATGGCAGGCGACGGGTAATGAGTTACTGTCCTATCCTGTTAACATGGGTTACCTCTTGAGCGACGATCTTCCATTACTGTACGAATTCGATTGCATCTGGTATGCGACCGAGACATACGAAAGCGGTAACGATCAGATGATCATTGAGATTTTCGAGTTTCCGAGCGCATCCGATGTCTTCGGTTTTTATTCATTATCCTACATTGAGCCACCCGAACCGGACGCAATAGTGGTGATGCCTAATTATCAAATGCCTCCCCCGCCGCAGATCGACACTGTTCGTCACGTAACCAGGGGCGGGACGGAATGGATGGAGGGTTACCAGGACAGGTTTTACTTCCGCATTACTGTTCAAGAGGAGTTCCTCAATCAGACCGGTCTTCATGCGGGTATTTACATGCTGTCCAACCTTCCAGGACAGGCAATACCCGCCAACATGGTCGGTATCCTCCCTGGTTCCGACCGAATCCACGGCACCGAACGATACATCCGTGGGCCTGTCGGCCTTGATTTGCTGATCGATACCGGTGGTTACGACATTCTCGGATTCGATCAGTACGACTACAGGGGTGTTGTCGGCCAGTACCGTCTCGGTGGTGGAGAGTACTACCTCCTGTTCATCGCTGAATACGAGGACGCTGACACCGCCGATGCAGTCGCAGACCGGTTGCAGGGATATTTCCAGGATCGGGACTGGGAAACAGTGATGCTTGGAGCAATGTCGGATGGAACTCATCCGAGGGGCTTCAGTAATGAAAAGCACATAGCTTTCTGGAGCGTGGGAGATAAGCTTGCACTGCTCTGGGACCTGTCGGGACTTGAAGAGCTGCAGTCAGCACTTGGTCAGATGGAAAACCAGTTGTAAATGTCCATCGGGCTTTACTTGTTCATGTTTTATGGTAAAAGAAGTGTATCCTTGTTAACGGAGCCTGAAATGATCCGGACTAAACTCGTTCACAGGACATTTCCTGTGATTTGTCTTCTAATAATTCTCTCAATTTCATCCTCTGGAATCGCTTCCGAGAGCGATGTATCGAAGCAGGGCACAAAAATCGACTTTGTTGAGCGAACACGTCAGTTGATTGATGTTGTTGAGGACCTTCGCGGACTGAGTTTCCTTTTTGACCTTCCCGTTGAGCTTGTAACCCAGGACGAGATGGCCGTGATCATTGACGAGGCGCTCAGTGCACAGGTAACCCCCGAGATGAATCATGGTTTTACATCGATGTACATCATGCTCGGGCTGATGCCGCAGGGGTCCAACCTCCTTGTGGAATACCAGGAGATGTCAGAGGAGCAGGTGATCGGGCTTTACGATCAGAACGAGAAGAAATTCTACGTCGTGGACGTTGATATAGGTCAAATGCTTGGTGATATGTTTGAGGACTCGGGACCACTGGGTAGTTTCCTTGGCGGGCTTCTTGGCAACTCGAATCAAGAGGCAAACGATGCGATGATCGACACTGTTATTGTCCATGAACTCACCCACGCTCTCGACGATCAGCATTTCAACCTTGAGGACCGTTTGGCCGACCTGATTGACGGAAATTCAGATGATGCACAGCTGGCTTTCATGAGCTTGCTTGAGGGAAATGCTGTAAGGATCCAGAATCAATATACAATCGACTACCTCGGCATGAGCGAAATGATGCTTGATATGATGGCGGGTCTGAACGAGACTGCAGCAGACCTGTTCATGAATTACGATCCATTCCTCGAGCGTATACTTCTTGCCCCTTACATGGATGGTGAAATTTTTGTAGATTACATCGTCAGTAATGAAGGTGAAGACAGGCTGGACAGGGTATTTGCCGATCCTCCCGTAAGCATGGAACAGGTCCTTCATCCGAGACTGTACCTCTACGAACGCGATGATCCATCGTTCACGGAGCCTGCCGATATGTCAGGTGTCCTGGGAAACTGGGAACTGGAGACCACCGATACCCTTGGCGAATTGATAACCGGAATGGTTATCGAGTTCAACACCGGCAATGTTGCTGTAGCAGAACGGGTTGCGCTGGGATGGGACTACGATGTAATCACCACCTGGAGGTCCCCGGACAACGACCTCGCCTTCGCATGGATCACCATCTGGGACGGTGAGGATGACGCCGGGGAATTCTACGATGCCTATACCGACCTGCTGGAAGTTAAATACCCCCCGGGAGACTGGGAGACACTTACATCTGATTTCGCTGTCTACACTGGTATGGGTCTTGCCGTGGGGGTCGAATGGGATGGACGTGTAGTAGTTGTGGTCGAAGGTGTCCCTGAAACCGACTTAGACGCATGCCTTGACGCGGTGTGGCCGTACAATGTGAATTACAGGTAAGCTCATGCAGGAAAATTTGAATCAACTGGCGTTAACGGTAATAATGATTTCAGTTGGAGGATTCAGGAATGCTTGTAAAAGATCTGCTTGAACCCGGGTATGTCAAGGTGCAGCCCACAGACAAAATCAGCGACGCGTGGCGCGCAATGCGGGATGTCAGAGTCACTGGTGCTGTAGTGGTCACCGAGGAAGGAGCAATAGTCGGTTTCATCACCGACGGCGACCTCATTAATACATGCATGCCGTCCGAGACCGACATCACAATTTACGATGAAATAATGGATAAACTTGACCTGCCGCCCGCGTTCATCAGGAACATCAGGTCAATGAGGGTCGAGGACGCCATGCAGAGCGCAGAAAGCGTAATAACCATCGGGCAGGACGAACCCGCCCTGAAAGCAGTTGCGCTCATGTTCCAGCATAAACTCAGGAGAATTCCTGTACTCGACGGTAATACGCTGGTTGGAACAATCAGCCGTGGACAGATTCTGACAGACCTGCTTGTCGACAGGGCACTTCAATCTGTCTAATATTCCCTTTATTCAGAGACGGACCAGACTAAGGCGGTAATGGGGGTTGTACGCTTCCCTGTACGCGTCCGAATGATGCATTACCGACCATCCGGATGACTCGACAATGTAAGTCAGATCGAGGAACTCCTGATTTTTGAATTTTATTTCTCCCGTCCCGATCGCATTACCGAAGTCATGCCACGCATCCCTGAACAGCAGGTCGAGGTCCCGGTTCGCTGACTGACACACTACAGGAAATTCGTCTGCCGCTCTTAAAAACTCGTAGAGAATTACGCGTGGGTCTAATGCCTGGGCTCTTGCCGGGGCAAGATGCACCCTGAACAGGATCGGGGTCAGGTTCTTTATGTTAATCGGCTCACTGATTCGACTATTCGAATCCCGCTCACCCGTTTCAAGATCGTACCATTCCGTCAATAACCTTTCCTCGGTGATTTCTCTGTCTGAGATATTATGCTCCGCTCCGTGGAATGACTGGTAGAGCAATTTGTAGATGTCACGGATTTCGGAGAGGGGATACTGTGCAAGGTAGTCCCTGATGAATGTTATTAATTCGTATTCTTCGTGAGAATTCAAAACCATTGCACACCGACCTTGCCAAAAAATAAAGCGCCGATATTCACGGCGCTGATGTTTACAGGCTTTTATACACAGGACTCAGCGACGTTTATGCCGTTGCTGCTGTGACGGTTTGCGTTCGTCCTTTCGTGCGGCACCACCGAGGTCGAAACCGACACTTGTGAAGTCCTGGTGCTTTGGCATCGCCATACGTTCCTCATCCTTCTTTTTCTTTTCACGTGCCGAGTCGCGAAGCAGCGATTCGAGCAGGTCGTCCGGGTCGTTCGCGAGCTCTACACCACGGGATTCGTCGATGATCCCCTGCTCGATCAGTCCGGCAATGTTGTGCTCAAGGGTGATCATGCCCATTTTTCGACCCGATTGAATAACGTGGTCGATCTGGTGGACTTTCTGCTCACGGATAAGGTTACGTATCGAGTTTGTCATAAGCATGATCTCGAAGATCGCGACTCGACCTGCACGGTCCTTGCGGCGTACAAGTACCTGTGAAATAACAGCCCTTAAGGACAGGGCAAGCTGTGTCCTGATCTGCGACTGCTGGTTGGCCGGGAAAATGTCGATAATTCGGTCGATCGTGTCAGCGGCACCGGAAGTATGCAGGGTGGCGAAGACCAGATGGCCTGTTTCAGCAGCCATCAGGGCCATGGCGGTGGTCTCGAGATCACGCATCTCACCGACCAGCACAACGTCGGGGTCCTGCCTGAGGCCCTCACGGATACCGTCAAGGAAACTAACTACGTCACGACCCACTTCGCGCTGGTTAACAAGGCAGTTACGGTTTGTATGCTTGTACTCGATCGGATCTTCCAGCGTGAGAATGTGCAGGTTGCGGTTGTGGTTGATCCAGTCAAGCATCGATGCGAGAGTGGTCGTCTTACCGGAACCGGTGGGACCGACAACCAGAACCAGTCCACGAGGGAACTTAGCGACCGTACGAACGATTTCCGGGAGACCCAGTTCCTCGAAACTCGGCAGAATTTCCGGGATCATCCTGAAAGCTGCGCCCCACTTGTTGCTCTGAGTGAAGAAACTTACCCTGAGACGTCCCACGTTCGGGATTACGTGTGCAAAGTCCGAGCACATACGATTTTTGAACTGGTTTTCCTCATAATCACCGAAAAGGTAATCCCGTGTAGCCTCCATGAACTGGTGATCGACGATACGCCCGGCTTCAAAAGCTGATAGCAGGCCGTCCACTCGATAATAAGGCTTGGTGCCTTCCTGCAGGTGAAGGTCACTGGCCCCCATCTCGACCATCCGTTCAAATAAGCTAATTAATTCCTGCATTTTCTATACAGCCTCACAAACGACGCATGCCGATACATGCCCATCTGGAAATGTTTACGAAATTATAGCATAAGTTTTCAAATGTAGCGTGATTCTTTATTACATCTCACCCTCTGCCGGTCCCCTGTATGCACCAATCAGATCTTGAATCGCCAGGTTTCTTTCTGCCAGGTAATCATTGATACCGTCGCAGATTTCCCTGACCCGGTTTGGCTGAATGAAATTTACCGTGCCTGCCCCAAGACCCGTCGCCCCGGCGATCAGGAATTCGACAGCGTCGGCGGTCTCGTATATGCCACCCGTACCAATTATCGGGATGTCAACACTGGACGCGACCTGGTGGACGATTCTCAGTGCCAGCGGTCTGATTGCCCTGCCCGACAATCCCGCATAATCGCGTGACAATCTCGATTTCCATGTGTCGGTGCTGATCGACATTCCGAGAAAGGTGTTTCCAAGGTTGAGGATGTCAGAGCCGGCGTTAACGGCAGATCTTGCCAGCGGGATGATATCAGTCACGTTTGGACTTAACTTGGATATCACAGGTTTTGAGGTGGCTGCACGGACACCGGAAACAAGCTCACCCAGAATCACCGGATCGGCTGCGAATGACATGAATCCATGATCCACGTTCGGACAGCTGCCATTGATTTCCAGTGCGACAAGCGAGTCCTGCTCGTCGAGGACCCTGGCGAGTGATACGTAGTCCTCGATTCTGTCCCCGACAAGGTTTGCTATCAATGGAACGCCCAGCTTGATTGATTCAGGCAGGATCTCGTTGAGGAATACATCGATGCCCGGATTCTCCAATCCGATGCAGTTGAGCATCCCTGAAGGTGTTTCTACGATCCTCGGGTACGGATTACCGGTACGCGGCTCGATGCTGACAGCCTTCAGGGTAACAGCACCAAAGCAGTCAAGGTCCGTCAGGTTTTCAAACTCTGAGCCGTATCCGAATGTGCCGCTCGCAGCAATCAGCGGCGTCTCAAGTTCCAGAGGGCCGAGTTTTGTTTTAAGGAGAGGAAATCGGGATGTCGCCTCGGGTACCATCGCTTTCATTATAATGGCGACGGGAGATCAAATCCATAAAGGAAGTTCAGTTTGATTTATTTCCATACAGGGGGGAGTTTGACTTTGTTCAGAAGATGGATTATAAAGTTTGTAGGAGTAATATAACCCGTGTTCCGACGGAACCTGCATTGCAAGGCAGGGAAGGGACAGACAGGGACGGGATATAAGAAGAGAAAATGCGGGTCAGCACAATCAGGAAGGATCATTACTGGATCCTCAAATGTGAGGGCACTACTGTTGGCGTTCCGCCAAGGGTGTTTGCCGATGTCGAGGCTGCACTTGAAGAAGGTGCCAATGACATCATCCTTGATTTCTCATCCCTGAGTTATCTAAGCTGCATGGGGATAGAAGCCCTCAGTAAAACAGTCGAAACCGCTTTGAACAGAGGCGTACAGATAGGCATCACGGCACCGAAGCCCGACGTCTTGCGAATCCTGAAGCTAAACGGTCTGACGAGGGAAGTCCAGGTTTATTACAACCTCGACGATGCAATGGCGCGCTTTACCCTCGATCGTTACGACACTGAAGCATGGCAGGCCAGTACCGACATGCTTCTCGTTTACCAGCGTGACCTCCCGATTGCCAGGGAGATCCGCACCACAACCAATGAGCATCCACTTAACCCGAATTTCAGGATCAAACCGGTACGCGAGCCTGCAGAGGCAATGGAATTCCTGCTTTCTGACAAGGTCGATTGCATCCTGATCGATTCGTCGTGCATGTTGTTCAAGGTCTCCAACTTCATCGAGCAGGTGCGGGACCATGAGAGCATCCCGAAAATGCCAATCCTGATAGTGAGCAACGACGAGCGTATAGAGCAGGCGGAATCGATGGTACGTCATGGAGGGCACGAGATCCTGAGATACCCGTTCATGCCCAACGAGGTGTTAATTAGAATACTTGGCCTTATCAGCCATCATAAGGATCAACGACCGTTTTACCCGCCTAACAGTGTTGCGAAACCAAAAGGCTGGCAGGCATAGGACTGCAGAAGATGGGAAGGTTCTGAGTATGGAGTCGAAGATTACAAAAAAAGACAGCCATTGGGTGATCAGTTACGAAGGCGACACCTCGGGAATCCTGCCCGGACCCCTTCCGGAGGTCATGCAGGCTCTCAGGGACGGAGCACAGGAGATCGTTCTTAACTTCGAGGGCTTGAGATTCTTGAATCCAAACGGTATCAAGGCAATTAAGGAAAGCCTTGAGGTTGCCCGGAAACGTGCAGCCAACATCGGAATCGCAGGTCCCCAGCCGCAGGTCAGACGCGCACTCAAACTCAGCGGACTGGCACCTCATATACCGGTCTATTACAACGAGCATTCGGCGATTGCCGACCTTGACACTGTTGACTATTACATGGAAGCAGTCAAAGAAGGCACAGACCGCCTGTTAATCTGCCAGAATAAGACTCCCATCACCAGCATGTTAAGAAACGCTTTCAGGAAGCATCCACTGAAACCTCATTACCGGCTGATGCCCTGCAGGAATCTGAAGCAAGCTGCGGAAACCCTTCTCGAAGAGAGAGTGGACTGTATACTGATTGACGCTACGTACCCGCTCTTCGAGGTTACGGAGTTTATCGAGTACGTTGAGACCGATGAATGTCTGCCTGACATCCCTATGTTGATCGTTACATCAGAGAGTAAGCTGAGCCAGGCCGAATTGATGGTCCGCAATGGCGCTCATGAGATCCTCAGGCTGCCGATTATCCCAACCGAAGCAGTCGTCAGGATACAGACATTGATCAGTCACATGAAGGACCACAGGCCGTTTATCCCTCCTGAGAAGGTCCAGCAGCCCCGCGGCTGGAAAGCCTGATGACGTTTTCAATTAGTTTCTTTCTCACTTCAAGCCTGATATCTGCTTGCACCCGACACCCCAATCAATTAACATATCTGCTCCAATGTTATGGAGGAAACCGTTCTGACTGAATTAAAAGACATCCGCCTGGAAATTGATTATCCATACGCAATTCTGCGTATTGATCGCAAGGGAAGCAAGTTCAATAACTTCATCCCGGACCTCATTTACGAAATGGACGCTGTACTGAGTGAGGTCGAGCACGATAAAAAGATCCGTGTTTTAATTCTGACCGGCACCAAGCGTGTTTTCTCCACCGGTGTGGATGTACTCCACAAAGAAATCCGCGAGATGGACCCTTCCCAGGCAAGGTATTTTTCCCGAACCGGGAAGATCATGTTCAATCGCCTTGAAGCACTCGACATCCCTACTGTAGCCGCATTAAACGGAACTGCACTCGGTGGCGGACTCGAGCTCGCACTTGCGTGCGATTTCCGGGTTGCGTCCGAACGTGCCGGCCTGGGTCTCCCGGAAAGCAACCTGGGAATAATCCCGGGCTGGGGCGGCACGCAGCGTCTCATCAGGCATGTTGGATACGCACGCGCGATGGAAATGATCCTCGCGGGTGAACTGATAAAGGCCAGCGAGGCTCTCGAACTGGGCCTCGTCCAGGTCGTCGTACCCAAGGGTGAGGACGTTATCGACGCTGCAAAGAAATTCTCCGAGAAATTCACTACCAGATCTCGTGTAGCACTTGCCATCTGCAAAAGAGCCGTACGCATGGCCGCAGAACTCCCTTTGAAACTGGGCGAGGAGTACGAAGCTGACCTGTTTGCATTCACATGGGCATCCAGGCACCGAAAACTTGGCATCGATGCCTTCGCCGAGCGCGAAAAACCGGAATTTCCTCTGGATTTTGGCGAATTAGGATAGGTTTAATTAACTTTAAGTCGTAAAACTGCACATCCCCACCTGATTAGATACGTCGATCTATGTAATACCTGTAGAGGATATCCTCAAGTAGACCTGCACGTTCTGAGTTTACCTCGGCAGGTGTTAAGCCAAGCAATAGAGCATCGAGTTCTGTAACACTCGCGACCCTTCGGCCGTCAGCGACTACTGCAGGAACACCATCGAGTGTTCGCATCTGGATATCGTAGCTCCTGAGACCATCGATAAATTTCCCGCCCAGCCTGGTAATAATATTTTCGGCCCTGGCTTGAAGATCGCTGTGCGTGTCCTCCAGAAGGTAGAAAACTCCGGTATCACCTACCACTACAACACCATACACACCGGATACCGGAGCGGATATTTCCGAGAAAAGTTCTCTTCGCAACTGATATTCTGTTAACAGCGACAGGGGAATCTCCTCAACATCATCGTCAGTTTCATCTGAGTCGCTCGATTCACCTTCAGCCCGACGTTCCAGCTCCTCATCGAAATTCTCCAGTACTGCAAGCTCCTCAACGGTTAACGGCATGTAAAATCTCAGCGGCAGATGTACCCGGTAAATATTCTGCGGAACTTCAATACCCAGCTCTGAAAGACTCTCACGTATGTTCGCCATGCGTTCTTCAGGATGGGGATGGACGGTGAAGTAATTGCCTCCCGGCTCGGGTCGGTGTATCGCCTGCTGTTCGAGTATCTCCATTAACTCCAGGAATCCGACCGGATCGTATCCCGCCTGAACAGTCCACAGTGCACCGGTCATGTCAGCATCATTTTCAGCGGACCGTCCATAGGTCTCGATCATGCTTGCCGACAGTATCTGCCCGAGGTAGAGTCCTTCCATATCTCCGGTCGCGATCATCGCAGCAACCCCGATCAGCATTCCCCTGAGCTGGCGATCACCCATTCTTGAATGGTGACGGTGGTAGACGTGGACTAATTCATGAGCCATGACTCCTGCAAGCATATCGTCGGTCTCGCAGGCTTCGATCAATCCCAGGAAGAAGTAAACATGGCCGTCGGGAAGCGCGAAAGCGTTGATGAGATCGTCATCGAGAACCTTAACGATTATCTCGCGTTCGTCGGTTGCCACCTCGGGGATTACGTCCTTCAGGCGTCGTTCGATAGCCCCTACCCTGGCAAGGACGTCCGGGTCCTCTACCAGCCCGTACTCCTGTTCTATCTGCTGGATGTAATCATTCTCGGCGTCCGGGTCTGAGTCATCGGTTCCCTGCGCTATTGACGGACCAGCCGGGAACAGGAACACCATTAAAAGAAACATGACCCCGAGAATCGACCCGAGGTGCATTCTGTTGTGAAAGATCATGTGTCTAATATACAACGATAGTCTTAATAAGGCCAAAGGAAACTTATACAGGATCAGATAACACCGGGGAGATTAAGGTTCAGGTGGGTTATGAGTGAGGTCTGTTTAAATTATTACGTAGAGTCCATCCGATTCCACGACCACGTAGATAAAGGTGCCGTCGGTAGCGATGGCTGTAGCTCCTTCCCCCAATTCAAGCCAGCCAACGCTGATAATATCCATAGGATTGCTTACGTCGAACACACAGATTCCATATTCATCATATACCCCGTACACATAATCACCGACTTTAACAAGACCTTCACCGTAACCCGAATTAAATCCCGATGACCAGTCCAGCCTGGGCGGATCGACCGGATCGACACCGATATCGTAGATTTCGATTAAACCTGAATCATACGATTGAGCATACAACAGATATCCTTCCACCATTACGTGCCTTTTGCTGGACGTGATACCTTCCAGGTATTCGGGCTGTCCCGGATCGGACCTGTCGAAAACACGGAGGGTATTTGATGCAATGTAAAGATAACCATCGGTCACGGCTTTACCGTAACCGCCATACGCTGACAGCGATGAAGTCTCGCTGATATCGTACGGATCGGTGCAATCAAAGGTCAGAAGGCGCATATTATTCTCTTGCGTCGCATACACCCACGACCCGTAATGCTCGACCTCGAACACCATACCTGTGTTAATCGAATCAGTTACCTCGGCTGTTCCCATGACGGTGTTGATCCGGACTACTCTGAAATTTATCGCGGCACTGCAATATGCGTAATCTCCATCGAACGATACACTCTCAAGTGTGCCGGTTGAGCCGGCAACCTGCGTTAACACAGGCGCTTCGGAACAATCGAAAACGAGAAGGCCATCGTCCCGATCCGTTAACACCAGTGTGTCACCGTGCACATCGACATCCGACGGATCAGAGAACGGATAATATGCAGCGATCACAGGGTACGAAGGCTCCCCGGTCGTGAGAGTTGTTGTGCTGATCATTACCAAATTCTCTTCTTCGTTTCCAACGTCGTCCTCAGCCCTGATTACGAAATGGATCTCCTCGCCAACAGGCAGTCCTGATACTTCCGAGATGTAATAGGTAGGCTGGTTGTAAACATGTGTTCTTTTTATATGGGGAATTTTATTGGCCGTGTCGATATCGAACGGGAGGGTGTCTGTCCAGTACACGTTATAATGGACTGGTGTATTGTGTTCGTCCCTTGCCCTGTCATAGCCCAGAACCACAACTCCGTAGTACGGTGTTACGGTCTGGACTCCAACCGTGTCCAGCCAGTACGGTGGAAAGGTCTCCCATCCGATAATTGTCGGTCCGCATGTGATTAGAAACTCAGCATAATGAGCCTCAAGTCCTCCGGTAAATACGACATCCTTGTAGCTTTCGACTGAAAAACTGACTGTACACTCGTCGACAGGCTCAGTGATTGTTATCCTGAGCCTGAGCCCGAGGGGAGAAGCACTTGTCGCAACCAGTCCGAGATCAGTAAATCTAAACCGGTTTGTGCCGTCGGGAATCGCAGTCGCAACGGTTGTATAATTATTTTCAGTCATTTGCACCTGCAGAACCACTTCCGATATGTTCTCAAGCGGCAGCGATCCGCTTTTATTGAAGACGATCTGATCCAGTTCGGCGAAAAATGGCGTTGTGATTTCCACATCGAGGAAATTCCTGGTTCCCTCGAGGTGAATCCATTCCACGGAAACGTCCTCACCTGTGACAGAAACACTGTTTGGACCGTTGATTGCCCTGATCCCGTATGTGGATGAATTTCCCGGTTCAGGAGAGTAGACCTTAACGAAATATTCTTCCCCCGCGGTTACGGGAATTGCGATGCTTTCGGAACTCGCTTCCGGTGTGTTATCAAACGAAGATCCCGCGACCTGATAAACCATCTCAGGATCACTGAACACCGCGATATCGAAATTCTCACCCCAGGTCTTAATGTCGACTATGATACTCAGGTATCCGTCGGTACCGGCGGTAACACGGTACAAATCCTCACCATCGGGATACATCGTGCCGGGAACGGCATGGATAGATTCATACAGCCATTCATCCGAGAATTCCAGGGGCACAAACCCGTTTTCGTCCTCAAGCTCCTCGTACCTGTCGACACCATAGATCGCCCTGAAAACGTTCAGACGTCCCCAGCCCGTCTCGATATCAAATCCGGGCTCGAGGAGATCGTCGGACGTGTGCACGAGCCTGTTAAATAACCATTGGGCATTCTGGTCGGGGTACGCTTCAAGCAGCAGAGCAGCCGCACCTGACACAAGCGCTGTGGAGCAGGAGGTTCCGTTACAGTTATTTTTGTAAAAATTCTCAAAGAACCATGTTGTTTTAATTCCAGATCCATAGGCAGCCATGTTGATATTTTCGCCGTAATTGGCTCCCCAGGAGCTATTATCGGGAGAGATTCTGTCCTCCCTCAATGGCAGTCCATATTCACCAAACGGTACCGTTCCACCGACTCCAATAACCTCCTCATACGCAGCAGGCCAAAGTACGAACGGTTCATTAGAATTACCTGATGAGGACACGAGAAGCATGCCGTCACCATCGTCCCACACATATTTGATTGTCTCATGGATGATTTCATCTGGCCCACCGCCCCAGGACATGTTGCATATATCGGCACCATTTTCAAAAGCGTAGATCAGACTAATGGTAAGTACGTCCGTTTGAAAGTTAATTTTCACAGGCATCATTCTGCATCCGGGACTGATTCCTGTGACCCCGAGTCCGTTGTCCTGTACGGCACCAATAATTCCAGACATTTTCGTGCCGTGATAATCATAATATCCAGATTCATCCTCCGGATAATTGTCATCATCTGAAAAATCCCAGCCGCACCAGTCATTGGTATATCCGTTCTTGTCATCATCAATCTCGTTGTCGGGTTTATCGTCCTCGTTTATCCAGAGTTGGCCCTGCAGGTCCTCATGTTCGAAGGTCCAGCCTGTATCGTGGACCGCTACAACCACTCCCGATCCGTCGAACTCATTCCAGACTAGGTCCGCTCCAACTTTTGGCAGTTGAAACATGTCGTCTTCATTATTGCTTGCGTCACCATCATTAACGCCATTGAGGTCTTCGTAATATGGATCATCTGGATAGTGGGGCACTTCCAGCGGCTCGTATATGTGATTCGGCTCTGCGATACGAACTCCAGAGGTTCCCTGCAACCGACGAACATTTTCTTCAACACTCGAACCATCCGTAATTTCAAGTGTGTACAGTATTGCCCATCGAAGGTCGGTGGTTTTTACCAGACGCAGTGGAAGATTTGATAGCAACGTCCTGCCTTGTTCTGAAGACAATGAATCTTCCAGCACAACAAGGACCTCATTTTCCACATACGATCCTGGGTTCTCAGTGTCTGAGGTCTGCTCTCCGAAGGAGCTGCCATCGCTGGCATGATTGTCGGCATCAATGCCGGGGATTACCGGGGTATCGGACGAAGAACAACCGGATAACGTAATAAGACTGGCAATAAATGCGTAAAGCAACAGTAATAATGCACGTGTGAAAACAGTATCAAGGTTCAATGGGGTTCCTCCCGGCACAAATGAGAGAAGAGCGGTTAGAAATAATTATACCATACGGTTCCGGAATTGAAAAAAATTAAAATATCTAAGCGTAAAGGCTAATTCCACTTCGTTGTGGTAACGTCTCACGCATTCGGGTATTATTTGTGAGATTTTCTCAAAGACACAAATTTGTGGATCTGACACTTAGTTTCGAGGTTCTGAATGACTAAATCGACAGCAAGGTTCTCAGGGAAATATCCAAAAGGATTATCTTTCATACCACTCGGGGGTTTTCACGAAATCGGCAAGAACATGTCGATCGTCGAGTACGACGGCGAGATTCTCATCATCGACGGCGGTATGAGCTTCCCGACTGTAGACATGCTAGGTGTGGACGTCGTAATCCCCAAATTCAAGTACATTCTCGAGAACCTGGACCGTGTTGCAGGAATCGTCCTCACTCACGGTCACGAGGACCACATCGGCGCACTTCCCTATCTTCTAAAGTCCGCGCAGTTACCCATATACGGCACGAAGCTTTCACTGGCTTTCCTTGAGCTGAAGCTGCACGAGCACAACCTCCTTCTTGACAGCGACCTCAGGGAGGTTTCCGACAACGAGACCTACGAGATAGGCAAAAATTTCGAGGTCGAGTTTATACCCGTCTGCCATTCGATCCCCGATGCATGCGGCCTCGCAATCAGGACTCCTGAAGGCGTAATAATCCACTCCGGCGACTTCAAGTTCGACCAGACACCTGTCGACAACCGTAAGATGGAGCTGGGCACCTTCGCGCGATACGGCGACGAGGGAGTGCTCGCGTTTATCACCGACGTTACAAACATCTTCAACCCGGGTTATTCAGGATCCGAACGAAGGGTGGGAGTCGCATTCCACGAGCTGTTCGAGCAGTTATCAGGACGGATTTTTGTTGCCACGTTTGCCAGCCACCAGCACAGGATCCAGCAGGTAATCGATGTTGCTGAGACCCTTGGACGCAAGGTCGTGGCGACAGGCCGCCGGATGAACGATGACCTTGAGACGTCGCGTGACCTTGGTTACCTGCACGTGCCAAAGGACATCCTGGTCAACAGCGAGAATATGAACGAGTACGACGACGAGGACCTTCTGATACTTGCGACCGGGACACAGGGAGAGCCGGGAAGCGCTCTTTCGAGAATGAGCGACGGGTCGCATCCGGTCAAAATCAAGGCAGGAGATTCTGTCATACTCTCCGCGTCACCTATACCGGGCAATGAAGCTCACATAATCCGAATCACCAACCAGCTCACCGAACTTGGTGCCGATGTCTACTACGGACCATCGAGAGGACTGCACGTGTCGGGACATGGAAGCCGGGAGGAGATAAAAATTCTCTACAACCTTGTCCGTCCGAAGTTCGTGCTCCCCTTCCACGGCGAGATACGTCACATGCGGGAATTCGCCAACCTGATGAGCAAGATGGAACATCCGGACGATGAGGTTATGCTTGCCCGGATAGGCGACAGGATTCGCATCACGAACAAGAAAATTGCGACGTCCGGTTCGGTTGCGTCCGGTGTTAACATGGTTGACGGCCTCGGGGTCGGTGACGTCGACGGCCAGCTTCTGAAAGAGCGGCGCAAATTCGCCCTGAGCGGTGTGGTAGTGATTACGGTATTCCTGAATGAGAAAACAAAGAGTGTAAAACGTGTTGAAATCGAGGCCAAGGGAGTGCTTGATTTCAAACGTCACAAGGACCTCTTTGAGAAGTCCGTGATCGTCCTGAAGGACAGCCTGCTGGCGGTTAAGGAGGTCGATTTTATTGAATACCCGACGCTCAAGGAAAAGGCAGAGGAAAAGATGAGTAAACTCTTCTGGAAACACCTCCGACGACAGCCCTACATAATGACAAATGTCTACGAAATATGAAAACGTAATTATCCCAGTAGTTTTCACCTTTGATAAAATCACGCGGAGCTCATGTCTGACCTGATAATCAGATCATACGAACATGCTGACCAGGACGGAGTCGTCGAGCTCTGGCATCGATGCAGCCTCGTTGTGCCCTGGAACGATCCCGTGAAGGATATCGAGGCTAAACTCAAGATCCAGTCAGAGCTATTTCTTGTCGGGATCTACGACGGCAAAATAGTTGCATCCGCGATGGTCGGCTACGATGGGCATCGCGGCTGGATCAATTACCTTGCGGTCGATCCGGATTTCCAGAGAAAAGGTTTTGGCCGCCGGATCATGGAGAAAGCTGAGGATGAGTTACGCAAGCTGGGCTGCCCGAAGATTAACGTACAGATCAGAACCAGCAACATCGATGCTTCGGCTTTTTACCAGAGTATCGGATATAAGCACGATGATGTCATCAGCATGGGTAAGCGACTAGACCCATAGTAATACCAGCAGTTCCACTTGTCCAACGGGTTAACCCTTTCATTCACTAATACGTTATGTTACTGTAAGCCCCTGTTCATCTTTCCAGTACACCAAAAATGGGGGAATTTTCTGAAGTAACACCTGCTAGTGAAATATTTCACATAATGTGATATTCTTTGCAGCTCCTTACAATCAACACTGAACATCATGCCTACATCACGGTAGGTGTGTCGGAGTGAAACGTAAAAATGGCTACTAAACTCAACGAAGAGGAACTCATTAAGAAAGCTGAGCAACCCGGCAAGGACGCCATGCAGCTTCATCCATTCTATCGGGGCAAGCTTGAAGTTGCACCGAAGTGCTGCATCAGGGACTTCAACGATTTTGCCATCTGGTATACACCCGGTGTAGCGAAACCGTGTCTTGATATCAGGGACAACCCGGACACCGTCTTCCAGCACACGAACAAGGCCAATTTCGTCGCCGTTGTATCCGACGGAACACGCGTTCTTGGCCTTGGTGATATCGGACCTGAAGCCGGAATGCCCGTCATGGAAGGTAAGGCGATACTTTTCAAGTATCTTGGTGGAGTAGATGCGTTCCCGATCTGCGTCGACACGAAGGATCCCGACGAGATAATTGATTTCGTCCTGAAACTGCAGCCATCCTTTGGCGGTGTGAACCTTGAGGACTTCGCGCAGCCGAAATGTTTCAGGATTCTCGACACGCTGCGTGAGAAAGCGCGGATACCAATCTGGCACGATGACCAGCAGGGCACTGCAGCGGTAACAGTAGCGGGACTGATCAACGCACTGAAAATTGTCGGTAAGGAAATACACGACGTAAAGATCGTAATGAACGGTGCAGGTGCAAGTAACATCGCTATCACACGCCTGATCATTTCAGCAGGAGCCGATCCGAAGAAAATGATCCTTATCGACTCCAAGGGCACACTGCATCCGGGTCGCGACGACCTCAAGGAAAAATTCGTACAGAAATGGCACTACTGCCAGACAACAAACGGTGGGAACATGGTCGGTACCGCAGCCGACGCCCTCAAGGGTGCGGACGTCCTGATTTCGCTGTCAAAGTCCGGTCCCGGCGTGGTCGATGGTGAGTGGATATCTTCAATGGCCGACGATTCCATTGTATTTGTATGTGCGAACCCGGTGCCTGAAATCTGGCCGTGGGAAGCGAAGGCTGCGGGCGCGAGAATCGTTGCGACCGGACGGAGTGACTTCCCGAACCAGGTCAACAACTCTCTTGGCTTCCCGGGAATCTTCCGTGGCACTCTCGACGTGATGGCGACAACGATCACCGACGAGATGTGCATCGCAGCCGCAAACGAGCTTGCCCGGACCGCAGAGGACAAGGGTATGCACGAGGAATACCTGATCCCGACAATGGATGAATGGGAAGTATTCCCCCGGGAGGCTGTAGCTGTCGGTCAGAAGGCAATCGAGCAGGGTGTTGCACGGCTAAAGCTGAGTCCGGACGAGGCGCTCAAGACTGCTGAGCAAATGATTCGACGTGCTCGCAGCCAGTACTCGG
>JAUWTM010000157.1 GCA_030614715.1 Planctomycetota bacterium
CGATCGAGGATTCCCAGCCGCCTACACCCACCGCCGACACTCCGAAGTAGTATGTCTGTTCGTTGGTCAGGTTGAACACCGAGTAACTGGTGCCATGGACCAGTCCACCGTCATACCTGTGGAAGCCGGAGCCATCGTAGGAGATATAAACATAATAACCGTTTGCCCCGTTGACGGGGTTCCAACTCACGGTGACACGTTGATCGCCGACAGTGAACGTCACCCCGGTTGGCTTGCCATCTGGATAGGTCGGTGCTGTGGGACTATCACTGCTGCCGCCGTTACAGGCGGTTGTGGCTACGAGAATGAAGGCAAGAACGAGCATAGTTCTTACGATTCGCATATGAACCTCCAATGGCCCGCGTTCCACGGACAGACGGGCTCTCATTGACAGGCTATCACATGCTGCTTGAGTCGGTCAATATCTAATCTAAAGATTATTCCCGATCACCGCATGTTCGAAATGGGTGCCTGTCGATATAACTGATGAGCTTTAATCTACCTTAATATCCTTTTAGCCTTTGAAAACGTGTCCTTTTTATCAAATTAATTGGCGTCTTTTTTGACTTTGCCACTGCTTGATTTTATAATCCGCAAACGTTGTTAAAGGCGTTTTTGTATCGTGGTTTAAATTATGGATGAATCTATCCAGAGCTATTTCGGTGTCGTCCAGCGTTACTGGAAGGTTTTACTTGCCGTTACGCTGATCCCCACGTTGACGATGGTTATCGTCCTGCTCTTCTTTATCAGCCCCGTTTACGAGGGCAGCACCAGCGTTATTTTCCCGCTGGGACGGTCCTCGTCCTTCATGCGGCGGACCCTTGCAGAGATGGACATCCCGGTCAGCGGTATGGCGGGACTTCTCGATTCTTCACCAACCCTGTATAACCACATCGCGATTATCGAAAGCCGAACCCTCGCTCTCCGGGTCAACGACTTTCTTCAGGAAAACGAGGGCATCGACCTGTTCCAGACATTCCCTAAGCTTGTTCGGGACGACGAGCTCGATACCGTGGAGGACCAGCGTCGCGCACTGGCAAAGCGTATGATGAGAAATGTCGTCGTCGACGACCTCGACAGGGGCATGGCAGTCGTCAAGTTCGCTCACACCGACCCCGAAATTGCCGCGTTGGTCGCCAATACATACGTTACAGAGACACTCGCTTTCCTCAACGAGATCAACCAGATTACCCAGAGCGACCTCGTGTCCTTCCTCCAGCTGAGACAGGCTGAGGTCGATAACACCCTGCAGGAAGTCGAGCAGGAAATTATGGTGGTCAAGGAAACCACCGGTATCCTGTCCGTCGAGGAACAGGCGAGGCAGATTATCACCTCCTACGCCGATATCGAGGCGCTTGTCGCGCAGGCCGAAATCGATTACCAGGGCAGTATGAGCATGGCGAGGGGACTCGCTGTCGCCGGCATGGACATGGAGGAGTATTACACGTGGCTCCAGGCGGGCGAGGGGACGGAATCCGATATTCCCCCTGTTCCTGCACTCGACGCCCTCGCTGATCAGACTATCGGCCGCCTCAGGAGCGAATTAAACAACCTCGAGCTCATGCGCCAGCAGGCTATGCTCTATTCAACGCCCGAAAATCCCGAGATGGTGCTCATCGAGGCTGAAATTAACGCCACACGACGGGAGCTCTATCGGGAGCTTGCCGGATTCTACGATGCCACTGTCGCGAACCTGATGGTGGAAACGTCCGCGTACCAGGCACAACTGGACGTTGCCGAGGAAATTCTCAGCGAGCTGGACCTTCGGTTGGAGGAATTCCCGCCCGAGGAAAGGCACCTCATTGAGCTCGAGCGCGACCGAGACGTTCAGGAGTCCATTTATCTCGTCATTACGCAGGAGCTCGAACAGGCTCGAATCCAGCAGATGCGCGAGGAAACACCCTTCACAGTTCTGGATGAGGCCCTCGTGCCCACCAAGCCGGTCCGACCCCGCAAATTCGTGCTTACCGGTGGAACCCTCGGCATATCTCTCTTCCTGTCGTTAATAATCATCTTCGGGATCGACTCGACCCGCCGCAGACGGCTGGCAGGGGGGTGACACAGCGTGACCGTTACCGCTGCCAGTCGCCGTCTTCACCTGGTGGGGATTTTCCTTCTCCTTCTGGCCTTCGGACTTTACTACCAGATTTCCGATCTGAAGGATTTCGGCTACGCCGTTGGTGTCGTCGCAGGCATCGGGGTCCTTGCTCTTGCATATTTCAAGCCGCGGTTCGGACTCATCTTCCTGCTTCTGCTGGCATTCATCGAAAGCACTGTCAACACTATCAATGCAATTGCGGAAGCCGCTACCATTTCGAAACTTACGGGAGTTCCCCCGCTCGTTCAGACACAATGGTTCGCGTGGGGCGTTCAGATTATTTTTCTCACACTCCTGCTGTCATACCTTTGCAGGGAATCCATCCACGACAGGAAAATGCGTCCGTTGAGTGCCCTCGAGTGGACGTTGCTGATGCCGCTCTTTGTGGTCATTTTTTACATCCCTATCACCCTGGTTCTCGGTAACGAATTCGCTGACTATATGATGGACATCCTCCCGATGTGCATCTACACGGGAATTGTTGTCCTCGCACGCGTCTTCTACGCGGAAAACAATACTCTCAGCTCCCGGTACTACTTCCTTGACTGCTTCATCATCTACAACTACCTCATCCTGGTGCCGCTCTGGGCTTACTTCCTCGTCACTAACCCGTGGAGAAGCGGGGTTGTCGGCCTCTACGCGATCCGTTTCGGAACCGGACCCTACGATTTCAATTTCTTCCTTGTCCCGCTCCTCGGGATGATCCTGACGTACGATGATAACCTCAGCATCGGTCGACGGCGGTTCTACCAGTTTGCGTTTTTTATCTGCCTCATAAGGGTCATCGTCTCGATGTTCCGCGGGGCGATAGGCGGAACACTGCTCGCGATCGTCATTACCATCTTCCTTGTCGACCAGGCACGTAGATGGAAATGGACGCGAAGCCTGCTCGTTTTCATACTCGCTGTATTTCTGGTCGGCGCGCTTGTGATTACTACCGTCCCGATAGCCAGGACCACTTTCAATGTCGGTGTCGTCAGAAGAATCACCCAGGCTCTGAACCAGGGTGTCGGAAGCGGAAGTCTCCAGTTCAGGAACCTCGAGACGCAGCACGCGATCGAACAGGGCCGGAGAGAATGGTTCACCGGTTACGGTCCCGGCAGCGTGATAACTAAAAACTTCTCCCCTGGGAAATTCGCGCGTCACGAGATGTACCTCCACTCTGCGTACGTCTGGTTCTTCTACAAGATGGGTGTGATCGGTCTCGTAGTGCTGCTACTATTTTTCATCGGGATATACGGTACGTGTATTTCCCTTCTCAGGCGGACATTGCATCCCCCCGATCGTGGATGGGTGATCGGCACGCTGGCGGCGACAATCGCCATGCTGCCCGTCATCCACGTTAACAACATGCTCATCAGGTCTCAGGGAGCTTATGCTCTCATGCTGCTGCTGTTCGGGCTCAGCCTGATCGTCTGGCGTTACCAGGGTGTCCCGCGAGATAAACTTCCCCCGGCTGAAGAGGTGGCGTCCCAATGACCCGGGTACGTCTCCTCGCCTTTAACGCACTCTCAATGCTGATCGCGAACATTGTCTCCAAGTTCGTTCTGTTCATCGGAATGATCTGGCTCCTCCAGTACCTCGATGCCGGGCTTGAAAGTACGTACTACCTCGTGACCGCATTTGCCGCGTTGATCGCGATGAACTTCCAGGACGGAATGGTCTCGGTCACAATCCGGAAGGTCGCGACCGACCTCGAAAACGGCGCGAAATATCTCGGGACCCTGTATCTTGCCAGCACACTGCTTGCCCTGTGCCTGGCACTGATTGGCATCGCCGCCGCTATCCTGTACGGCCGTACCCAGCTCGATGACCCGGGACACCAGGGTGAGTTCATAAAATCGGCGATAACCTTCACTCTCACGTACCTTATCGGCTACGGTGCAGCGTCTGCAGGTGCCGGATTCAAGGCGTACGAAAAACTGTCCCTCGAAGCCGCGCTGCTCGCTCTGCAGTCGTTTATGAATGCCGGTGTGTACATCTACGGTGCAGGGCAGGAATGGCCGTTATCGCAATTCTTTTCCTGGCTCCTGATTCTTAATCTAATCTACGTAATCCTGGTAAATATTGTCCTTGTAGCTTTTGTCGTGAAGCCCGCATTGCATTTCAGGATTAACGATGCATGGGATCTGTTCAGAGAATCGCTCGGATTAGGCTACGCGACACTCCTGAGAACCCTTCAGGACCGCATGCACCCGTTTTTTATCGGTCGAATTGCAGGACATGGCTTCATCACGCAGTTCTCATCGGCTAACCAGCTCCTTGTCCAGTTGAAATTCATCCCACTTAGCGTACGACCAGCGCTTTTCCCGACACTCGCACGCAAGGCGGACGAGGAAACCGACTCTTTCCAGGTCTATTCAACCGCACTGATGAAATTCCTGTACCTCGTGGCGATTCCATTGATGGTCCTCCTGATTATTGCGCGCCATCAGATCCTCCCATTCGTAACTTCGAGAGATCCCACCTTCAGCGAAATATATGCGCTCGCTCTTCAGGTTTATCCGTTTGTGGCATGGGCAGTGGCGCTGTCGTTCCCTTCGCAGGTCCTCAGAAGCCTGTTCGTAGCGTTGAAACGTCCGGAATACGAGTTCAGGACCGTCCTCGCAGGGGTAATATCGCTTGCCGTACTCGATCTGATCCTCATTAATCTGATTGGTGTAATAGGAGCGGCTTACGGTGCGCTTGCATGCGAATTTATCATCCTCTTCTATGGCCTCTACCTACTTCATAAAATAGGACGTGGTCTCAACGTAGTGGGGCTTTTCGTCCTCCCCTCTCTCTGTGGTATTATTACAAATTGGCTGGCAGAGTACGCGTACTCATTCCACTGGCTTGCAGGTATCCTGTCCGTGCTGGTGGTTTTCCCGCTCCTGGTTCTGGCGCTGAGGGTTGTTTCACCCGCTGAATGGGCGATCCTCCGCGAAATTATCAAGCCAGGCTCTAATGCCGCCGCTGAACAATGACCACACCGGCTTCCATGCCTTCAGATCCGATAAAAACCGCGTCACGTGTCCTCGTGATCGGACTCGATGGTGCCACATGGACCCTCCTCGATCCCCTCATGAAATCGGGCAGGCTCCCGGCACTCTCCTCTCTGGTTTCCTCCGGCGCACGTGGTATTCTCGAAAGCACGATCCCACCCGTCACGGCAAGCGCATGGTCGAGTTTCTATACCGGACGAACCCCGGGACATCATGGTGTTTTTGACTTCCGCAAACGTATGGGTAAAGAGTCCACTGACCGCGCATGGGTTAACCATGGTGATATTTCAGGCCCGACCATCTGGGACATCGCCTCTGCACAGGATAAAACCTCGGGGCTGGTCAACCTTCCGCTGACATTTCCTCCCGTTAAAGTGAATGGTTACATGATCGGCGGGATGCCCGTACCTCCTTCGAAGGATGAGATCGGCCTTCCGGCGGGTCTTATAGACGAGATCTCCCGCGAAACGGGGGACTATATCAGCGATGTCGATCTCCTTCGCGGTGAAAGTCCTGACGTAACCGACCCAGAGAAATGCTTTGAATTTGTCGATCAGGTTGGAGCCGCCGTCGAAGCACGCGGACGTGCGATGAAATATCTGATGGAAAAGTACCCCACAGATCTCACGTTCTGTGTGCTCGTTACCCCGGACCGCCTTTCGCACCTCTTCTGGCAGGTAATGGTGCCCCGCGAAGGTGCTCCACCACTGACGGACTGGGAAAAATCCCTGCAGGACAAAATGTTCGACGTCCTGAGCAAAATGGATAAAGTTGCAGGTGAGATCGCAGGGCGGATGTCCGACGATGATCTTGTCGTTGTCATGAGCGATCATGGATTCGGGCACCTCGAGGAACTTCTGAAACTGAACGTCCTTCTTAAAAAGCTTGGATACCTGAAATTCAAACCGGAAGTCGAGGGGGGACTTAAGCGGAAGGTCGGGAGGCTCCTTCCCGAATCCATCAAGAAACCGCTGCGAGCCGTTCTCGGCATGAATCATCCGAAACATGCTGGTAACGGTGGCGAAAAGAAGCCGTTTGACCCGTACTCCCTCATCGAATGGACTGAGACCCAGGCGTATTCAGGTGGTTCTGTTGAACAGGGTGTCTTCCTGAACGTCAATGAACGTGAGCCGCACGGTACTGTCCAGATGGGAGGCGAATATCACAGAATGAGGGATAGTTTGATCGATGATTTGAGTAAAGCAGTCCACCCATCTGATGGAAAACCGTATTTCGACTGGGTCGAGCCGAGGGAAAACATCTATTCCGGCGAGTATCTTGAGAACGCACCGGATATAATTTACCAGTTACGCAGCTACACGACCGTTATCGGTGAGGACGCCGAACCGCCGCTGATCGGGCCATGGTCTCAGCCTAGGGCGGGATATCACCGTCGTGAGGGTGTCCTGATACTCAATGGTCCCATGATCAAACCCGGTACAGAGCTTAATAAGACCGGGATTGAGAACGTCGCGCCGACCATACTGAACTGCTGGGGACTCGCGTCTGATGTGGAAATGGACGGCAAATTAATCAACGAAGCGTTAACTGCCGAATTTCTTGAGAATGTACCGGAACGACGCGAGAGCTTTGAGGAAGCGACCGGTAAATTTGATCCATGTGACCAGTCCGATGCTGAAACCGAGGACCTTCTGAAGGGTCTGGGATATTTAAATTGATCGAGTACAGCGAAGAAATTGCCCTGAGCCTTGTCGTGCTGTCGTGGAACACGAAGGACATCACCATCGCATGCATCGACAGCATTAACGCCAACCCGCCGAAGGTCCCGTGGGAGCTTATTGTCATCGATAATGCATCGAGCGATGATTCCGCGGACGCCATCGAGGAGAAGTTCGGTAATATTCCACATATCCGGCTCATCAGGAACACGGAAAATCTTGGATTCACGGGTGGTAACAACCAGGGTATGAAAATGGCACTGGGAGATGTTATAGGCCTCCTGAACTCGGATACGATCATAAAAAAGAACGCGATTCAGATTCTGTACGATTACCTGACCACCAACACATACGTCGGGGTCATCGGACCAAAGCTCATCAACGAGGATAACAGCCCGACAACCAGCTTCGGCTACTTCCCGACCCCGTGGAGAATATTCACTACTGCATTTCTACCCGGATGGATCATGGGGAATACCCGCAAGGCTCTTGGCGTTGTCCCTGACGACACCCTGAAGGAACCTATGAAGGTCGATTACGTATCAGGTGCCGCATTTTTCATCAAGCGCAGCGTGATCGACAAGGTCGGTATGTTCGATGCAGAGACGTTCTTTGCTTATTTCGAGGAGACGGACTGGTGTTTGAGAATTAAGCAGGCTGGATTCGACGTTATCTTCAACCCTAAGGCAAGGATCGTTCATCTCGAAGGTAAGAGTTTCGAGAAGATGACCTCTCACAGGCGGATCATGCAGTACGATAGTGCGAAGAAATTCTTCAGAAAGCATTATTCGCTGCCCGTCATGTGGTGGTACCAGTTCTGCACTGTTATCGGCTCCCTCGTCAAGGTTGCGTACTTCGGATTGCGGATCCTGCTCCAGCCCGGACGTCGCGAGAGGTGGCTGCCTCATTACAACTGGAACATTTTCGTCTTTGAACTATGGAAGCGTGGTTTAAACCCGCAGAAGGGGACGGTGCGTGACATCCCTCAGTGACTGCATCCTGATTATGCTGGAATGTATTCCGTTCCACGGAGGACTGATGCAGAGGCATCAGCATCTCGCTCATGTCTTCTCAAGCTTCATGGAAGTCGTCTATGTCGAGGAGACCCCGTCAATCGCGCGTCGGGTGCTCGATTTCAAACCCTTCGATCCAGCTCTAAAGGAATATAAAAAGGGCATCCAGACAATCTACGGTAATCTCAAGTACTTCAAGGCACCACCTTATTCACCGCGTTCGACCGGCTACATGAAATCGGTGCACGAATCAGCTGCACGGGTCGCAAGGAGCCTGAATCCCCTGCTTCCGGCGAATAAGAAGAAAATTCTATGGTTATTTTCACCTTCTGGACTCGGCTCTATTGGTCTGTATGACGAGTTTTTTACGATCTTTGACTACTTCGACGCATTCGGTGAGTTTCCCGGCCAGGAGAGGTACCGCGAGGAGATCCGCCAGCTGACCTTCGACTGTGCCAGGAATGTAGACCTTGTCATTGCCACCAACGATGAACTGAAAAACGACATCGAAATCTATAACTCGAACACATTCGTCGTTCGCAACGGCTGCGATCCCGATCATTTCGCCAGCGGCGGTGTAACACCAGCCAATAATAAGAGGGTTATCGACATCGAGAGCCTTCCGCGTCCGATTGTCGGCTACATGGGTGATATCGCTCCCTGGATGGACTTCGATTGCATCCTCGAGACCGCTGAACGGCATGACGACTGGTCTATCGTCCTCTTTGGCACCTGGAAACGCGATGAATCGCCGCCCGATATTCCGAACATTCACTGCCCGGGACGTGTCCCTTATGAAGAGCTGCCCTATTACGCGAGGTTTTTCGATGTGGGCACAATCCCGTTCAAGCTGACGGAGCTGACCCGTGTCGTCAACCCGTTGAAGCTCTACGAATACTTCGCGATGGGCACTCCCGTGCTGGCGACTGCCATCCCGGATGTTGCTCATCACGAGGATTTGGTTTACATTGCGGGTAGTCCCGCTGAGTTCGCTGCACTCGCTGAAAAAGCTGCGCGCGAACCTGTTGAATCGGGTGCAAGAACACGTCGCGTGGAAATCGCACGGAAGAACTCATGGGATATTCGTGGTGAAACGATTAAGAACCTGCTGGCGGTACTGCTGAAGGAACGTCTGTAATCCGGCAGGACATCGACTCAATGAACTGGAGATTCAGAAAAATCAGGACAGAAGCATTCAGGACTGCATTGATGAAGAGCGTCCTGTTGTACCTTGCCCTGTCAGTTCTCCTGATCGTTCCTGCAGTCGGTCAGGACGCTGATGATATCTCTACTGAACTTCCCGGTGAGCTGATAACATCTGAATCCGAGGTGTCCGTCTGGACAGATGAGTTAATCGGACCGTCTGCAGAGCCTGTCGGTGAAGTCATCACAACTGTAGTACTGCCTCCACCTCCCCCTGCTCCGGCGGTAGCGGTGGTGACGAACGACGACCAGCAGATCCCGGTGATCGAGACCCGCGGTGAGTATTTTGATCCGTCGGGACTCTGCACGCTCGGACCTCTGTCCGATGAATCAAACCAGTCCATACGTTCCCGAATGCGGAAAGCCGTTGACATGGGGTTCAGATGCTTCATGCTCAGGATCGACTGGGAGGGTGTCGAGCCGGAAGCCAACCGTCTGGAATCCGCAAGAGTACAGGATTTGCTCAGTTATGCCAGCGATCTCCGTCTCAGGGTGATTGTCTCTCTCGAAATGAACCGGGCTCCTGCATGGTTTTTCAGCGGGCAGTCTGGCAGCGGACGTGTGATGGTCAGTTACCTTGTCGATCCCG
>JAUWTM010000138.1 GCA_030614715.1 Planctomycetota bacterium
GGAGATTGGAAAGAAGCACGGGTTCAAACTCGCGCCGATCATGGCGTTCGGGAAGGTAGTGACCGACGAGGAAATTGCAGAGATAAGAAAAAGAGCTGGAAGGTAGCTCCAGCCCATTGTTTATTCCATACTGCATCCCAATTGACTAAAATCTGGCGCCTTTAAGAACGTTACGGACCATGTCGCAAGCCTTGTCCGGGATCTTCGGGATGATCGTGTACAGTAATTTTTTAAGCTTGTCATTATTTGCGAGGAAAACCTTGACGACTTCCTCATGTGTGACCGGCTTGATATTCGGATCACCTTCGAGACCAACGTCCCAGTCCGTAATCAATGCAATCATGGCATAGGCCATGCCAAGCTCACGTGCAAGATAACATTCAGGGTACTGGGTCATGTTGATGACCTCCCACCCGGCTGCCGTGAACCATCGACTCTCGGCCTTGGTTGAAAATCGAGGTCCCTGAATTACCACGACCGTACCAGTCTCGTGGACAACGATTCCATTCTCTCTAGCTGACTCATTTGCGATTTTCCTGAGTGTCGGGCAGTACGGATCGGCCATCGCGATGTGCGTGGTCACAGGACCGTCGTAAAACGTATCCTTTCTGCCGGTCGTGCGGTCGACGAACTGGTCGCAGACAACGAAATCGCCTGGAGCGACGTGCGATTGAAGGCTGCCGGACGCGCAGGGTCCGATGATGCTGTGCACACCGAGCGCTTTCATGGCCCATGCGTTAGCGCGGTAATTGATAGCGTGCGGCGGGTAGCGGTGATCGGCGCCGTGACGCGGCAGGAACGCAACCTTCCTGCCTTCGATCGTGCCGACTGTGATTTTATCGGACGGCAGGCCGTAGGGGGTCTCGACCCACATTTCTTCGGCTTCATCGAGAAGAGAATAGAATCCTGAACCTCCGAATACACCTATTTCGGCGGTAGTCGCCGGTGGTGGAAAAGACATATAAGTCCTCCTTGTTGAAAAGAGATGCGAAGGGGAGTTTAGCGGGAACGGGGTGGTCGTGTCAATTTATTAAGAAATGGAATTACTCACCACAGAGGCACAGAGACACAGAGGAAAAAGAAAAAGTAAAAGAAAAAAGAAAGAAAAAGACTTTCACCACAGAGGCACAGAGACACAGAGGAAGAAGAAAAAGACTTTCACCACAGCGGCACAGAGGAGGAAAGGCAGGAGAGAAGAAAGTTGATTTTTAATTAATAAATATGCTATTTTTCTCGATCCTTGCAGAGGTTTTCCCATTAACTATTGCTTTATTGAGTAAATTTCATTCCGGATTGGTTGCAACACCATCACCTGTGCAGATTCGCATTGGCAGTCAATAAATAGGGACTCGGAGGATTACCGGATCGTGGTACGTGCCGGGAGAGCCTCGGTGTCCTGAAAAAAATAGCGAGGAGAAAAAATCATGAAAGTCTTGAGAATCCTGACCTTACTGGCTGTAACCATCGCGCTACTGTTCCTGTCCGGAGTCGGGACGTTCGCCGACCCGGGAGAGGACGACCTCGATACCAAGCAGGATATTCGTCATTTCGCAGATGACCTGCGTTACCTGCTCAATTCAAACACGGCAAACAACAGATGCCAGGATGCAGAAGTAATAGTCGGTACGGCTGTGACCGATCTACAATGGGAATACAGTGAGGAAAATATCATATTCCCCAGTGGCAATAATGTGGATGACTGGTACGAGTACACCACGGCCGCGGGAGATTGTCCAATTGGAACCACCCAGGTGAACTTCGGTGTCACCATCACCAGCGATGATATCGACCGACTCGCTCTCGCGATTTACGACAATTGCGGCAGCTGGCCATTCTTAAAGGGTGAAACACCGTGGGGACAAGATGATAAACTTGCAGCCGTTAAAACTAATGTAGGTGCCGGAGTAACTTATTACATCCATGTAAATCTTACGGACGCACCCGAGGACGGCACGGTTTCGTACGACCTGGAAGTCGGCGAGCATTGCTATATACCACCGAATTAACCGGGAGAAAACATGAAAACGATGAGAATTCTGACTCTACTGGTTATAGCGATCGCGCTTCTGTATACGTCCGGAATCGAGCTGTACGCCGATACAGGCGATGATAGCGGCGACACGATACCCTTTCAAAACCTGGATTTTGATCACGACATATCCGGCGTTCTCAACAGTAATCCAAACAACAACAGCTGTCAGGATGCACTGGAGATATTCAGTGAAGAGGTAACCTCGACAGAAAGATCATTGGTCCTTGAGGATCTGGCTTTTCCAAATGGTAACGATGTCGACGACTGGTACAGCTACACAACAGTGGTCGATGATTGTCCCGGTTCGGAAAGTCCTCATCTCAGGCTGAACATGGCCATGGACATGGAGGACCGCTACAGGCTCAGAATTGAAGTATACGACTCATGCGGCGGTCAGCCGATAGCTGAAGGAGTAACAGATCCCTGGACAATGAGCGACTGGTATATTGACGTGCGGGACATAAATCCCGATGAGACGTACTATATCCATGTCAATCTCATTGATCCGCCTGAGAACGGGGTAATTCGGTACACATTGAAGCTGTTCGAGAAATGTTATGGATAGCCGGCACTGTCAGGATCATACAATCATCGCATGAAGAGTTCGCGCTTTAAAAATCAAGGAGAAAAAACATGAAGGCTGAAAGAGCCCTTACAATAATTGTTATAACCATCGCATTACTGGTCCTGTCCGGAATCGGGCTGTACGCCGATACAGGCGATGATAACGATGACACGATACCCTTACATATCCAGGGTCATGTAGGCGACATAGTTTTCGCTCTCAACAGCAATCCAGATAACAACAGCTGCCAGGACGCACAGGAAATCTTCTTTGATGAGGAAACCTCTATGCGCAGAACATGCAGACTGGAGGACATGACGTTTCCCAGCGGTAACGATGTCGACGACTGGTACATGTATACAACCGTCATTAATGATTGTCCGCTTCCTGAATACCCGACTAGTCTCAATGTCTCACTCTACGGTGAGGAAGATATCGAGCGGATTAATGTGGAAGTGTATGATTCCTGTGATGGCCAGCCGGTAGCCAGGGAACAGCAAACCGCGCCGGGTGATCCAACGAAGCGCCTGTTGGTTGAAGGTATCAATCCCGACGAAACGTATTATATTCACGTAAATGTCATTGATCCGCCAGAGAACGGAACACTCACGTACAATCTTAGCGTCCACGAGCGTTGCTGGGGAGTTCCTGAATAATGAAACGGATGAGTGAAGTAGTATAGTAAGATAGACCTTAAAGGCACAGAGAGAATGAATCCCGGCTGAGGAATCGGTCGGGATTTTTTATAAAACACCTTGGATAGCCCTCAGAATACAGATCAGATGATCTCACCCCTCCGACGTCGTTCCAGTACAGGCAATTTAGCATAGAACAGGAAAGGGATTGGTATAGCGATGAGTATTATCCCGTAGAACACGATATTATAGAGTTTTATAGACCATTCATTGATAGGATGAAATGGATACACGTTTACAAGAACTACGCTCAATGCGATAGTCAGTAAAAAATATACTAAAGGTAGGAATCCATAATAAAAGAAGCGTTTAGGCAGCAAGGCTGCCAGCACACCAGCATGTAGAAAAAAGGATTTTAAAGCGACATAATAAATAGCAAAAGTAATAGCTAGTAAGAATATGATTAGCAGACTGATAATTAAAAATACCAATCCACCAAATAACCACAGAATGATCATCGTCGGTATGATTTGATGTTCGATGGTTCGCAAGTGGTTCCGAATCAGAAAATTCGCCCAGCTCGTTAAATCATTGATGATATCTTCAGATTTTACAGGGGTTGCCAGGAACTCAGTAAAAATCGGTATCCAGGTAGTTCTAGGTAGGACAATTATCAGGTCGAGAACCAGGATCACAACAATGGCAATAATGTAATAAAGCATTAAAGCAAACAACACGACGTCAAAATTGAAAACACTAGCTGAAGCTGAGGCAACACCACCAAGGATGCAAATGGTCCATGTGACCCACAGTATCCATCTAATAAGTCTATCGTACTTGGGATTAAAGGGACTCCATCTTTTCAGCAACTCAAGATAGACACTTACGGATCTCTCATCGAATAAATCAGATTCTGATACAACCATGATGATTATCCGATTTTACGTTCCTCATCGGACTTCGTGTCATCCTCTTCTGTCAGTTTGTCCTGATCGCTCACGATCAATCTCGTGCGCCAGCGTACAAATGTCTCCCCTGCCCAACCGAATATCGAGACTGCACCGAAAATGTAGAACCAGATTGCAAAGGGTCGGTAAGCGACTGCTACCGCGACAGCTACAAGACCGATAACCAGAAGGTAAAGCGGGTTATCGATCAGGCTCTTCCGACCCATCGGACGAAAAAAACTTCCACAGTGGGGACAATAAGTGCTTCCTTCCCTGACAGGTTTGGCACACTTAATACAGGAAACCGGATTCCCTCTCGCCTGCGCTCCGCAGTGCGGGCAGAATGAGCCCTGCGGATAGAGGTCACCGGAGCAGTGGGGACACATATCAAGGTCCGACCTGTGCTCCCTTGCAGTGGCGACCAGACGCTCGATTTCACCGTCCGTGAAACCGTCAGCGTCCGGTGGAACGTCAGGACAGGCAAGTGCGAGGATTTTTGCCGCATCGGGATCGTCGCCCAGTCTCGCTACCAGGCGTGCGTGCTCTTCAGGATCGGTACCAGGATCCAGGAGGCGTGCGAGTTCCTCGTCGGTGAGCCGGTCCACCCTTTTGTCTGGCTCGTCAGTCATCTCAGAAGCCCTCCTCTGTCATGACCGGCACTCACAACTATAACGGTTCGCGGAGCCGAAAGCTGACATTTTTCCTTAACTTTTTTTAAGTTTTTTCCCATTATCTCACTTGAGCATGTCCTGCATTTTCGAGCGCATGCGGCTCAGTCGTTTCTGAATGTTCTGCACGTTCACACCGGTGATCATCGCGATTTCCCCGCCCTTAAGGCCGTTGAAATCGAGCCAGAATATGGCCCTGTCGACAGGTTTGAGCGAGTCAAGTGCTTTCCCGATCAGAACCCTGTTCTCGATATTAACGGCAATACGTGATGAAACGATCCCCTCGCGCCATCTCTCGCCGCCTGCCTTAGTCTCGAATTCCTTACGCCTGGAGGTGTCGTTGAGCCTGTCGAGGACGATCCTCGAGACAACGACCTTCACCCAGCCGTAGAATGATTCAACCTGTTTGATTTTAATGCCGCGTAACCGTCGGGAGTTGTTTTCAAGGAGGCGAAGGACAAAGGCCTGGGCCACGTCCTCAAATTCATCGCGGTCGAGACCTGAGCGCCTGCAAACGGCGTTGATTACAGGACCGAGAATCTGGAGCATCATGCGCCATGATTCGTCGTCGCCAGTGATCATTCCGTCTATCAAACGGCGTATAGTTGCGCTGTCGACCTCCATCATCCTGAAGACGTATGTTAGCAGATGGTTTTAATAAAAGATACCAGGGGAAACGTGCCTGTTTTATATTCAAACCCGTCCCGGTCTGAGGTTGATGTCGAGTGGATACCTGTAATTTTTCGTGAGATCTTTAACCAGGATGTCGATCAGGCGATCCACTCGTTCGTGGCCCTGTTCCAGCGTGCATTCTATTACAGAGAAGTGAAGAACAATCTGCCAGGGGATCTTTTTAACGCTCCCAATCGAGGTCTTCGGCCTGATCTTCCCAGTGACCTTCAGCCTGGATTTAATGTAAACACCCGGATCGGCTTTCTGGCACCTTCGGATGAACCGTGCGAGCTCAGCCTCCGGTATGCCCTTCAGAGTCACGTTACGCCTTACGTAACATATACTGTCGAAAAACGTCTTCCAGAAGGTCTTAAGGGTGTCCGTGATGATCCCCTTCATTTCCCAGGGCACGCCCGGCAGGACGATCAATGTTGTCGCCTTGACGGTGTACATCATCCCGGGAGCGACCCCGACGGGATTCCTGAGCGGTATGCCTCCCACGGGAAACACCGCCATGGATTTTCGCTCCTTATTAAGGCGTCGCGGCATGCCGGGACGGAACTTCGCCAATTCCCTGATACGTTCCTTCACGTAACCGAGAGCTTCCTCGTTCAATTCCAGCGGAGAGTTCACACAGTATCCGATCGCCGCCATCGTGGCGTCGTCGTCGGTCGGTCCAAGGCCACCTGTCGTGACCATAAGGTCGGCTGCGGTTTCCTGTGCCCGTCTAAGTTCGTGCTCGACAGCACTGAAATCGTCGGGGATGATAGTCGCACTGATTATTTCCCCGCCCCTGCGCGTGAAGAATTTAATAAGCCAGGCGAGGTTGGAATCACGGATCTCTCCGTTAAGGAGTTCGTTGCCTATCGCAACGAGGTGAATCCTGGGTGGGACCGCAGTGATAGTGCCGTCGCTCTCCGTCCGGGTATTTTTCCTCTTCAGTACCATTAAATATATTCCTGTCGTTAACCAGTATAGCAGTGAAGGTCGGTGTCGCAAAGTGACAAGGCTGTTAAATTATTCTGGTGCAATATGCAACAAGAAACAGGGGAATATAACGAAAAACGACTATATTACAGGTAATCCGGCCCAAATATCATGAAATCCGGGCCCCTGTAACCCGCATTGGATCGTTATTTAATGGACCGGAGCCCGTATATGGACAAAAAAGATGGCGGAATGGGGGTTTTTGGTACGAAGCCTGCATATAGATGGAGTGGATACGAGTTTTGGAGGTGCGGGTAGCAAGTTGCTTGTTACCCGTATTTTATTTTAGGACATTAATTCAAATATTTCCCAATTTATTTAACCGTCGTTAAGTTTACCCCCGGCATTTGCCAGAATCACCCCTGCGATGATGCATACAGCACCGACTATGGTCGGAAGGCCAATCGGTTCCCCCAGCCAGACACGTGCGTAGGCGAGGGCGAACAGCGGTATCACGTACGCTGTGACAGCGACCCGTCCGGCGCCGATCCTCGCGACTGCCCAGAGCCAGCCAATGTAGGCGCCAAGAGTGCAGAATATCACCAGGAATCCAAGCGCAAGCCAGAAAGCCATCGGAAATTCGGACAGGTTACGTGACGGACCATTGAGCATAAAGGGAATCAGCAGCACTGCGGCGGGAGCCATGTAAAGCATGTTCAGGTGGATCGGATCGAATTTCACGCCGTGGCGATTTTCTCCAGTGACGTAAGGTTTAGCGATAATGGTCTGTACTGCAGCGGCTATCGGGGCGATCAGCGTAATCAGGCTGAAAAGTACCCACTGCGAAGGCTCGATGTTCAGCTCCGCCCCCTCGTGCTGCGATCCCATCAACATCAGAAATGCAGTACCTGCAAATCCGATGATTCCTCCTATCACTTTACCGGGAGTCAGTTTCTCATTGATAAAAAATGGTGCCAGGAAGATGGTGAATATCGGGTACGTACCGATTATCAGTCCGGCCGGACCAGATGGAAGGACGGTCTCACCGATATTAAGGACCAGATGGTACCCGAACAGCATCAGCAGGTTCATCACCATAATAATGAGCCAGTGTTTCCTGAAGAGCCTGACAGAATCGCGACGATAAAAGACCAGAATGACAATAATGCAGATGATCGCCGTCGGCATGAAGCGGTAGACGAGTAGTTCGGTCGGGCTGATGAAGTCGAGGACGAATTTAATCGCTGCAAAGGCACCACCCCAGAACGCGGCGACGAGGAAGAGCACAAACCAAAGGAAGAAATTACGCACGGAGCAGAAGTGTAGGTCGAGTGAATGAAAAAAGCCAGCTATTTATCTTTATGCAACGGGGACAGGCACCCAACCATAGGAAGAAAGATGTCTATCTTTAATGAAGCGGGGACAGGCACCGAAATTTGCCGGGAGGAGGTGTACAGGTAAGTCCTGTTTTGTACACCGGCAAATTTCGTCGCCAGTCCCCGTACTGTGGTACATTATCAAATTGAGTTACGGGACGATTCGTGAAAGGTGAATTGATTTAATCGGTCGATGGTGTAAAATTCGTCTGAAACGCATGGCATCCGAAAGACCTAATATACATAAGCTGTCGCAGGACATAATCCGCCTGATCGCTGCCGGAGAGGTTATCGAACGTCCCGCGAGTGTTGTAAAGGAACTGATCGAGAACTCGCTCGATGCCGGTGCGTGCCAGATCGAGGTTAAGATCGAAAACGGCGGGATGGCGTCGATTACCGTCAGGGATGACGGCTTCGGGATTCCAGCCGACAAGGTTCCATTGCTGCTGGAACGTCACACGACCAGCAAGATTGAAAACGAAACAGACCTCGATGCGATCATCACGCTCGGATTTCGCGGGGAGGCGCTGTACTCGATCGCCGCTGTCAGCGATGTGATAATTTCAACGCGCTTCCGCGACGAGGAAGCCGGAACGCGTCTGACGTGTAGAAACAGTGAGAAATCAATCGAGACGATATCGTGGCCGGGCGGGACGCAGGTGGAATCGCTGAAGCTGTTCCATTCGACACCCGCACGCAGGAAGTTTCTCAGATCGGAGGGAGCCGAGTTCGGGAGAGTCGCGCAGCTTATTTCATCGTACGCACTCGCCTACCCCGGAGTCGCGTGGAGACTCATTCACAACGGACGGGAAACATTCAGAACACCGGGAACGGGGAACCTCGACGATGCGCTGGTAACAATCTACGGTGCCGACACGGCCCGCAAGATGCTGGCGGTCGATTACGAACGCGGTCCGGTCAGGATCTCGGGATCTATCTCATCTGTTGAAGTGCATCGCGCGAGGCGTACGGATCAGATCATTTTTCTCAACGGACGGTTAATCAAGGATCCGGGAATTACCTCAGCGCTTGAAAGACCGTACATGCAATTCCTGCCCGCGGGACGCAGACCGCTGGCAGTACTTAAAATCGAGTGCGATCCATCGCAGGTCGATGTAAACGTCCATCCGCATAAAAGGGAAGTCCGTCTCGCAGAACCGAGAGTGGTTACAGGCACGGTATATCATGCAGTGACTGAGACATTGCAGAGGAACCATCCGCTGCATGGATCACCTGACCAGAAATTAGAGGATACACTTGAGGATGCGGTGTCGATAGATGACAGGACGGGCGAAGTTTTTCCATCAGCCCCGCCCGCAACTTCTGCACCTCAATCCAAATCGACATCAGCACAAGCCGACGAACGTGACTGGGCGATACGTGAGCCGAAACACAGTCACACTTCCGACTTGCCGCAATCCACTGACAAAATTCAGGCGGTCGCTGTAAAAAACGGGCTGCCGCATGAATACCCATCGTTCGATGAAATTGTATTGGAAGATGACCTGCCGCCGACCGGGCATACGGTTCAGTTTGCCGACACGTATCTTATATACAACCAGGGACGCGCGGTGTACCTGATCGACCAGCACAACCTGCACGAGCGGATTCTTTTCGAGGAGTTCATGAACCGCGAGGAAAAGGCAGGTGTGGCAAGCCAGTCATTACTATTCCCGCTGCAGGTCAAATTACCACCGTCGCAGTCCGGGCTCGTTGTCGATCACCTTGATGAACTGAATTCGCTGGGATTTGAGATCGAGGAATTTTCCGGGGGCGGGTCGTTTGTCATACGCGGCATACCGCTTGCGTTGAAGTCCGATGATCCGGTACAGGCGTTCAGTGACATAATCGAGCGCGCGTCGCAGGACGAGGAGATCAGGCAGGACGGAGGATTCCGGAAGGCGTTCGTGATCAACCTGTCGTGCAAGTCAGCGATCAAGGCGGGGCAGAAGCTGAGCGAGGAGGAGATCGAGTACCTGATAAAACACATCAGGGACGGGACGTATTACACTTGCCCGCACGGAAGGCCGACAATTATCCGTCTTGACGAGGACTGGTTCCGTAACTCCTTCAAGAGGAGCAGGAAGTACTGAGACAGGGATGCAGGTCGCGCGATTCAATGGTCTCCACAGACACAATATTCGAAACGGTCAAGGCTTCCATTATTCAAAGCAGGCTGGGATTCTCGGTTCGCAAGGCCGGTGCAGGGGCACGAAAGCTTCGCGATGAGATTCCATCATCGGAATTTTTAATCCCACTCATTGAAAATGCAGATGCCCGGTGGCCGTTTGAAACTGAGCCGTCGCCGAGGAACCTGGGGAATCTCATCGAGGTGTTGAGAGGATGCAGGTTCGTTAGTGGAACCGATGGTGTACACATCGTGACCGACATCGAACGTGCCCGTAATCTCGGTGCGTTCGACACTCCCGGTCCCGTTGTGAAGTACATCTGTAAGTCGGTGGTAAAGTCGTTGTGTAAATCCACTGAACTGCCGCTGATACTCGATCCCGCATGCGGTGCAGGATATTTCCTGCTCGAAGCACTGGATATTCTGGTCAGGGAACGTCCGGGAATGAAACCTGGTGAGCTGGTCAGACAATGCCTGCGGGGACTTGATATCGACGAGGTCGCGGTTGTGCTGTCACGTCGAAATATTTCGTGGCGGCTGAAAAATGTGCACGGGGTGGATGTCGGTGACGATGATCTGGAAAATGTGATTATTAAGGTTGATGCCTTGTCGGGATTTAACAAGCTGCCTTCTGAAGTACGGCGTGTCGACGGTGTGATCGGGAATCCACCGTACCAGTTTTTCTCCGGAAAGGGCAGCCCCGTCGCGGCGTTGAGAAGAACCGGGAAGAAACGTGATGCGTCCAGACTTGAGAAAGAGCTAGGGTTATTGACTGACAGGTTTCCGGAATCGTCGATCGGATGTCGCGACAGGTACAAATGGTTTATTAACCGTTCCATCGAGCTACTGAAACCCGGAGGAGTGCTCGGATTCATCACCCCTAACACGTGGATCGCTTACCCGAGGTATCGTGACATCAGGACCCTGTTCCGTAAACGCGGTCAACTGGAATCGGTGATCGACATTCAATCATTGCCGATCAAGCGCGCGCATGTACCTGCATCGATAATTATCTGGCGGAAGGGTGAAGTAACTGGCGATGCTAAGTTCCCACTGGCGCGTCCGGACTTAAAAGTCTGGGTTAAGGAGGTCGAGGGAAAACCGGGCGGACTAGCGAGATCTGTCAAAGCAGCGGATAAATATTACATCGATGACGAAGGAGATATACAGGAGTCCCGGACAATTGGAGTGGACAGGGATTTTGTGCATAAACTCATCGATGCCCCCCCTGCCCGTCACAGGCTGTCGCTTGGCGATGTTGCAGTACTGAGGGAAGGGTCTCACGCGATTCAAGCTGTCGGATTGAAGGCTGCTAGAAAGCGCACA
>JAUWTM010000034.1 GCA_030614715.1 Planctomycetota bacterium
AAAGAGTGTTGGCGACTCGATCCATACGTGTGAAATTTCAGGAAGGATGTCGCCTCCGACCGCCTGCCAGTCTCCGATTGTCAGCAGGAATTCAAGGTTACCGCCGGCAACCCATTCGTCGACGTAGTACGGAATCTCCACGTACTCTTCGACCTTAACCAGATAAGGCTCCTGGCAGTGTGCATCGAGACCGAACGCTTCGACAGGATATTCTGGATGGAAAGCGGGATCGGGAAGAGCCCAGCTTGCATCGACTGCGTACTTGAAGCTGTAAAGAGGAATCATGTCAAGGTCAAACTGCAAGCGGTACTTCCGTCTGAACGCACCGTCGATCGCTGGGAATGTACATTGTGAGTCGGGATTGAAAGTGTAGAACGGAGCACCCGGCTCGAGGCCTTCGCAGTGGACCTTGTAGGGATTCAGTGTGCTTGTTGACGTGAAACCCGGCTTTGCGAAATGGCCTTCCGTGTAGCCGAGAATCGTGCCGTACGTAGTGAATTCAGTCTGGTTCCACCAGCGCGTGAATCCATCAGCATTCAACATTGTCGTGTCGGTTGCACCAGGGAAGGTCATATCAGGATCATAGATCCCGTTATGGCTTCCGTTGCCCATGATAATTCCGCGGACGTCAAAGCCCCTGAACAGGGTTTTTCCGGGGAACGGGTGCCTCAGCAGGATGTCCATGGTGACCAGGCCGTCCGGCAGGTCAGATTCAGCCATGTTGATCATAATGGTGATGAGCTCGATTGGAGCAGATGGGGGCTGAAGGAACTTGACGACATTTGCGTTAAAATCGGCTCCACGGAGGGGTAACGTTGTTACTTCTCCTGTATTAGCATCGATTGTAACGTCATACAGTCCCCAGGACATGTGCTGGGTCGACGAGGAGGTTGAATTCTGGACGTTGGGGGTAGTTGCGGGTGTTGTGGCATCGTTTGAATTTCCACACCCACCGATTGCTAAAACGAGACCACACGCTACTATGCACGTGGCGATGAATCGGTAAAACATTATAATGGACCTCCAGAATGGATTTTTGCAGCATAAAGAATAGCATTTTTCAATAGAGTCAACCAGAAGAATTTGCGTCCACTTAGTTAGATACCATCAAGTGTGTTTTCTTTAAAAATTCGTCAAAATAATGCAATCCAGCATGAAATATAGGCTTCCGGGATATCAGGGCATAGAGAATCGGTGGTATTCAGGGGAATGTCACGTGCAACTGTACTGTTATTGTATACGAATATGGGATGTTAATCGTCCGACAATATTTAGAAGTCAATATTTATAGAGCCTACTGGCAGGATCTCAGGAGGAAGCTGTAATACGCCCTGATTTCACGCTCAAGGTCGTCAATTTCGATCTTTTCCGCGGTTCCACCCCTCCCCGCAAGCGTATCTCTGAGTCCGCCCGCATGGATGAACGGCTCCCATCCGAAGATACGGGTGCCGAATTTCCTCAATGACGCATGTCCGGTCGTCCAGGGAGACAGCGAGACCACCAGCCTGGCGTCCTTATCAACATCTTTAATCGACGCCCTTGCCAGTGCCTGGATTTCCGGTGTTATCTCGCTTTCCGATGGCTCGATTATTTTCTTCTCGGCGAGGTAAACTCCGTCGGACTTCAGCGGCTCAACGACCTGCATCGCTACGTCTTCCACGTCCTCACCCGGAGGGTAACTGTATAGCACAACCGCCTCGGCTGACCTCGGCTTCAGACCGTCCGATGCAACGGCACTCAACCTGGTTATGAACCTCTCCGTCTTGAGCGATGCTCGCAGGATGGCCTTCAGGCCTGCGTCCAGCAATTCGTTCTCTTCGAGAGCTTTCAGAGACCGGTTGACTTTATGCGGACGGGTTAATCCGTCGAGGAGCTCCTTCGTTTTGAAATCCTTATAGGATTGAGATATCGAACGCGCCAGTGCCTTCGAGGATTCATTAATCCTGGGCTCAAATTCAATCCCGTCGAGAAGGTTAAGCGCCCTGATTAACAGCTCGACAGGATCACTGCCCAGACGGGTCCCGATCTTCCCGGTGTCGCCCTCGGAACGGATTTTCAAAATCAGTGAGCCTTTCTCGCCCGAGGTCAGAAGTGAGTAGGGGATGCCGCCCTTCCCGATCCAGCTCACGGCTCCCCATCCAAGCGCAATGTCGCTTGTTATATGTTCGAGGTGATGCTCTGCAATGGTACGAAGCCCGACACCGCGACCTCCGGCTCCTTCGCTCGTGGCCGCGAGACGAATAGTGCGACGCAGATCGAGTCCGCTTCGCGCAATCAAAATCAGCGCCATTGCCTGTGCGACCGCGAGGTGAGTACCCATGAGGGCACCGGGCCCTGAAATCCGGGTGCCCGACGTGCTGACTGGAATGTCCCAGTCCTGCATCAGACGGGGTGCGCTGTCCAGGTGGCTCAGGAGCAGAATCGGTTCGTCGGCTTCACCGCCGGGGACATGCGCTATCAGGTTCGGGCGAGGCGACGCAAACTCCGATGCATCGGCACCCGACCCCGGGGGCAGGACGGTCGCACTGATCCCCTCACGTTCAAAAATACTGAGAAGGTATTTCGCAGCGGGAAGCTCCCACGCCGGAGGTGTCGATGTCCCGTGCGACAGAATGTGATCGAGATGTCCGGCGGCTTCCCGCCCGACATCCGTCCACGAAATTTTCTGTGATATAGCCACGGTGAAACATGCCGCCTGCGGGGATGCTTGTCATCCCACCCTCTTAATCAGACGACAGGGCTATTTTAATTGTCTTTAACACTTCCGGGCAAGAGTAACTGCGGATTATTTACGTACTTAATGCGATTTAATGCTAAAAAACCCTGACTTGGCGGTCAGGGCCTGTTAATTTCAATTCTGTAAGCAGTTTGTTCAACGTTCGAAACTCGGTGTGAACTCCTCACCTTCCCAGGGACCATGAAGCGTGATTACAGGTGGGGTTCCCGCTGTGACATTTAGTTCGAAAATCTTTGCACCGCCCTGTTCCCCTATAATCCTGAAGTTGGAACTACCCGTCCTGACCAGCGTGTTGTTGCGCTCATCGAGAACTGCATAGCAGTTGTATGCAAAGGTCCCGGCCGCATGGCCATCGGGGATGTTGTTTGTGACACATTTGTACTCGCCGGGTGTTCCGGTGTACCGGAAGCTCTCAATATAGTCCCAGAAGGTTGAGCTTGTCTTCAGGTTATCCTCGACAACCTGGCCAAGGTCCCTGAACTTCGCTTGCTGCTGGTTGAGCATGTCCCCGCATCCGAGCGTGAAAAGCAATGATGTTACTACAGCCGTTAAAATTAATCGTCTAATCATATGGTGTCTTCACCTTCCTGTCAGGTTCCATATTAAATTGATTATAAAACGATCCACAAGGTTTAATTATTACCTGGAAAATCGCCGTTATCATGTCTTAATCGTCTTCCGGAAGGATGCAAAGGTCGCCTTCCTGGAATCCCGATCCGCTGATTACTTCCGCCTTCGAGTTCTGCAGGTCCACCTCTGTGACACGGACCGTGCCGATGAGGGTTCGTTCCTCCCAGACAGTCTCTCCCGCCGAGTTTGTGACCGCCTCCACTCGATATACCTCGAACTCCATTCCCTCCTCGATTCCAGCTCCAACCCCGATATCAAGGATGATGAAATCAGGAGTCACAGCGAGTATCGGAGCCTGTACCGGAAACAATTCGAGGATCTGCGCCATCAGGTTGTCAACCGCCTTCAGTGTCGCTTGACCAACCATGCTGTCCATGAACTCATCGGAGTCATAATTGATACCCCCGAACCAGTCTCCCCAGTTGCCGCCGCTGACATCGAATCCGGTCTCGGATTCCTTGCCCTCCGCGGTCGCCGCGAGAAGGGTCTCCCCTGTCGTTGCGTCGATCAGTGCGAAATCTAACCGTACGACGGCTTCTTCCTGCTCGATGTCCAGTCCGCCGAATCCTCCGAACCCGCCGAGGAATCCGCCCGTGGACGTTTCCTCGTAGCCGAAGTTAGTCACGCGGCCTGAAAGAATGTAATTCACGCCCAGTATGTGTCCCATCTCGACTGCCGTGTCTGCCTCCACATATCCTGACGCACCGAAATCGATCTCCTCGATCAGCACGTTGAGGTTGTCACCGCGCTGGATCACATCGAAACGTCCGGACTGCGCGAGGTGAGTCACAACGATGCTCGTGAGTCCGTTACCGATCGTGGAATTGTAGTAGTTTGGCGGATTCTCGAACGTGTGAACCGCCAGACGTGGACGTCCCTGCGCCTGCGTCGCTTCAGTTGAAGATGTGGACGTGCCCGCTGCATCGGTGGTCGAGTCCGTGCTCGATGTAGTGTACGTCGTTGTGGTCTCGGTCGTGTCTGTATCCTCTGAATCCTGCGCCAGCGCCGTTCCATAGGCTCCCAGCATCAGGACCAGACTAAAAAGAATGAAAATGACTCTGGAAATTGATTTTGTTTTCATTTTCTCTTGCCCTCGTTTGTATTTCCCTCGATTTGTCCCGAAATTCGTGAATCAAGCGTACAAGAGTGAATTATAGGTGTCAAGCACTGAATGTAGTACAATTACGTTGAGCAGCACAATAATTAATGCAACCGGGGAGCAGATCCGTGAGTCATAAATTAGGAAAGGTGACCTGTTAAAATGCAATTCGTTCTGCTAGTCATATTTTTCCCGATCCTCGTCCTCTACGGCTGGGGTATCTGTGAGGTTGCCATTCAGATGATGCGGGAGCCTCCCGGAGAGGGTATCGTCATTCATACGAACCCGATATACGACATCTTCCAGGAATCGTTCGCGAAGCAGGAGCGTAATATCAAGCCGTCAGTACTGCCTCCCCAGTTCGACACACCCGGTTTCGGCGCCAGCTCCGATATGATGACCCATATCCCCGGTGATGAGCCGGACAGCGAGGAAATCTTTGATCCATCTGATATGAGCCCCGGGATCCGGAGACAATGGGTCGATTCCTACCGCAGGCGAAAAGAGTTCAACGAGAAAAAGTACATGAAGCCGAAGGATGACGAGTCTTAATTGAATCGACGTCCCGGTGACCGCTCAATTGTAGGGAACACCGAATAAAGATAAGCAAGGTTACCGTCGCGAGAGCCCCAGATTGGAATGTAATAGGAATCTATCCCAACCGTTTCGCGTTCGCAGTCGACATCAAGCCACACACCCGTGTCCTGCACCCAGACCTGGGCCCAGACAATGTTGTTATCAACGACGGAAGGCTGGTATTTGAAACCAGCTAACTGCCTTGTCTGCAATCCAGCTGCTCTGGCGAGTGTAATGAAGACATCGGACCTCGTCCATTCATCACCCTCACCAGTTTCCAGGGCTTCCTCAACGCTGACACGACCTTGATGTAAATAATCTGGTTGCACTGGCACGTTTTCCCTGACCCATGTGTGCAACCTGACAGCAATATAGTACGCGCCACCTCCAATGTAATTAACGAGCGCGTCCTCATATGCGCTCCTGACTGCAGGACTGTCGACAGGCCATCTGTCGGTTAAATCCACATACGGTATCAGTTCCTGTGGAGGTGCTGTAATCGGTCTGCCGGTCTCTACTACTGCTTCTAATTCAACTGAAAGAAGGTTTTTGCCCGGTTCTGATAAATGCCCGACAGCAAGCGAATCATCGATTTCTGTGAGTTCAAGCGGGGGATTTGATTCCACCGACGAATACCCGCCTGCGAGATAGAGCTGCAGATCACGTCCAAATTCGATAGTGGGATCCTTTTCCAGCAAAAGATTCTCATCGGTGTCAAACCACGTTGAGTAACCCCAGTCCCGCAAAGTAAGGTGATCGAACCTTTCAACAGGCACAACACCGAAGCTTACGCTGAACCTGTTAACAGCGTATCGTGATGGGGGTGGGATGTTTAACAATCGCCAGATTTTCTCGGCAACCTCAATATTATCCGTGTCGATGTCTATGATTACATCGTCCAGAACGTACAATCCAAAATCAGTTTCCTTATCGGAAGCAAGTATCTCAAGTGCTTCAAACGTATCCACATCAGGTTCAGGCAGGAAGTATGTGATATCGCAACCAAGAATGTACGGTAGATAGAATATGATGTGCTGACGTAAAACGCTCTCAAGAGGAAAGCCTAGATCGAGTTCTTCTGAGACGGCATAACCTTCGTGTACAGTGGAGTCTTTGAACAGGACGCATTCACCCATGATGCTGTACGGGGTAAGCTTTATTTTCTGGAGTGTTGGAATATCAAGAGAATCACGAATTACTTCCGCAGCGAATGGATCGTCACTTTCGATTTCATAAACGCCTGTATCGCTCACCACCACGGTGTAAGGGGGAACATAGTCTGGATATTGAGCCACAAGCTTCGTAGTTTCCGATACGTTTAAGGTCGAATAATATCTCAGGGTTACAGTTGCCTCGCCTACCCTGTATTCAAATGTCTCGCCAGCAAGCCCTTCGAGTCCCGCTTCCTCTATTAAACGATCAAGTTCCTCCCTTTCGATCAGTCCTGAGCTGATCTCCTCTATCTGGACAAACCCGAACTTGTCAGTCGACATCATCGGAACATTCACGGGATTGGGTATAGGCTCTGGTGCCTGCGCCTGCACGCAGGAAATTGAAATTAATAGAAGCAGCAATGTAATTGCCATTACGCGCATTCAGTATCCTCAGGGAACGATCTGAACGTTCGGCAGCTCTTTATATAAAAACAGCATCTCACCATCGCGCGTGCCCCAGATCGGGATGTAATTATCATCCACGCCAACGGTCGTTGCGGTTGTGTCTACATCCAGCCAGATTCCCTCGTCCTCGAGCCAGACCTGGCTCCAGATGTGACCGCTGTTGAACTCGTACAGCCAGCCTGCGATCTGCCTTGCGGGAATCCCCGCTGTTCTCGCCATCGAAATGAAAACGTCGGAGTGATCCCAGCAGCGACCTTCACTCTGCCTGAGCACCTGGTTCGTCCCCCGCCTGCTGCCGATCACTTCACCACCGTAATCGATGTTATTTCTCACCCAGCCGTGCAGAACCTCAACGGTGCCCCTTACACCACTGGTTCTGATGTCCTCAAGGGCGTCATCGACTGCGTCCTGAACACGTCGGGTACCGACGGGCCAGAAGTCGGTTCCCTCGATGTACAGATCGAAATTATCCGGTTCAATGTCGAGCATACGTCCAGTGTAAACTTCCATGTACACTTCAACGTCGAGATCGCCCGCGTCGAAATCCGAACGACGTCCGAACTCGATGGTGGCAACCGCGATGGAATCATCGACGCGCTCCATGGTGTTGTCGGGGTTGGTTTCGATCAGCGTACTTTCCTCGTTTGTGAAAAACTGCAGCGTGTCGCCAAGATATAGAGCCGGATCGATCTCGTTGATCTCATGGATTCCTGCTCCACCCCCGAGAGCGATCGAGCACTCGTTGAGGAGCATGTAGTCCGCATTGATGATCGGCACGACCGTGAATTCAAGCAGGTATACCGCTCCTCCGTCCGGATTTTTACTTGCAGTGTCGACGTCCACTTCCTCGACAGGTTGTCTGGTGATAATCCAGATGATCTGATCTGCGATTTCCTGACGGTCGGTTACGATCTCGATTACCGCATCGTCCAGCATGTAGAGTCCGATTTCGGTGCCTTTCACCGCTTTCATTGCGAACCACGCGTCCTGAACAGAGTACTCGCGCGACGGAATGAGATAATTAACACGCACTGGGACATTGCCCAGTTCTATTTCCTGGTTTATGAGCCAGTCGATTTCAAAACCGAGATTATTTTCAACATTTGTAAGATTCCGTCCGATGATAACCTCTTCCCACGTCACCATGCCCTCGCCATATATTCTTTGCGGGATGATCTTAATATATTGGAGCGGGGCGAGGAAAAGGAAGTCGAGCACCGCGATTGCAGCGTCCGTATCGTCGGTGATTACCTCGTAGACAGCTTCCTCACCGAGAAGTACAGCGTTTGACTGTCCGGTCTGCGCGAACAGAGCGTGGAATAACTCAAGGAGGTCTGATTGGTAATCAGGCAGGATCCAGTTTACCTGGACCTCGACTCCGTTCACATCGTAGAAGTAGTTCCATCCCTCGGCTAAGTCGACCCCGAGGCTGTTCCCGATTCTCAGAAGGTCGGCGTTGTCCAGCTGCGTGCCTGATTTCAGACTTATGTCGAATTCATAGTCCTTTGTCTCACCGATTCCAGAACCGCCGTCAGCCTGGTTGACCGTTGTGTCGTCCGATGTTTCCGAGCTCGAACCGCATGATGATATCAATAGAAAAATCAGACTGAGAACAAGGTAGAACCTAAGTTGGGTTTTTTTCATGTTCACACCTCTTGAATCTACCAGAACTTCTTTCCAGTACATCCATTACTTTTTCAAATCGCTTGTTCCACGAATTTTCTCTTGCGTAGTCCCGGAACTGGCTGCTCCTCACTGCCTTCCAGCCTTCATCAATCATCCGCGATACCCATCGAACGAATTCGGAGCTGTCTGCAGCTAGAAGGGCGGGGCTGTCGAGCCTTTCCAGCTCGCGCCAGCGCGTACTGACCACTGGAATTCCGGCTGCGAGAAATTCGAACAGTTTCAGAGGAGACACACTTTCGACAAGCTTCGTTCTCTTGAACGGGATTATCCCGCAGTCGGCATGAGCGAGGTATGCGGGGATCTCCTCGTACGGCACCAGTCCGAAATCCCAGACGTTATCAAGGTTTTTCAAAACGGAGATATCAATCGTTGCTTTACCGATCAACACAATGTTGATGTCCCTGCGTTCCTTTGCCAGTTTCTCCACCCATTCGACATTGAACCATTCCTCGATAGCACCGACATAAACTGCGATCGGGCCACGCATATTCTCGTAACCCTTCGGACGTTCGTACTCTCCCTGGAAATGCTCGAACGCGACACCATTCCTGAGCAGGTTAATTTTAGTGCCGTACTTCGATTTAAGTTTTTCCTCCAGCGGGGAGGATGTCACGAAGGTGACATGAGACCTGTGAATCAGCCTGCTCTCTATTTCCCTGAGTGATGCCGGAATATTTTTAAATTCTGTGTTGTCGTCAGCGATCCTTACCACTATCGCCTTCGGCTCAGCGACTTCTGCTACCGAGTGCATCGCGGTGTCAGTGATCCAGACGAGATCTGGCTGGTCGAATCCGCTTTTCATCAGGCTGTACTTGAACGATGGATGAAAATACCTGTGGCTGTTCTCCAGAACCCATGTTGATGAGAGTAATGGAACGTTGAGAAACGGCAGGTTCGTGTACGGGACGAACTCAACAGGTCCATTTTCGTGTCTGAAGGGTCCCATTGCAGCCTTATCGATACGTTTCTGGTTTTCCGATTTCAGCCTGTGGATGAAACTTACCGGGTGACTTATCCACATCACGTCCCATCCCGCGTTCATGAACTCACGCGCATAATGATGGTTCCCGATCCGAAAATCGGTATCCCACGGATGGTATTCGCAGATGATTACCTTCATTGTCCCTGTTTTTAATGCGATGCCGCACGAAAAATGAATTTCGCCCTGCTTTTGTCCCCAGGCGGCCTGAATTCAAGAGTTACGTTCGACAATTCCACTCCGTACGACGGTGAGAATTTAGTGTCCTTCGCTTCAAACGTCCAGCCTGCCTGGTACAGGACCTCCGCGACACTGACACCGTCAGTGTCGTTCAGCTTGATAAAACCCGCTCCTTTCGCGTCCACTGACAGTCCCGGAGCGAGAGGAAACCGCCAGAGTATTTCCTCGTCCTCGATATCCTTACTGATTGCCAGATGATCCTCGATCTCGAAGTATCGACGTTCACGGTCATGCACGATCCGTCTTGTAATTTTCACTTCATCCTTCGACCAGTGCCCGTAACCGAGCAATACTCCCTCAAGCCTCGATTCATCCTCCGTCTCGCCGGTTCCGGTAAATTTCGTCTCGATCTGCTGCGGGAGGGTGAAAAGGTTTCCATCGACGAAACTGTTCTGCTCGACAGAACCTATTGAGATCGTGGAATGAGACGAGGTCGATCTGTAAAGGTTTCTTTTTTGAGGATCGGACGTATAAACGGCCGAACCGGGATCAACAACGATCGGATTTCCACCGAACCATATCGTTACCGATAACTGGTCGTTGTGCGCATGACCGCCGTTTCCATTCTGGCCCACTTTTCCGAGCCTGAAGGTGCACAGGTCCCTGCAATCCGATGATCTCAGGCACCACAGGCCACCGTCGGGGAATGATGATATCTTCGGGCGATGTGTCGACGGCAGTCCGTCGAAGCGCCTGAGCCCGTTTTCACCAAGCAGCCACAGAACTTCAGGATCGGACCATGTTCCGCCGCCGGGTATTTCAGGTTTCAGTGCAGGATCACCAAGCAATGCTGCACTCAGGGCCATCAGGTATTTTAGGTTACCATTGGGCCTCGGGTGCAGCGATACGAACAGGCCCGAATCATTGTCGCCGATCAGCGGAAATGACCCGTCGGGAAGCGTGATATCCCTGACAAAGATCGCCATTGAAACCAGTCGCGACATGTAATCCGATCCCATGCGAATGCCGTTCTGCTGCATGAATATCGCGGGCACCAGGAAACACTCCAATGTGAGTCGATGATATGCGGTCGACGCTTCGAAGTCCCAGCCGTCGTCGTAGACCTGCTTTTTTATCTCGCTGACAAGCTCGTCACGAGCGAATTCAAGCCATGAATCGGCTTCCTCAAGCGCGGGAGTCATCAGGCATCCCAGCACTGCAAGCCCGGCGATGTCGGCGAGGTAATGATTGCTGGTCAGCTCTTCCGACCACTCCAGGTTACATGCGATGAACCGTCCGTGTGCGATTAGACTCCGTGCAAGGTTGACAGTCAGCTCAGGATCTGTCGGAACATCGCGTGCATAGGCGTAAGCGAGTGCGAGGTTGGCTGCCCGTATCGCGACATCCATCGTGCACGCCCAGTTCGGGCCGAATCCGACCGGATTCCTGTTGAGCCAGTCTGACGTCTGGTTATGTAGTGCTTTGAGATACTTTTTGTCTCCGGATAGACGGTACGCAAGCGCGAGTTTCGGAAGGTGCTGTAAACGTGACAGCTCCCAGGGGTACTTTATGTCGTACCCGCCTTCCGGGACGGAGTGCCGGACCTTTGTGTGAAACTCGCCTGCATTGAAATCATGGTCGTTACGGGGGTCGCGATGCCATTGAATGCCGGATGAAAAATCGAGTTCCTCGCCCAGGATGGTGAATTGCTTGTCGCACAGCCTGTCAGCTTCTTCGAACAGCCTGTTGGACTCCGGTGAGAACCGTCCTTCGTACGGGCCAAACTGGTTGTTGAAAATATCGAAAACCGTGTTGTGAATCCCTGCACGGTACGAGAGGCACCTGATAATTTTCTCCGCGGCGTCCTGCGGTGTCAGGGTGTCGTCTGTGACGTAACCCGGAAGCTCCGATGCCTTCACTTCCATGCCGCCGGACCGTGCCCACCATTCATCGGTGACCTGACCGACCTTCGATGCACCCCATCTGAGAGCTTTCGACGCAATCTGATCGGGCGGCATCTCCGTAATTTTTCTGAATACTCCCATCCCGGCTTAGGAACTCAACTATACCAGAGCGAACGGGTCGATTAAATCTCTTTTATTACATAATAAGAGCACAGGTGACATTCAGTATATTCGGACCGATTCTTCTATTTCGAAGACAAAATATAGCAATATTTACACTCCAAATTCTTGACACTATCATATCAGGTCATTATAATGACCACACGGTCATTATAATGACCGGGCTGTAATACAGAAAAATGGTGGGATTAACGTGATCCAGAACGACTTACAACTATCACGAAAAGAGCGCGAAGAGGAATTCCGTCGAAATCTTGTACTGGATGCCGCCGAAGGACTCTTTGCCGAGAAAGGCTTTGATGGCACCACGGTATCGGATATCGCAGTTCGATCCGAGCTTGCCAAGGGGAGCCTCTACCATCTTTTCCAGTCCAAGGAAGAGATCATCAGCGCGATTCTCAAGCGGAAGCTCGAAGGGGTCTGGGAAAAATTAAACCGGACTATTAATGAACCCGATCTGACTCCTCTCCAGAAGATCCGCGGGATTATGGGACACAAGATCAGGGAGTTCTGGGAGAGCCGTCAGTTCGCAAAGATCTACCTTCACGAGCTCAGGGCTTTTCATGGTCCTCCGCGCATACCAATGATCGATGAATTCCACGAGCAGTTCACCCAAATCAAGAATAAAACAAGGGCACTTGTCGGTCAGGCTCAGGAAGCGGGTGAACTCCGATCAGACATTCCCACGGACACCCTTTTCGATGCCTTCACCGGAATGACCAACGGTATGATCCTCACGTGGATTGATCTCCCGGAAGAACTGGATGTCGATGCCAGTATCGAGCAGGCTTTCGATCTTTATCTGAACGGTGCGGGGGTGAAGAAATAATGAAAATTCCCCTGTTACAAATCAACAAAATTACGGGTTACCTCGTGCTTCTCGGATTGATAGCACTTTTCACACCTGCAGCGCAACCGGTTTCGGCATTGGAGAATCTGCTGATCGCTGATGCCGGTATCATCTCCGATGCTGGTACCGATGAAACCGAGGGTTCTGTTGCTGGCACAGAGCCGGCAGTCGATGGTCCCCAGCTTCCGGTTCTGACTCTCGAAATGGCGCTTGAAACCGCGAGGTCGAGCAACAGGAACCTCCTCATGGCTCAACAGGCAGTCGTGCTTGCGCATGAAGCAGGCAGGACAAGCCTTGCAGGCTTCAATCCGGACCTCAGCTTCTCGTTTAACTACACGAGGTACGCTGCTTCGCAAACAATCGACCTTCCTGAAGGTGAGACTTTCGAACTGCAGGCCGCTAACAACCTGCGTGCAGAATTGAATTTCAGATATCCGATCTACCAGGGGGGCGAGAGGTCGGCGGCGGAGAGAGTTATAGCGGCCGACATGGAGGTCTCCAGGTACCAGTTGTACCAGGCTGTGGGCCTGATAGATACAGCTACGGTCGACGCGTACTGCACTGCCCGTGAGGGTTTCGGCGGACTCGCCGTACGTCAGGCGTCGTACAATTCTCTTCACGAGCTCGAACGTCAGGCGCAGGCTCTGTACGATGCGGGCTACATGCCCCTGAACGACCTTCTTTCGGTGCAGGTCGCGGTTGCATCGGCCGAACAGCAGGTCTTCGAATGGACCAACAACGTTCAGATCCGCCAGACGGTCCTTGCGCTTGCGCTTGGAGTTGATGTCGGTTCCAGGTGGGTACTAGCCCCGGTCGATTACCCGATCGTAGAGATTCCGTTCACTATTGCAATCCTGACCGATTGGGCCTTGGAAAACCGTCCGGAGGTCCACGAACTCCGTTCGGAGAGGGAAAAAATCGAGGCGCAGATGGATACCATCCGTGCCACCGAGGGTCCCAACATCGATTTCCGGGCAAACTTCTCGGAGAGCAGCACAGCGTTCAATTTTTCAGACCCGTCAGCATCGCTGTCAGGCAGTATTTCAATCTGGTGGGACCTTTACAATTTCGGACGTACCGATGACCTCCTGGCGCCGCTTGTCGCACAACTCGATCTGCTCGACATACAGGAGGAGGAGCTCCACCAGCAGATTCGGGGCGAGGTTGAAGTCGTGTACTACACCCTGCAGAACCAGTACAACAACGTGCAGGTCTCCAACCGTGCGCTGGGTCAGGCCGAGGAGGCATTGAGGGTTGCCACGCGCAGGATGGAGGAAGGTCTGGCCATCATGGTCGAAGTTCTCGACGCACAATCGACGTGGACCACCCTTGGCGCCGCGACGGTTTACTCATCACATGGCTACTACAGGGTACTTGCCCTGCTTTCAAATGCAGTGGGTATTCCAGCTCTTGACATGATTGCTCTATTAGATGCAGCAGGGGAGGAGACATTATGAAAATGAAATCACTAACCATACAAATATTACTCCTGGCAGGTGCCCTGGCACTGTTTGCCCTGGCCGGATGTGGGGGGGCTGAAGAAGAGGTAACCGAGGTCCCTGCCGCGCAGGTTGTCGTTCAGAATCCTGAAACCGGTACGATCACGGAATGGTATAACACGACCTGCGAGCTCGTGAGTCCGCTCGAAGCCAACCTGACGTTCGTGACGGGTGGCCGTGTCGTCGATCTGGCTGTTCGCGAGGGTGACGTGGTGGTCGCGGGACAGTATCTCGGACGCGTGGACACGTCCACCTATTCCGCGCAGCTTTCATCGATCATGAGTTCGGTCACGGCAGTACAGAGCCAGGCCGAGGCCGCCGATCTGGCGGCGCAGGCAGCGGAAGCACAGGTCGACCTCGCCCGGGCGGCAGCCGATCAGGCGGAAGCCGATTACCTGAGATTCCAGTCACTTGTAGATGATGGTGTCGCGACACAGGCTGAGTTCGAGCAGGTGGAGCTGGCGTATGATTCGGCACTGATACGGCTCGCAGGAGCACGGGACCAGGTCGACGCGTCATGGGCATCGGCCGAGGCCGCGCACTCGCAGATCGATTCGGTCCGGAGCCAGGCGGGGCAGATCTCGGAGATGATTGATGACGGCACCCTTCGTGCTCCGTTTGGAGGACGGATCGCAGGCAGGTACGCCGATCCCGGTGACATTGCCGGGATTGGAATGCACGTCTTCAGGCTTGTTGGTGAAGGAGAGGACGTAGGTAACCAGCTCGAACTTCAATTGAAAGTGCCCGAATTCCTCGTAAGCCAGGTGAACGTGGGTGCGACAATCTATGTCGATCTCACGGCATGCGACAGGATCATACAGGTGCCTGTTAACCATCTCGGACCCGAAGTCAACGAGACAAGCCGAACCGTTGAAGTGATCGCCTACGTGGAAAAGGATTCGATCTGCCTGCTTCCCGGCATGTTCGGGACTGCGAAAATCCCGCTCGAGATTCACGATAACGCAATTCTCGTACCGGAAGCTGGTGTTCTCGAATTCGAGGACCGCGCCATTGTATACATAGCCGAGGGCGATACGGCAGTTGAAATAGAGGTCACACTTGGCATACGTGAAGAGGGAATGCTTGAAATTGTCGACGGTCTGGCAACATCCGACCAGGTAATTGTAATCGGTAACCGTTTCCTGAGAGACGGGGCAAAAATCGAGGTGCGGCAGGAGACACCTGAAGCAGGAGCGCATGGTGACGCCGCGATGGAGGGAGAACAGTAAATGTTTTTATCCGATCTATCCATCGCCCGTCCGGTCGCCATGGTCATGATAACCGTGGCCCTGATTGTTTTCGGGCTGATGGCCTACAACAGGCTGGGCATCCAGGACATGCCTGATGTCGACTTCCCATTCGTTACGATTCTCACGGTGTATCCGGGTGCCGATCCTGAAACTGTCGAATCCGAGATAACCGACGTCATTGAGGACTCCGTTGCGACCATTTCAGGTATCAAGGAGCTGACCAGTAATTCGACTGAGAACATCAGCTTCGTTTTCATCGAATTCGAACTGGAGGTGGACGTAGATGTCGCTGCACAGGATGTCCGCGACAAGATCGAGGGCATCCAGCGGAGCCTTCCCGACGGTGCCGACCCGCCTGTCGTGCAGAAATTCGATGTTCATGCAGACCCGGTCCTTGACATTGCGGTTGGCGGAAGTGCCCGACCCCAGGACCTCGCCGCTTTCGTAGATGACTACGTGATACCGCGAATCGAAAGTGTCGAGGGTGTCGGCAGCGTCACCACATCGGGACTTCGCGACCGTGAAATACGTATCTGGCTGGACGCCGAAAAAATGGCGTCGTTTGAAATAGAAGTGCAGCAGGTAATCAGCGCTATCCGGACAGGGCACGTGGAAATTCCCGGTGGACGTATCGAGACCGGGGATCGTGAGTACCTGGTCATTACATCCGGTGAGCTTGAATCAGTTGAGGCTTTCAATGATCTGATCGTGGCGTCCCGGCGAGGCTATCTCGTCAGGCTGAGTGACATCGCAGAAGTTGTAGACGGACTCGAGGACCAGCGTAACCTTGCCCGACTCAACGGTGAGCCTGCCATCAACCTCAGCGTTATAAAAAAATCTGGAGCGAATGTTGTCGAGGTGGCCGACAATATCCACGAGCTTGTCGCCGAAATTAAAGCAGAAGCTCCACCCGGAATAGATATCACCATCCCGAACGACAACTCACTGTTCGTGCGTGCCAGTTTCGAGCAGGTCCAGGAGCACCTTTTCGGCGGCGGCCTGATGGCAATTATTATCGTCCTGTTATTTCTTGGAAACATCAGGACCACTATCATTGCAGCCATCTCAATCCCGACCAGTATCATCACGACATACATATTTATCGAGGCGTTTGGCTATTCACTCAACAACGTCACGATGCTCGCCCTGACGCTGATGGTCGGTATGTTGATCGACGATGCCATTGTCGTAATCGAGAATATTTACCGTCACATGGAGATGGGGAAAACGCCCATGCAGGCTGCGAAGGAGGGCTCGAAGGAAATCGGTTTCGCCGTCCTTGCCACCACCATGACAATTCTTGCGGTCTTTATACCCGTCGCCAACATGGGGGGAATAATTGGACGGTTCATGGCCCAGTACGGTATCACCGTTGCTGTAGGCGCTATCGTCAGCTATATCGTTGCCATCACTCTCGGTCCCATGCTTACCAGCAGGTTTATGAAAAAGGAAACCAGTACATTTTTCGTCTTCACGTGGTTTAACAAGGGATTCAAGCACGTGGAAAATGGATATCGCTGGCTGATCGGTGCTGCGCTTCGACGTAAGGGCCTGACACTGCTGATCGCGCTCATCGCCATGATTGGGTCGCTCTTCCTTTTCTGGCAGACACCCAAGGAATTCTTCGGTGATACAGATTACAGCAACACGAAAATCCTGATCGAAATGCCGCAGGGCACATCCCTTCAGGCATTGAGCGATTTCTCAGTTCAGCTCGAGGAGATCGCGATGGCACTGCCTGAAACTGAGAACGTGCTGACTACGCTTGGAAGCGGCACGTACGGTGATCAGAACGAGGGGACAATATTTATCGACCTTATCGATAAAACCGAGCGTGAAAGAACGGTCTGGGAGATCGATGATGAGATAAGAGCAAGTATCGCTGATATACCGGGTGCGAAACTTGTTGTTGGGACGTCAGGCGGGTTTGGGGCCTATGATTTCACATTCTCTCTTATTGGCACTGACAGCGACGATCTCGAACTTGTCGCACAGCGGTTCATCGACGACATGAGTCAGAATCCGCTCTTTACGGACCTTGACCTGAGCTCAAAAGCAGGAAAGCCGGAGGTCAGGATCAATATCGACCGTGACCGTGCTGCTGATCTGGGTTTTGACATTGCTACAATCGGTTCTACTCTGAATATGCTTATCAGCGGTGAGAACTCAATCGGAGATTTCATGGAGGACGGTAGACAGAGCGAGATCAAGGTCCGTTTGGAATCCCCGTACCGCGACCGTCCCGAGGACATCCTCAGCCTGATCGTTTATAACCGCGATGATGAACCTGTTGAGGTTGCCAGCTTCGCATCAATTGAGATCGCGTCGGGAGCATCGGACATCGAGCACCTCGACAAGCTGCGCGCAATTACAGTAAATGCCAACATAAATTATGAAAATACACTTGGTGACGCGTCATACTGGCTTGAGCAGAACGGCGACCAGTTCCTGCTGCAGGGTGTCAGGCTCAAGGCTACGGGTATGGCGGACATGATGGCCGAATCGTTTACCGAGATGGCAATCGCCCTGATGCTGGCCATCATGCTGATTTATGTCATCCTCGCAGCGCAGTTCAATCACTTCATACATCCGCTCACGATCATGACCAGCCTTCCGCTGTCGTTTATCGGAGCTTTCGGGTTCCTGTACTTCAGCGGCATGGCCGTCAGCATGTTCGCGCTCATCGGAATTATCATGCTGATGGGTCTCGTCACGAAAAACGCGATCCTTGTGGTCGAGTTCGCTAACCAGTTGCGCGAACGCGGCATGGAACGCGACGAGGCAATGCTTACTGCGGGACCAATCAGGCTTCGACCCGTGCTGATGACAGCGCTTTCAACCATAGGTGGCATGCTTCCGGTCGCGCTCATGATGGGCGGGGGTGCGGGAGTCGAGGCCCGGGCCCCGATGGCTGTCGCGGTTATCGGCGGCCTTGCTGCATCGACACTGCTTACACTTGTTGTTGTCCCGGTCATTTACTCGCTCTTCGATCAGGCGACCGTATGGATCCAGCATCGATTCGGAATGAAAAGCGAGTACGAGAACGTCAAACCTGATGTAACCGATGATCAGGTTGTGTAAGTAAAGAAAAACTCTGCTGGTCGCTTACAGCGATCGGATTAGCAAATCGACTGTCGCAGGCAGTCGATTTTTTTCAGGTATAATGCTTCCTGTTAGCAATTATGAAACACCTCGATCCATATCGTCAGCCGGAGGTACTTCGCGCACTCGCCGCCCGACTGCATGACCTCCCTCTCCCGGACCGCCGGATCAACCTCATGGAGGTCTGCGGGACCCACACAATGAACGTGCACCGTCACGGTATCCGCGACATCTTTCCTCAGAATGTTCGGTTGGTCTCCGGACCAGGATGTCCGGTCTGTGTCACTCCCAGGCACTCTCTGGACACTGCAATCGCATATGCACGCGATCCTGACGTGATCGTCGCGACCTTCGGCGACATGATTCGCGTCCCGGGCTCGACATCGTCACTGGCAGAGGAACGCTCGAAGGGCGCAGACATACGAATAGTCTATTCACAGCTCGATTCGCTTGATATCGCGCGTGAAAATCCTGATTTAACTGTTGTTTTCATTGGAATCGGGTTCGAGACGACCGTCCCGGGACTCGCGCAGACAATAATCGTGGCTGAAAAGGAGGGAATTAAGAATTTTAAAGCCCTGTCACTGGGAAAAGTTATCCCTCCTGCGATGGATCTCCTTGCGGGTGATCCGGAACTCAACATTCACGGCTTCCTCGCGGCCGCCCACGTGTCGACAATCATCGGTCTGAAACCGTACGAGCCGATTGCAGAGAAGGGAATACCAGTCGTTGTCGCCGGATTCGAACCCGCCGACATCCTCGCAGGCATTTATTCTCTCCTGAAACAGGTCAGCGAGGACCGGTCGGAGGTCGAAAACGAATACTCACGCGTCGCACGTCCGGAGGGGAACCCAAAGGCAGTAGAGTTAATTAATACAGTGTTCGAAATCGCTGATTCGGAATGGCTCGGATTCGGCGTCATCCCGAAGAGCGGTCTTATAGTCAGGGATAAGTATGCTCAGTTCGATGCTGAGGTTGCTCATCCGGTTGACGTGGAACCCGAGGTGAAAGTGACCGGATGCAGGTGCGGCGAGGTGTTGAAGGGGCTTATCGATCCACCAGAATGTGGGTTGTTCGGGAAGGTGTGTACACCATCGCAGCCAAAGGGCGCGTGCATGGTGTCGAGCGAGGGAACGTGCGCTGCATGGCACAAGTATCAGGGCGTAGGGGAGTGACAGGTAAAGTGTACATTAGGTGATACACCTGTAAGCGCCAGTTGTTTTACAGGATGATTGGCGGATAACGTACGCTTACAGGCGGCACAGGGATTTTAACTGAGATTGGTTGTAATGCAGTGTTGAACACATCTCAGTTTACTCTTATTCAGTAATAACTCCTTATCTATTCAAACCATGAAAAAATTACCTGTGCCGCCCTTAAGCGCACGATGAAGATGACTTATGCTGAGATACCTGGGGCGCTTAAGGGTGTTTCATCTAATACAGACTTACGCTTCATGTTGACTTATGCTTAGATACCTGTGCCGCCCTTAAGCGCACAAGGATGATGACTTATGCAAAAAAACGAAAGGCGCTTAAGGGTGTCTCATCTAATACAGACTTACGCATCATGATGACTTTTCGATCTACCGTGATTCAGGCTATAATACCCTCACTAATTCCAATGAAAGACACAAACGGTAAAGAGGAACGCATTACACTCGCGCACGGGCACGGGGGTATCGCCAGTCACAAGCTGATCAGGGAAGCGTTCCTTTCCGCTTTCTCCTCCCCCGAACTCGACCCCCTCGACGACGCTGCCATAATACGCGTCCCGTACGAGAAAATTGCGTTCTCCACCGACAGCTTCGTCGTGCAGCCCATCTTCTTCCCCGGTGGTGACATCGGTAAACTCGCTGTTGCCGGAACGATTAACGACATGGCTGTCATGGGTGCTGTTCCGCTCGTAATCTCTGTCGCGTTCATTATCGAGGAGGGTTTCCTGATATCCGACCTCGTGAAAATCATCAAGAGCATGGCGAAGGAAGCTCACTGGACCGGAACGAGGATCGCAACCGGTGACACGAAGGTTGTTCCGAAGGGCGCCGCGGACGGTATCTTCATCAACACGACCGGGATGGGCGCTGTCAGAACCGATTCAAACCTCTCCGGTGCCAACGCGAAGCCCGGTCAGGCCGTGCTTCTCTCAGGTCCCGCGGGTGATCACGGAGCCGCGATTGTCTGCGCACGAAACGATCTCGGGATCAGCGGAGACGTCGTCAGCGACTGCCGTCCGCTGTCGGACCTTGTCCATATCCTTCTGAACGTGTTCAGGACTAAAATCTCCGTTATGCGTGACCCTACACGCGGTGGAGTCGCGACAACACTCAACGAAATCGCGCGGTCGAGCAATGTTGGAATTGAAATCGATGAGACGACCGTTCCGATACGGGACACCACCCGCGCTGTCTGCGAAATTCTCGGTTTCGACCCTCTCTACCTCGCGAACGAGGGCGCGATACTGATCTTCATCGATGATGAATGTGTCGAAGAGGCGCTCGAGGTCTGCCGTACGCATCCTGCAGCGAAGGAAGCTGCTAAAATTGGCGAAGTGCGCGACGATCTCGACGGGAAAGTGGTCCTGAAGACCGCCACGGGTGGACGTCGAATCATGGACATGCTCGCAGGCGAAATGCTCCCAAGAATTTGCTGAAAAATCCTCCCGTAGCACCGCATGGCAATGCGTCCAGCCTGGCAATCCTCCCGTAGCACAGCACGGCAGTGCGTCGGTTTTTTTCATATGGTTTAAATTGAACGCACTGCCGTGCTGTGCTACGGGATGTCTGATAATTATTGATAAACGACGCATTGCCATGCGTCGCTACGGGATTTGATTAAAAATTATTCTGAACGCACTGCCGTGCTGTGCTACGGGAATTATGCTATTTTTAACTTGGTGTTTAAGACAATTAACCAATGCCGACGCAGCGTGAAATAATCAAGAAGATCAGGCGGGTACGTATCAAGACCCAGCGGCTCGTCAACACGCTCCTCACCGGCGAGTACGAATCCGCGTTCCAGGGCCACGGCATCGAGTTCAGCGAGGTCAGGCCGTACGCGGAGGGCGACGACGTGCGCCTGATCGACTGGAACGTCACCGCGCGCATGAACACCCCTTACATCAAGGAGTACATCGAGGAGCGCGAGCTGAAAATCCACCTGCTCGTCGACATCAGCCCGTCGCATGACTTCGGCACGGAGGTCAATTTAAAAACCGAGCTCCTCACCGAGTTCACCGCGACACTCACCTGGCTCGGCATCAGCCGCAACGATAAGGTCGGGCTGACCCTCTTCACAGACCGGGTTGAGAAATCCATCCCGCCGCGCAAGGGAAAGCGTCAACTCGCGAAAATCATCGAGGCGCTCCTCTACTTCGAACCTGTCGGACACGGCACATTGATAGAATCGAGTATCGCGCACCTCGGGAAGGTCGCCAAACGTCGCGGGATCGTGTTCATCATCTCAGATTTTCTCACCGGGGAGGACCTGTCCCGTCCGCTCAAGGTCCTCTCGATCAATCATGACCTCGTGCTGGTGCGGATCAGCGACCGCTGGGAGCGCCAGCTTCCGAACGTCGGGCTCGTGGAGATCGAGGATCCCGAGACGGGCGACGTGCTGCTTGTCGACACGTCCGATCCGTTCGTACGGAAGGCGTACAGGGAGAAGCGGCAAGAGGGCGACACAATGCTGACCCGCGCGCGCAACTATGCGGGGGTCGACCTCATCGAGTTAAGTACGGGGAAGTCGTTCCTGCATCCGCTGCTCCAGTTCCTGAGACGCAAACGAACAAAACGCCGCATCAGGACGGGTTGATTGCTGGAACATCCGCAAGGGAGGCCTAATCTGCCGGGTAACTTGAAAAGGATGAATCCGAAGTTTGTGCTTTTTGTAGTTCCTATCGTGCTGCTTGTTGTGTTCCTATCGATATTTTATCGTCAATCGAAAGGAGAATCCTTTGGACCGTACGAACCGGTGTGCCCGTCGATACAAGCACGTGGAAACTGCCTGCCTGGAACACTTGAATATGTTGCAATCAATGTGGAAGCAAATATTTCTCAAGAATATATTGCAGACGTCTCATTTCTAAGCGAAGAAGAAATTGTTGCGGTGGATCTGGACGGGGAAGTGTATTTGTATGAAATCCCGAGTGGTCAGGCTGAGAGGATTTATTCGGTCGGTAGTTCTTATGTCTACAGTCCGACACTCTTCGTGATTAACTCTGAGGAATTTCTTATCAAGGCCTGCGTGAATCGTAACGGATACAATTCAATCTGGTCACAATTTTATTGCCTTAATCGAGATGGTGAACCGCTATGGATCAGGCCAGCGGACGCGTTCGACGCATATTACCCGGTATATGATGGGGAGAAATACGTGCTAATTATTGATAATGGGTTATTTGAACTCACGAGATATGGTTCTCTCGACTTGCTAACTGATGTCCCATCAGGATCATGGAATCCCATATATGAACCTTCGAGTCTGGGAGGCATTATTATGGGTATAGTCGGCGCTGGACCGTATCTGGCTACAAAGGATTCAGGCTACAGGGACAATGGGTTACTAGTTGATGGATGGAATACTGGTTTGAGTGATTTCACTGTTGATACTAACGGTCGAGTAATTGGTTTCTGGTATGATCAATTAAATCCAGATGATGCAACTCAATCTGTAGTGATACTTGATCATAACGCTGAAGAACAGATCATCATACGGATTGAAGATATCCCGGGAATTGAACAGCCTGAAACCACTAATGAGATTTCTTTCAACCGCAATCTGGCCTCAAACGGTGAATCGGTTTCTTTTGTATTCGATACTTGCATCTGCAAGCTTGAAGATGATGAATTTAAGGTTTGGCATGATCTGGCTGACGAAATAACCGCTTTGAATGCTACTGGACTGGATACAAAAGTACTTCATAGAATCAAAACCTACGTTATCGATGAAACTAACAACCATTTCATTGTACTTTATGAAAGCCAACTATTCTTTGGTAACGAAGATATCACCGCTATCAGTTTTAACAGCATAGTAGTTACCCGGTTGGTTTTTTCAGAAAGCTACGAAAGAGCGTGTGTTGGAACGGAGAATGGTGACCTTATAGTTTTTGATCTAGTGTATAAATGGGAGGAGGTAGAAAATTGAAACTGATATTAACTCTCAGTCGCGTAATTGGGGAATAAGAAAATCGCGACGCATTGCCATGCGCCGCTACGTGTCTTTCACCCCCTTTGTGCCTTAGTGGTCACCCTCTTATCTCAATCCGTAATTTCGATTTACGCAACCAATGTTGTAAGATAGTAGTCGTACATAAGCTATGAAAATCATCTATCGACGACAATTGCCCGGTGAACCGCCGAGGGTTTCGAAAATAGACGGATGGATCGCTGCGCTGATCGGTGCAGGAGTTATGATCGCGATCGGCGTGGTACTCGTTCTGCTCCTGCCGTTCCTGCTTGTCGGATTCCTGTCGTTCATCGCGATTATCGTATTCCTGATGATCGGCGGATGGGTCTGGCTGGCGATAAAGATCGGCTGGCGCGACATGTGGGAGTTCACGAAGGCGTTCTTCACTATCGTTTTCGGCCGCGGACCCATCGAGAACCGTTTCGAGCGAATATCCAGAGCCTGGGAAAACCGCGTCAAGGGACGTCCCGGCGAATGGGTAAAATACACATATCTAAAACAGTGCCCCGAGCGTAAGCGAGGGGGTAGAAATTATGCCCATATCTACTGGTTCCGGCGATGACGGCTCTTCCTCACTTTTCGGCGGACAGCGTGTGCCGAAAAATCACCCGCGACTCGACGCGTACGGCACCGTCGACGAGGCGCAGTCCGCTATCGGCATGGTCCGCGCTTCGGATGGGCTGCCGGAGCACATCGATACACTCCTCGACCGGATCCAGAAGGAGCTTTTCGTTGTCGGTGCCGACCTCGCAACCCCCGATCCCGAGGCGACCATTCCACGCGTCTCGTCCACGATGATCAAAAATATCGAGGCCACGTGCGAGGATATCGAGCAGAAGCTCCCGAAACTGACGACATTCGTTATCCCGACTGGAACCTACGAATCTGCGACCTGCTTCTGGGTACGGACGATAGTGAGGCGTGCGGAAAGATGTGTCGCGCACCTTTTATCGGATGAAAAACGTCCCACAACAGAACACGACCTCTCCGCGGTACTGATCTACCTCAACCGTCTCGGTGACCTCCTCTTCCTCATCGCGCGCGAGATCAACAGCGCCGCCGGAATCGTGGAGCAGACGTGGGACGGTAAAAATTAGCATTCCCAACATCAAATCGGGCCTTCTTTACACCCCCCAGGTTATGATGTATATTTTCATTTGCACATGGGCGCGTAGCTCAGTTGGTTAGAGCGCTACTCTCACACAGTAGAGGTCGATGGTTCGATTCCATTCGCGCCCACCAAAAAAACCTGCCGTCAAGCAGGTCTTTTTTTCGCCGATTTTCAAATTCTGCTACTCGATTTCAAGTGTTGCCTTCTTGATCACGTCTGATTCGACTCCCTGAATCGGACCACTGGCATCGTACGTGACTGCCAGCGACCTGTTGATATCCAGGCCGTCGACAATCTTCCCGTACACGGAGTATTGACCGTCGAGGTGCTTGCAGCCGGTGTCGTCGTGGCAGAAATAGAACTGGCTGCCCGATGAGCGCCGCTCGGGATTGACCGCGTCGCCAAGTCTGGCGCCCGCCATGGCTCCGGCCTCGTGTTCGACACCGATTTCCGCCGGGATGTCATAGCCCGGACCGCCCTCGCCGGTGCCATCGGGATCTCCACCCTGGCTCATGAAGCCTGGAATCACCCTATGGAAGATTAAACCGTCGTAGAAGCCGTCCTGGACAAGTTTCACACAGTTCGCGGTATGAAGTGGAGCACGGTCGGGAAACAATCTGATTTTAAGTGTGCCCTTTGTGGTCTCGAACACGACCTTAATGTCCCTGATCAGGTCGATCTCCTCTTTTGTGATTTTCTCGGGCGGCCATGTCTCGTAGCCTCCGAAAATGTTATCTGGAATGTCTGTCATGGTGATTTCATCCTTTGTTTGAAATGGAAAGCCGATATTACACGCTTACTATTAGTTAATCCACTCAGGTTCTTCGAAATAGTTGTTCTTCCGGAACGAAACAACCTGCCATTCGTCTCCCCATCTGTCCTCGAGGTTGATTGCGTTCCTGTAGAAGTAATTACCCTCGACCAGTATCCTGTTTATCCTCCATATGTCGCTCGAGCAGAACCAGTCAGCGTTCTCAAGCTGCAGACCGGCGTACGTGCAATCGTGAATCAGGTTGTTTGTGATATCAATATCGGCAGACATGTCGATCCAGATGCCGAAGACACCGCTTCCGTGTATGTCGCAGCCGGTTATAGTTACCTGACGCGATCCGCAGATGTGTATACAACCCCCCTGGCAGACTCCGTCGACAGCATGATATACGTTCAGGCCCTCAAGCCAGATCTGCGACGTGTTGAGGATCTCGATCACAGGTTCAAGGCTGTTTGAACTTACCACTTCAGCATCGTAGCCGAGTATCTCTATCCCGAACACGTACGACGGGATATCGAATGACTGGTACACTCCGGGGCAGACCACGATTGACTCCGCAGGTTCCGCGTATTCGACAGCCTCCCGGAGGTTGGCGTACACCTTGTTAACACCGAGTTCCTCAGCCGCTGCGATCACCTCCGGGTCGTGACTTACGATGGTTGTCAGGGCGAGAAGGAGAGTCGGGTCGATGTCATGAAGGTCGAAGGGTTCCGCATCAACCGGACCCTCGTCAGGGTCGTACATGTAGTTATTCCTGAAGTAATCGAGTGAGTCGGTGTCCGCTGTGTAGCCTTCGATCGCAAGGGGTATGTCGTAGAAGTAGTTACCCCGGATATCGAGATCGCTGACCAGATAGGGATAACCGGTTGAATCTACCTGCCACATGTTGATCTTGATGCCGGTGTACGTTATGTCGTGCAGACGGTTTCCGGTGATCGTGATGTCTTCCGAGGATAGAAGCTGGATACCCGCTTCGCCGGGACCGTAGAACTCGCAATTAGTGACCGTAATTTCTGACGAACAGCTGATGTACAGCATCGTTCCGAAGTAAGATGCGGTATCGGAATGAGCAATTTTAAGGGAGTCCAACGTTATATCTATTGAATCGTATATCTGCGCGACGAAACCCCATCCAGCTGCGCTTTCTATGAGCGGGTTGAGGCCGGTAATGGTCAGGCCCGACTGAATCCCGCCGATAACGAACGGCTCGTACGTCCCACTGTCAATGAAAATCGTAGTGCCGCTGAATGCGTGGTCGATCGCAGCCTGCACGCTGTCGAACGCACCGGCGTATCCCATGTCGATTGCGTCGTTGAGTACATTTTGATCGTGACTGACAATTATGATTTCGCTGCGCGATGCGTCGATTCCGAGGTTATCCAGGTCGATTGTCGATGCATGACTTACGTACGGTAGTATTAACAGGATCACGATCAGGTGGATCAGGATTATCGATGCTCTCATGTCTGCCCCTCACATCGGAAATTATCCGAAAATTGACTGTCCGGATTATATCATGCATGAAAAAAGGACACCCGAAGGTGTCCGATCGGTCGTTTGAATTTTCCCGGCCCTTAATACCAGAGCATGGTCGGGTTGGTCGCGTTGAAATTGTCCGGAATGTTCATCTGGTCTTTAACTTCGACCACGCCCTCCATTGCAGATACTATCAGCATGACCTTGTCGATCTCCTCCTGCGTCCCGAGCTCACCTGAGATCGTCACGATTCCGTCCCTTACGTTGACTGTCAGGTTGTCGTGACCGATGTCATTGTGCTTACGCAGCTCCTCCTTGATTGATGTCTGGAGGTTGGAATCCTCCATTACACCGCACGACAAGGCCGACATCACAAGGCCGGATGCCATCAGCAGCAGCGTGATTGCCGTTAATACCTTCAAAATCTGTTTGCCCATGGTTATTACCGTCCTGAAATTTATCCACCGATCCCTGCTCAATCCAGATTATACCATTAAACAATAATAATCCCGTAGCACCCGCCGCGGCGGGCAGTGCGTCCAACCTCCCAATCCTCCCGTAGCACAGCACGGCAGTGCGTCCAGCATTTATATAACAATTCCCGTAGCGAGGCATGGCAATGCGTCGGTCAAACGCACCAATTTTATTATTTTCACCGAAGTCCAAGGATAAATGTGATGAACACCAAGTATGGTGTTAACGCCAGCCGCAGTCCACCTGTGATAAACAGGACCAGAAGGATTATAAAACCGAACCTGTACGTTTTGGTCCATGCATCCGCGAGGTTTTCAGGCAGGAGTCCCTCGACTATGTGACTTCCGTCGAGAGGGTATATCGGCAGCAGGTTAAAGGCTGCAAGGAGTATGTTCAGGAAAAGAAAAATCTCAAGAAGCTGACCTACAGGATTCGTTTCAGCATAAAGACCCGGCGCGATTTTGAATAGCAGGACAAAAAACCCGGCTGTGATCACATTTGAGACCGGACCTGCCAGAGCAACGAGCATGTTGTCACGACGGGGGTGACGGAAATTATATGGATTCACCGGGACGGGCTTCGCCCATCCGATTCCGAACCCGGAGAGGGACATCAGGACGAGGAAAACCAGGCCGACCGGGTCGATGTGCGGGATTGGATTGATTGTCATCCGTCCGGCACGAGCGGCGGTCTCGTCGCCGAGCTTGAAAGCTGTCCACGCGTGCGCGGCCTCGTGGAATCCCGCTGATATCAGGAAGGCGATGACCCACAGCGGTACGAATTTCAGGTTTTCCATATCCATGATTTATAAATCCGTTTACACCATCTAATCTACAACAATCCTTCACGTTTGAGTAGCTTGGCGAGTTTTTTAAAGTCGATCTGGATGGTTTCGCGAAGATTGGCACGGTGAAGTGCGGCGGCTGGATGGTACATCGGGAAATAGATCAATCCGTCCCTACGCCGAATTGGACGTCCGTGTACTTCGCCGATCTTGTACTTATTACTGATCATGCGTTGGAGTCCGAAATTACCAAGCGGCGCAATGATTTTCGGGTTGATTATCGCTATCTGTGCTGTGAGGAACGTGGAGCAGTTGTCCATTTCCTCGGGTTGTGGGTTGCGATTGTCGGGTGGACGGCATTTCAGAGTGTTTGCAATGAAAACCTTCGACCTCGGGATTCCCACCTGCGCCATACACTCGTTCATGAACCTTCCGGCACGGCCGACAAACGGGATGCCCTGGGCGTCCTCATCGGCTCCGGGTGCCTCCCCGATGAACATGACTTCCGCCTCAATTGTGCCGTCGCCGAAGACGGTCTGTGTGCGAAAATCAGCGAGTTCGCTGCAGAGAGTGCAGCTTGCGACTTCATTACGCAGTTCATCGAGAATATTCACGTCGGGGATTATAGCATGTCTAATTATGAGACTAATTATCAGACTAATTAACGGTGCCCCGACAACAGTGCCCCGACCGTCAGGGAGGGGGTAGATTTTCCCCGTCATGCACATACACATCCAACGGCTCTCCCTGGCCATAAACTACATAATTAAATACCGACTCCACATCGTCCGGCATCCATTTGTACGTTGTGCTGCCGTGTCTTTGCCATCGTTTACATCCTTTGGGATCAATTCCGGTTTCGTTCAATCTCCTGCTTGCATATGCTTTGAAATCATTCAAAACCTTCTCTGGAATAACGGGAGCCGACACAACT
>JAUWTM010000178.1 GCA_030614715.1 Planctomycetota bacterium
ACCCGCAACAGATCGAGTTCTCACGTCTGAATATCAGCTACACCATCATGAGCAAGAGGTGGCTGATAAAACTCGTCGATGAAGGCTACGTCAGCGACTGGGATGATCCCAGGATGCCCACGATCTCAGGACTTCGCAGGAGAGGCTACACACCGGAATCGATACGCGATTTCATGACACGTATCGGGATGGCAAAGCGTGAGAACCTGGTCGATATCGCATTCCTCGAGCACTGTTTGAGGGAGGATCTGAACAAACGGGCTCCAAGGGCGATGGGCGTACTGAACCCGTTGAAAGTGGTCATTTCAAACTATCCCGAGGGTCAGGTCGAGGAGCTTGACGCGGTCAACAATCCAGAGGACCCGTCGGCAGGAACGAGGTCTGTACCTTTCAGCCGGGAATTGTATATCGAACGTGACGATTTCATGGAGGCTCCGCCCAAGAAATTCTTCCGTCTCGCACCCGGACGGGAAGTGCGTCTCAGGTGGGCATATTTTGTAACATGCACCAAGGTAATAAAGGATACCGACGGTAACGTCACGGAGATTCACTGCACGTACGATCCCGAGACCAAGGGAGGCAACGCTCCGGATGGAAGGAAGGTAAAGGCGACGATGCACTGGGTGTCTGCGGAGCACGCGATAGACGCCGAGGTCCGACTGTATGAGAATCTGTTTACGAAGGAAGACCCGCGGGATGTCGAGGAGGGCAAGAATTTCCTCGACTACGTCGATCCTGAATCAAAGAAAGTCCTGACCGGATGCAAGCTTGAACCGAGTCTCGCGGGGAAGGAATCCGGTTACATATGCCAGTTTGAGAGGCTTGGATATTTCTGTGTCGATCCGGACAGTACAGATGGGAAGATGGTGTTCAACCGTACGGTGACGCTCAGGGATCAGTGGGCGAAGTTACAGAAAAAGAAGGGAAGGAATGCCTAAGACAAGAGTTGGTTTTTTCAAGAGTGTCCATATAGCTTGTATCAATTGAAAATTCCCTCCATGGCTGGTTCAATCGGAACTTGACATCAACAAACTCTCTTTTGTCCAGTAATCGGATTCCTCATCATAGGATAACGTCAGTACGAAGTTCCATCGTTCCACGTCGCCATCGGACGTATGGACATCAACCCAGGATTCAATTTTATAACGGTTGTCACTGATCTGTGAAACATGGACCAGCCGACCTTGGTCGATGGTCGGAAAAACAGCACTCTCGGGAAAATCGATGCTCTCAAGGATGTAGTGTGTCCCCATAGAATAAGCCATGTCGAACCGGTCAAGTTCCAGCTCAACCTCCGTTTTGACCTCGAGAATATTGGGATTCCACGGATCCTCGGAGCTGACAATCCGATCGTAGAAGGCCTTGACCTTTCCATCCGGATCGATCCAGGGTAGAGCGTAGTAAATTCCGATTCCAATAAAAGCTATTAGAAGCGATATGCCAAGCCAGGAACTTTTAGAGCTGGATCTACTCTGGTAACTGGCCTGCCTTCTGATGTCAGATTCCACGCGGCCATAGCCACCGGGCGTCAGGCGTGTGTTAAACATATCCGGCGCCAGCGAGTCATGTTCGTTTGTTTCGTCCTGTTTTCGAGTACGTTTCGAATCAACCATGTGTGCAATTCCCGAAAATTAATCGATATGCCGATGGACAAATTATAACTTATGGTGACGTGGACAGGAAATCGGCACAGGAAGTGAATACTGTCTCCACATCCGATCGAGAGTTTTTAAGGATACCACCAATGTGCTCAGGAGAATCCACGAGACTACAGACATCGAAGAGATTCACATACTGCCGCAGATGATGGTGTTCCGTGACAGTTAAGACCGAAGTATTAATCGGCCAGGCATATGTACTCTTAGTTGAGGAAAGGAAAAGCCCCCCGTTGCCGAGGGGCCCTTCTGTTTCCATTTTCGGAAACCTTTCGGTTTCACCTTGGCCGCAGTGAACTGCGGTTTCAGACTACTCGGGATCGGACACTTCAGCGGTAAGATCCCTCATATCGGCTGTGAATTCTACTTCGAGCACGAAGACGTTATCTTCATTAACACTGTCGCGCTCTACCCAGCCTTGGAATCCCACATGGTTGGTCCAACCATAATGTACGCCACCAGCGAGAACATACTCTCCATTGTCGCTATAGCCCCAATAGTCTCCGTTGACTTGCCAGTCATCGTTGACCCAGAACTTGAAGCCACCGAAAAGTGAGTTGTCCTCATCATCATAGCCCATGGGATTGTGGGCAACGCCCACATACCAATCCCACCAGCCGCCGAGGCGAACGTCGTGGACACCTAGTACTCCGTAGTAAGTCGGATCCATGCCAGTACGCTGGTAATTGCCGGTTATGCCCTCAGCGCCGACAGCCAGAGATACGGGGAAATTCCCGTCGTACTCATCAAGGATCTTATACTTCAGAGCGATCTCCAACGGACCAGCCTTTCGGCTGATACCCCAGTACATCCCGAACTCGAAGTTGTTGAATAACGCGCCGAAAAGGCGGTTGTGTATTCGACGACCTCGCGGGAAGTCCTCGTTATATCGAGCCCATACATCCCACTGAAGCGTTCCAGGCTCAAGCGTATCAGTAATGGGGATGATGTTGAGTCCGGTCGTTCCATGATAAGCGGTCGCAGATGCGGCCGGGATGAATGTAAAGCTCGCGAGGATAGCCAAGGTAAAAATAAGGGCGAGTCTCTTCACGTCGCTCCTCCTTATCGTAGTAGCTCAGTGATAGAATCCTGTGCCCTCGGATCGAACATATCTCAAAAGGTTCTCCCACATCCCCATGGGTTCCCCTGTTGAAATCCTGACATAGGATTAAATCAGTTTAAGCCTATGCTATGCAGCTCACTGCATGCACGGCAACGCTGTATATGTAACGCATTCAGGACCACAATGTCAAGTCCGAATCGAAAATATCCGGGCAGACATGATTGTGCCTGAAGCAGACTTAATATTATCGTTACCTGCTGCATGATTTTTGCAGGTTTACGGCATGGATTATTCCCAATTAAATGCTGGTTCAACGGTTGTCAAAACTCCCTTTTGAGGGTATCAAGCGATAAAATCCGGGTATCCTCAATCAATCCCTCACAATCGCTTATGTTGGCAGGATTAGTGCCTTCGGTGCGATAATCGATCAGTATCAGATCCTCGTCGTTCTTACCCTGCCACCCCATCGGACCTGTTTTCAGGGCGGTCAGGTGCATGGTCCGGATGAGGTATGCCTGGTTGAGGGTATCCTGGACCGTTTTTACCTCTTTCATCAGCCCGTACTGGCCGATTGTATTACCTGCGATAATTCTCCTGACGCCCTCGCCTGCAAAAAGTTCAAGAGGGAGGTTGTAAATACCCCCTGCATCATAATATATGCCACCGTTGACCCTCACCGGCTCGAAAATACCTGGAATAGCACTCGATGCAGCCACGCATTTAGACAGCGAACCGGATGTGAAGCCAACGACCTTACCGTCCATGAGGTTTACCGCAGCGATCTTCATTCGAATGGGCAGATCTTCGATGTTTATACTACCAAGGTGACGTCGATAGAATGCCTGCAGGCGTACCGTGGACAGTATTCCCCTTCTACGCAGGAGCGATGGAGCGATAATTTCGGTCCACTTGAAGCCTTCCAGGTTAGACTTGATCACCTCTGCGGGCTTCCCCGACGCATATAGTGCTCCCAGGAGGGCACCGGATGAAACACTGGCCACAATGCCCGGTCGGATGCCCAGCTCCTCAAGGGCGAGGAGCAGTCCAACATGCAGAAGGCCCCTGCCGCCGCCGCCTGAGAGACACAATCCAAGTTCGGGATCGGGTTCCGGCCTTGCCATTTTCTTTACCATGATTGATGAATCTTTTTCAGTATTACGGAGGTCTTCACAGTTGTTTCGGTTCAACCGGGAGGACGGTAATTGGCAAGGAAATACTCGAGACGTCTCACTGTCGGTTCCTTGCCAACATAGAACAGGGTATCAAAAATACCCGGTGTCGCCAGTGTCCCGGTAATCACAAGTCTGAGCGGCTGTACTACAGCCTTGAGTTTTATTTCTCTCTTCACGATGTAGTCCCGGATCACAGTCTCAATGTCCCCGGTAGTCCATTCCGATTCAAGGAACAGCTTTTTCAGTTCCACAAGGTAGTTAAACGCATCACCGTCGACCTTAGCCTTCCTCAGCGCCGACTCGTCGTATCCCTTCGGATCGTTGAAAAAGTACCCCAGCTTCGATGGTATCTCGCCCAGGACCTCCAGACGTTCCTTGTACATCCTGATAATGCCGGTCAGCCAGGCACGGGTGCTCTCGTTCAGGTCAACCGGGTCGACAAATTCCGCAAGGAATGGCAACGACCTGTCAAGCAGGTCATCATCCGATATTTCACGGACATATTTCCCATTGAACCAAAGGATCTTATCACGATCGAAAGTAGCTGGTGAACTGGAGACATGCGACAGTGTAAATGCTTCCTCCAGCTCCTTCAGCGTGTAGATTTCCCTGTCGGTTCCATCGGTCCAGCCAAGCTTCGAAAGATAATTCACGAACGCTTCCGGCAGGAATCCTTCGTTCATGTAAGCCTCGACAGTGACAGCCCCGTGACGCTTGCTCATACGTGTGCCGTCCGATCCATGAATCAACGGAATATGCGCGAAAATCGGTATGGTCAGGCTCAGTGCTTCGAAGATCAGAATCTGTTTCGGGGTGTTAGAGAGATGGTCCTCACCACGTATGACATGGGAGATTTCCATTGACGCATCATCGACGACAACAACGAAATTATAGGTCGGCAACCCGCCGGCCCTGACGATCACAAAGTCCTGAAGGTCATCCCGTCGGAACATTACTTCCCCGCGAATCAGGTCATGGACCATGACCGGCGGTCCCGGCGGAATTTTAAATTTAAGGCTTTTCAGCTCCTCAGGAACATTGCCCAGCTCATCCTGTTTCAGGGCACATTGACATTTGCTGGCCCCTGCCGTCTCCACCGGCGGACAGGCGCATTCGTATGCGAAGCCCAGGGATTTCAACTTATCGGCGGCTGCGAGGTGACTGTCGCGCCGAATGCTCTGAAGGTAGGGACCGTGATCCCCTGTTTCACTGGTCAGGTCGGTTGGGTTAGCCTCACCCGGACCCTCGTCCCAGTTGATTCCCAGCCATTTCAGACCATCGACCAGGTTTCTCAGGCTCTTTTCGGTGCTCCTGACCTTATCGGTGTCCTCGATCCTAAGGATGAAACTTCCACCGTAATGCCTTGCGAAAAGGTAATTAAATAAAGCCGTACGTGCACTCCCGATGTGCAGGTCACCAGTCGGTGACGGCGCGAATCGGACACGTGGCGGTGATGTCGGCTCTGTGTAGTTAAAAGCCATGTTTGTTTACCGTAACTCCGAGTTAATTGGAATGCAACGATCGTATCATACGCAGCCCGGTAGCTTCAATGATAGATTTTTTACTCGCGAACCCATTGCATTTTCACTGTCGACAAAGTATATACAAAACGTGTGCGATATACTGTCGCACATTCTAAATAGCGGCGACAGGCGATAAAGGGGCTCTTCAGTGATTTACCTTGATTATGCAGCAACGAGCTGGCCAAAACCGGCAGCTTGTATACGGGCAATGGAGCATTTCCTGGCGGACATCGGCTCCAACCCGTCATATTCACAACATAGACGTGCAAAGATCGGGGAAGAGGTGATCGAGTCAGCTCGCAGTACTGTCGCGGGCCTGCTCGGAGTCAACGACCCATCCTGCGTTGTTTTCACGCTGAACGCTACCGAGGCCTTAAACAGGATCCTGTGGGGTTTTATCGATCGAGGAAACAGGGTCCTGGCCAGCAACTTCGAGCATTCATCGGTAACACGACCCCTTGCCTACCTGAAAAAAAGGCGAGGTATAAAAGTTGAACGGATTGGAGACCCAACGACAGGTATCATCACGGCCGACCACGTTCACCGTGCATGCGAAAAGAAACCGGCTCAGCTCCTGGCAATAACCCACGCTTCGAATGTCTGCGGCACCATACAACCGGTGCCTGACATAGTTAAAGCCGCACATGAGCATGGTTGTGCGGTTCTGCTCGATACCGCCCAGACAGCCGGTGTGCTGCCAATAGAGGCTGAAAAATGGGACATCGATTTCCTCGCATTCTCGGGACACAAGCACCTTCTTGGACCGATGGGAGTCGGAGGATTTTATGTGGCCGATCCCAATAAGCTATTCCCTGTAGTGTCCGGTTCGACCGGTTACTTCGATGACTGCGATGAAATGCCAGGCACGATGCCGCAGCGGTTCGAGCCCGGGACACCAAACGCACCGGGTCTGGCAGGTCTGGGTGCAAGCTGCAAGGCGCTCAGCGAGAAAGGTATTAAAAATATTCGCAAGGAGCACCAGAACCTGACGAGGAAGGTTCTCAAAGCATTCAAGGGCACTCCCGGTATAAAATTGTACGGACCAACCGACGCCCGTAAACGAGTGGGAGTGATCGGCTTCAACATCGACAGTCTCCATCCAGGTGATATAGGGTCCTGCCTGGACCAGAAGTTTGACATCATGGTCAGGACAGGCCTGTGCTCGTGTCACTGGGCGAACGAATTGACCGGGACTATGCCGGACGGAGTAATCAGGGCAAGTCTCGGTTACTTTACAAAAGAAGAGGACGTCGACCTGCTGATCGAGGCTGTAACGATGATCGCCCAGGAACTACCTGAGCCCGTGTGTGCCTAGATCCAGGGTTGCCAAAGACAGTAAACTAGTGTATAAGAATCCCGAAACCGTTGATCTTATTATTGGCGGAAACGGATAATGATATGTTCGCGTACACAAAACACATGGCTATGGGGATGCTCAAACCCGGATAACATCGGGGCATAGTCGTATGCGTGTACGCCCCGTAATCCGGGGCTTTTATTTTTCCTGAACTCAACAACAAGTATTAATTATAAACATCCCGGATACGGGAGGTGTTTGAAATGACCGAAGAAGCAAAAGTATTCTCGATAACAACACCACTTTATTACGCCAATGCACCGTTTCACCTGGGCCATGCGTATTCAACCTACGTGTGCGATACGCTGACACGTTTTTACCGTGCACTTGGATACGAAACGTATTTTATTACGGGCTCTGATGAACACGGTGAGAAGATAAAACAGTCCGCTGAGTCCCACGGATTTTCACCGCAGGAATGGACCGATAAAGTCGTCGAGGACGGCAAGAAACTCTGGGATCGCTGCGGAATTGAGTACTCCTACTTCGTAAGGACCACCCAGCGAAAGCCACAGGATCATTACCTGGACGTACAGCGGTTCTTCAAGCGGATTTTCGATCGCGGCGACATCTACCTCGGGGCGTACGAGGGACTCTACTGTGTGGGCTGCGAAAAATACCTGACAGAAAAGGACCTTGTCGATGGTAAATGTCTCGAACACGACACGGAACCTGTCGCGATGAGCGAACCGTGCCTGTTTTTCAAGCTCAGCAAGTGGGCACCGGTAGTGCTCGAAATGCTGGAAGCTGAGCCTGAACGTGTACAGCCCGAGTCGCGGCGTAACGAGATCCTTTCGAAACTCAAAGCTGGAGTAGTAGACCTCGCGGTCAGCCGCACCAAGCTGGACTGGGGTATCCCGCTCGATGATATCGAGCCGGGGCATGTCTGTTACGTATGGTTCGATGCACTGCTCGGGTACGCAACCGCGGCGGGGCTTGGAAATCATCTCGATGAGCTGGACAAGTTTGAAGCGGACCCGTCGTACGAGATAAAACCGACCCGATTCGCGAAATTCTGGCCGCACTGCGTTCATGTCACAGCCAAGGACATACTCTGGTTTCACACCGTGATCTGGCCTGCGATGCTGCTGGCTGCGGAACTCGATCCGGTTGACCGGAAGAAATACGTGACAACAGGTACGTACTCGCACGGCTACCTTCTCGAGCGTGGTCGAAAAATGAGCAAAAGCATTGGCAACATCCTCGACCCGTACCCGTACCTCGATCTGCTCGGTAGCGACCCTCTCAGGTTCTACCTTCTGAGAGAAGTTGCATTCGGTGAGGATGGCAGCATCAACCATGAGGCTATCGCGGAGCGTACAAACGCCGACCTTGCCAACGACCTCGGCAACCTGCTTAACCGGACGCTGGCAATGATAGAAAAGGACGCCGGCGGAATGATCCCGGCTGAGGGTCCAAAAAATTCATAGCTGGACGTTACGGCAAAGCCAGCACACAACGTTGCCGAAAAGGCAATC
>JAUWTM010000131.1 GCA_030614715.1 Planctomycetota bacterium
ACGTCTCCCGGTGACGGTTATGTCGACATTGACATGGACGTGACGATCAACCATCCGCTCGATGCGGCCGAGTTCAATGGATACGACGTAAGGGGTATATTTGTCGGTGACGGGTCGGGCACAATGGAGTACAACAGCGATCTTTATTACCCGGTACCAGGCACAGACTCGATGGTTCTGAATGCCGATGGGTACACGCGCTGGTTTAATCCCGGTGAGTTCCTCACTCCATCGATGTTCGGCTACATACCGGGTAACCTGGCATCGGCGGGATACACGGGTTCCGCATCGCTGAACGGGTACAAGTATTTCGGTGAAGCACTCGGTGCGACCGATAACCTCTGGACGTACCTCGAGGCCGACGGGCCTGACACGGGTTATTTTCTTGCAGGAACGGGTAATACCCGTAACTACGTGATCAGGTTCCAGATTCCTCCCGGAATAAAATATGGTTATGCGGTCGTCGCGAACTGGTCTGGGGCAGGGCCCATTTTTCATCCATCGCATGCAAGCGAAGCTGTCGGGGTGGGTGTTGTTGATAACAGCACGCTTTACTACGTGGACGAAATGGAAAACGGCGGTGACCTGGTTCTCGACATCAGTGTTTTCGACTGGGACGCTGAACTAACGGCAGGATCGATGGAGGACTACACGATCTGGATTGAAAGTACTGTGCTGGCATCGGTCTACCTGCCGAGTCCAAGCGTAATGACCCCGACGGCAAGTGGAGATCACTGGCATACGTATCACCTTGAAATACCTGCCGACAACTTAACCAGTACGGTCGGGAATGAATTCTGGGTGATCGTCGAGGACGCAACTGCTGATTACACTAATCCGATGGGAGTCCCGAACAGCGCCGATACCGATCCCCTGGCCGCATGTTTCAGGTACGACCTGACCGTTTCAGATGAATCGCCGGGCTGGTTAGATCTACTCGGTCCCAATGGCGGAGAAACATGGATGGTCGGGACTACCGGGGAAATTACATGGGATGCGCATCCGGGTATTGAAAATGTAACGATTGGGCTTTCTCTCAATTCCGGTGTCGACTACACGGTCCCGGTGGTGTCGGATACACCTAACGATGGCAGTTACATATGGGACCCCTTACCCCCGGAAGCCATGGGAACGCAGTGCAGGATCAAGGTCAGGGATTCTGCGGATGCAGCAGTGTTCGATGAATCGGATGCTGATTTTTCAGTTGTCGATAAGTTTATAACTGTCACGTATCCTAACGGCGGTGAGCAGATCAAGCCGCAGACCGCAGTGGAGGTCACGTGGGATTCGGCCGGTATCACCGGTAATGTCGATATCGAGTACTCCTTTGATGGTTTCAACACCGATATCAAGACCATGACACTGGATACAGATAATGACGGCAGTTACACCTGGCCTTCAGTGCCATGCGAACTGTCCAATACCGTCCGTGTGAGAGTCACATCGGTCGATTTCCCCGAAGTCAGCGACATGTCGGATGGAGACTTCGGTATCGTCGATGGCGGCTGGGCAACAGGTTACGCTGCTGATTCCTACCAGCTGCTCACAAGGGGCGTGACGGTCGACAGCGAGGGATTTTCATATGCCATAGCGAATTTCGATGGCGCTACACCAGAGAGAAGCATGGCACTACTCAAGTTCAGCCCATGCGGTCAATTAATGATCACGTGGTGGTGGGATGATGCTTACGATATCCAGGGTTATTCAGTTGAAACCGACGATCTGGGAAATGTATATATCGCAGGATGGTGCGAAACCGGAGGGGTTCCGGAGGATTTCGATCCAAGCGGTGGTGAGGATCTGCACAGTACAGGTTCAGAGAAAGGTGGATTTTTCATGAAATGGTCTCAGTCGGGTGAATACCAGTGGACAGTTATATGGAGAAGCGGCAGCCAGATAAGTTGCTACGACATGAATTTAACAACCAATGACGCATATTTCTGTGGCTGGTATGACGGTGGTATGGATTTCGATCCGGATCCGGTTGATGAACATTGGATAGGTACGTTTAATGGGGGTGGTGATGCTTACCTTTTAAAACTGGACCAGAATGGTGATTTCCAGTGGGTGCAACACTGGAATTCATCAGGTGCAAGTATGCAGGCCTATGGTCTTGGTGTCGATCCGATGGGCTACGTTTATGTGACAGGCACGTTTACTGGTACTGCCACTGATTTTGATCCCGGTACGGAAGCCGGTGAGGAAGATTTACACGAATCCATGGGTGGAGAGGATATATATCTGACTGCTTTTGATGAAACCGGTGTGTGGCAGTGGGCGCGTACGTGGGGGAGTACCGAAATAGAGGAACCCGGACGTGATGTCGTTGTTGACCAGGCTGGTAACGTCTATGTCGTGGGGGGATTCAAGGGTACTGCTGATTTCAATCCCAACGATGATCCCGGCGCGGTTGATAACCGGACCTCAGAGGGTAACCAGGATGCGTTCCTGAGTGCGTTTGACTCCTCAGGTAATTATCTCTGGGCGAATACATGGGGTGGTACCGGAAATGACGATGCGTCTAGACTCGATATGGATTTCCTCGGAAACATCTTTATTGTGGGTAATTTTTCAAACACGGTTGATTTCGATCCCGACCCGGTTGGTGTCTACGAACTGACGTCCAATAATTCCTATGACGCCTTTCTCACGAAGGTCGATATCACAGGATTGCACCATTGGTCCCGTGGATGGGGTGGAAATTACGACAGTGCCGAGGATGTGGAGATCAGCATCAAGGGCAACATCTTCATTGGTGGATTCTTCCAGGGTCCCGATGTTGACTTTGCCCCGACGGTTGAACCGTGTTTCGCCGATCCATTCCTGCTGAGCGACCCTGATTCAAGCTTTGACCTGTACGTTATGAAGTACCTTCATGACGGCTGCTGGTAGCCGGGCTTAAAATTCTTGAAAATTCTACAATCCCGGTTAATTCCGGGGTTTTTATTTGACTTGTTAAGATTGGATTTGATTGAATAGGCGGTGCAGGAGGTGGGTATACCTTTCCAAACCCGACGGTAGGAGATTTGCCATGCTATTAAACATACTGAAGCAAATGTCATTATTGCTTTGCCTGATTGTCCTGTGCGGTTGTACAAGCGAAGGAACTAATCCCGCTGTTCCTGACACGGGGAACGATCCTCAGATGATTCTCACTCACGGTGCGGATGTGCAGATGCAGTCGCAGACATATCTGTGGGGGTACTTCGATATTTACATCGATCCTGAAACGAAAAGTGTCGAGGTCACGCCTAACAGGACGATCGAATTCACAGCGAATATCGTCCATTTTCTCAACGCGAACCCGCTGGGACTGAGCGTGAGTTTCAACGATACCACGGTAGAGGCTGATTACGTCGAGATCGATATGGATGTAACGATCAGCCATCCGCTGGATAATGAGAAATTCGTCGGTTACGACGTGCGCGGTATTTTCATTGGTGAAGGCGCAGCTTCGCTCGATTACAACGGGAACCTTCGATATGCCGAGAGGGGAACCGATCAGATTCTAATGAACGCGGACGGATACACACGCTGGTACAACATCCCGGAATTCAACAGCAGCGGATTATTCGCGTATACGCCGGGACTTCTGGCTACGACGGGATACTCACCAGAGGCCACATTGAATCCATACAAGTACTTTGGTGAGGGACTTGGCGCGACCGATGATCTTTATCTGTATCTTACATCGGGAGATCCACAGGCCGGGTACTTTCTGAACGCGACATCCAACACTCGAAATTATGTAATACGGTTCCCGGTCCCAATGCCGGGAGTCAGGTATGCGTACGCAGTAACCGCAGACTGGTCGGGAGGAGCACCGGAATTTCATCCATCGCACGCTGTCGACCCGATAGTGTGCGATGTAGTCGACGAGAGCACACTTTATTATGTCGATGAAACCACCAATGGCGGTGACCTGATACTCGACATCAGCGTATTCGACTGGTACGCGGAGACGATCACAACCGCGATGGAAGACTATCTCATTACAATCGAAAGCACAGTATTATCGACACCATATACATTAAGCCCGACCGAGATGACACCAGTCAGTGGTGCGAATCAGTCATACACCTATCATGTGGAGATTCCAGCCACGAATATTACCGGTCTTGAAGGCAACGAATTATGGGTGATTGTCGAGAAGGCCGGTTACGATTACACGAACCCGTTCGGAGTGCCCAATCTTGCCGGGAGTGAGACGTTGACGGGGTGTTTCAGGCACGATCTGTATGTTTTCAACATCGAGCCTTTCTGGATAACTGTTACAGGTCCGAACGGCGGTGAATCTTGGCTTGTTGGTGACACGGGTGAGATAACGTGGGATGCACATCCCCTGCTTGAGAACGTGACGATCGGGTTGTCGCTCAATTCCGGTGTCGACTACACGGTTCCAGTTGTATCTGGAACACTAAACGACGGAAGTTTCATATGGGATCCGATTCCACCGGAAGCGATAAGCGAACAATGCAGGATAAAGGTCTGGGATCCGGACAATGATACAGTTAACGACGAATCTGATGCAGATTTCACGATACTGGGTGATCACATAACCGTTACGTATCCCAATGGTGGCGAGCAGTTCAAACCATTAACAGTCGAGGAGGTCACGTGGGATTCGTACGGCATCACCGGCAATGTGGATATCGAGTACTCGTCGGATAATTTTGTGTCGGATATTAATGCAATCGTTATGGATACAGCAGATGATGGAGCCTGTAACTGGAGCACGGTTCCATGTGATCTGTCAAACTCATTGCGTGTACGGATCTCATCCATTGATTTTCCAACGGTTACAGATACATCCGATGCGGATTTTTCAATAGTCGAGGGCGGTTGGGCTACAAGTTACGAGCAGACCAGTAACCAGCTAAACTGCCAGGGTGTAACAGTTGATGCTGAGGGCAGCTCATATGTCCTGACAAATCTCCATAGTGTGGACACTATGTTACTTCTCAAGTACAGCCCATGCGGTCAGTTAATCTGGTCATGGGAATGGGATTTTGCCTATGTAATCGAGGGTATGTCGATTGAGACGGACGATCTGGGAAACGTGTTTATCGCAGGCAATTGCCATACAGATCATCTGTCTTATGACTTCGATCCGAGTGGTGGTGAGGATCTGCATACAACAGGCTCTGAAGATGGTGGTTTCCTTATGAAGTATTCACCGTCCGGTGAATACCAGTGGACTGTGGTATGGCGCAGCGGCAACTTCATGAGAACCTTCGACATGGAGCTGACATCTACCGAGGTTTATATAGCCGGATGGTATGACTCCGGTTACGATTTCGACCCGGATCCAATAGATGTCTATAACGAGAATCCGTATGGAACACGAGACGGCTACCTCTTAAAACTCGATCAAACAGGGGATTTCCAGTGGGTCAGACACCTTGGATCAGCCGGCGAACTCATACTTGGCCGGGGTCTTGGAGTCGATCCGATGACGGGGCAGGTCTATATGACCGGGTATTTTACAGGAATTAACATCGACTTCGATCCGGGCACCGAACCGGGCGAGGAGGATTTTCACGACTCAATGGGAGCTGAGGATATCTACCTGACCGCGTTCGATGCGTCGGGTGCCTACCTGTGGACACGAACGTGGGGAGGCAGTGGTACAGGGGAGACCGGATATGCAATTAGTGTCGACGAGTCAGGCAATTGTTATGTTGTGGGTGATTTCACGCAAACAGTTGATTTCAATCCGGACGATGACCCGGGGGCTGTTGACGAGCGGGATAGTGTTGGCGAATTTGACGCGTTCCTCAGTGCGTTTGATTCGTCCGGTAATTACCTCTGGGTAAATACCTGGGGTGGACCCGGTGACGAATTTCCCAATAATCTCGACATTGACTTTTCCGGAAATATCTATGTGGTGGGTAATTTTTCAAATACCGTTGATTTCGATGCCGGTCCCGGTGTGTACGAGTTGACGTCAAATGGATTATACGATGCATTCCTCACCAAGGTAGATAACAACGGGATGCACCTGTGGAGTCGCGGCTGGGGCGGCGGGGACGGGTCGTACGATATCGCCTGTGATGTTGAGGTCAGCCTGAAGGGATTTGTCTATGTCACTGGAGAATTCCACGAACCAGATACTGAGTTTGCACCAGTCGGTGAACCCTGTTTCCAGGAGTCGTTCCTTTTGAGTGACATAGATAGCAGCGGGGATCCGTTTATTATGAAGTCACTGCCGGATGGATGCTGGTAGATCATTTTAAATTCAAGATCAACAACCCCGGTTAATTCCGGGGTTTTTTCATACGGCAATGTTGCTGCCGGGTGTAATAGATATCTCGATTTGCTAGAATCGCGGATGTGAGAGAGAAAATTCTCAGGAGAATCCACGATCTTTACTCGCTCGATGCGGAGACCATCTCCAGGGACTTCGATCCTGCCCTGAACTGGTATTATAAAAAGCTCCGGGGCAACGCGCGGGAGATCGACGGATTCATCAGGTGGTGTGGGGCACTTACGTCGTTGCTCGATTCGAAGGGCGGGGTGGTACTCGACGCTGGATGCGGGTTCGGCATCACATGTTTTACCTTCGTGGCAACCCCCGATGCACCATCAACGGTGGTAGGACTTGATCCGTCGAAGAACAAGATCGATGTGATGAGTAAAGTCGCCGATTTCCTCGGGGTAGGGGAAGACATCGTTAAACCGGTGCAGGGAGATGCGATGGCGCTCGAGTTCAGCGATGGAGAATTCGACGGCGTGTTTGTCAAGGATGTAGCGTCGCATGTTAAGGATCGCGATACATTCTGGTCGGAGCTGTCGCGGGTGATAAAGCCCGGGGGAAAGCTGGTCCTGACAGATGAAAACAACGCATTGAGCTATCCCGGTCGGTCGGCGAGGGAAAAAATATGGGAACAGGCGGAGTACGGACCGCTTCCGGAGGGGTCGTGGCTGGAACGTCCTTTCAGGGCAGAGCGGAAGCTGATCATCTCAGAAATCAGGCAGGATCTGTCGGATTCGGAGCAGGAAAAACTTGCAGATCTGTCGATCGGGATGTGGGGAGAGGCCCTGCGGGCTGCAATCAAGGGGTATTCACCGGGGGGCGTGTTTGTAAACACTTCGGATTTTCCGTACAGGAACCCGAGGTCGGGAGATTACACCGAATACCCGTTTAATCCGTTCGAACTTGCAGACGAACTGGTCAAGTACAGGCTTAAGGCGAGGGTGGTAAGACCGCTTTACCAGACCGGGAATCCACTGAAACGTCTTGCAGGAAACCTGATTTCATTAACTCACCCGCTGTCGATAATTCTACAACCCAGTTTTTATATCGTTGCAGAGAAGATGTAAAATTATGGGGCAATAGATAGAAGGTTAACCGAGAGACTCCGTTTATCATCAGGCTCGCGACAGCACAGCACCGCCAAACATCGACCAGAACTATGTGACGATATACCGGCTCCGGTTTGTGCTGATGACGTAACGGGACGTAAAAAACCGGTGAATGGATCATCACCGGGAAGGAAAGATGTTGCCTGCGCCATTACCGGGTAAAAGCAGCATAGCAGTACCACCGGTAACAAATAAATTTGTGCACGCATGACCTCCTCCAGTGTTTGACTTTTTCACGAAGTTGCTAAACACCATAATCAGTAAAATGGAATTCTACTGATTAAAATTCTATTAAATTATCTGCAAAATCAGGACCAATGGCTTTGCATGCTAGTCCAGGAAGAACAAGCCTTCGACAGGTCCCCAGATGTATTCACCCGATTTGTCGATATAGCCCCATGTTTGTGAAGAATCGTCGTATCCGAAAACGATCGCAAGCCCATTGTTGAAACCCTCATGATATACACTATCGAACTTTGGCTCAATTACCATCTCCCCGTTTGTATCGATGAAACCACACAAGCCGTCAACCTGAACACCCGCAAGGCCTTCTGAGAACGCATCGGCCAGTTCGTAATGAGCCGGGATAGCCCAATCACCATCAGTGTCAATGTATCCCCATTCGTCGTACGCGACACGGGCAGGCGCAAGTCCGTTTGAGAACCCATGGACTAACCCGTATTGTGCCTCGATAACCATCTCACCTGTCCCGTTGATAAATCCCCACAGACCATCAGTTTCAGTTTGAGCCAGCCCGGAATCCGGATCATATGCCAATATATAATCATACCGGGATTCGCACACCATGTCACCTGACTGGTTAATCATTCCCCACAAACCATCCTGCTTTACAGCAGCCAGGCCTCCTGAAAATGGGTTGCCATATTCATACCGGGTCTCGGTGATAAATTCCCCTGTCCCGTCGATGTACGCGGTTTCGTAACCGGTTTCCAGACCGAGTATAACTACAGCTCGATCCTCATTAAAAGGTAAAGCAAGACGGAACCTTCTCTCAAAAGCTGGTTCACCGGTAGTGTCGATATATCCCCAACCTGTACTCTCGTTATCGTACTGAACAGCCGCAAGACCGTCTGTGAAATCATTTGCACTTACGAAGGGCCCTTCAATGACTGTTTCTCCAGCAGTATTGATATATCCCCATCCTTCATCCAAGATCACCGCTGCCATTCCCTCTGAAAAATCTTTACCATCGAGAAAATGGATCGGTATTACCAATTCACCTGACTGATCGATATAACCGACAGTAGTGTCAGGGTTCCGAACTAAAAATAAGTTCTGGTTCCCCACAGGATCTCCTGCGGTTCCAGTTTCTGATTCCAGTTCATTTTGCACAGCGGGATCGGCCTCAGGATCAGCCCCAGCTTCAGTAGGACTGCAGGCACATAAAGTCAACATCAGGACAAGACATCCGATTGCGATGATTCGGTATACTTTCATGGTTCTCTCCTCCAAGATGGGATCAATTTGTACTAATTCAATGATTTATAAATCTGGAACATAAACTATAAATATTCCCAAACCAGTGTATAGACAATTGCAGTATATGAATGACCAGTTTGGAAGTCAACCAGCTGCCCATTTCTCAAACTCACCAGCAGCCGTCCGACCGGTACCTCGTCAGGAATGCATCATAGTTTCCGCCTGATGTGTGCACGTCCGGGTTCACATTGCATGACGGGTAGGCTGGTGCGAAGTCCACCACGAATTTGAAACCACCAGTTACGAATGCAATCCCGGAACTGTCTATTGCTGTTCCATTCCCTACGTCCCAATCTTCCTCACCCCAGGTCCGCGCCCAGTTGAAGGTGCCTGATGAATCGAAACTGCTCAGGAATGCATCCCTCATCCCGTTTGAGAATTGAGGATCACCACCGCCCGGCTGGAAATCAACAATGTCCTCAAAATAACCTGTGACGTAATGATTCCCAGAAAGGTCAGCAGCAACGCTGTTGCCTAAATCTCTGCCCGGACCACCCCAGGAATTTGCCCATTGTAAGTTACCCGACAAGTCAAACACGCTGAGGTAGGCATCTTCTTCCCCGTTCGAAGTATGCAGGTCGCCGCCTGCAGGATTTAAATCAACGGTTTCCCTGATATTGCCCGTAACGTAGATTTTTCCCGTACTGTCAGCGGAAACGCCAAGACCACGGTCGTAAGACGATCCACCCCAGGTACGGGCCCATTGGTAACTCCCCCAGAAACTGCTCAGGAAAGCATCGAAAGTGCCATTCGAGATGTGCAGGTCCCCGCCATCGGGATCGAAGTCGACACTCTGGGTGAAGTAACCCGTTACGCAGATTGAGCCTGAGGCGGTGTGACAAACTCCATTTCCAACATCAGTTGTTACCCCCCCCCAGGTCTCCACCATAGTGTGGTTACCCAATACGTCGAATCCGGTAAGGAAGACATCCTCGAGACCATTCGATGTACGCGTCTCCAAGCCATCGGGATCGAAATTGACCATATTTTGGAAAGAGCCCGTAACATAAACATATCCCAGGTTGTCCACGGTCAAATCATAACCGGCATCATTCCAGATATGACCCCAGGTTCGTACCCACTGTAAGGCGCCCGACGAATCGAATTTGCTGAGAAAAACATCCCAAAGGCCATTAGATGTGTGGGGATCACCGCCATCGGGATTGAAGTCTACCGTGCTCCCAAAATATCCTGTAACATAGACATTTCCGTAGCTGTCGGTGTCGACTGCCGTGCCTTTATCCCATTCCGTTCCTCCCCAGGTCTTTGCCCACTCGAAATTACCGAACGGATCGAATTTGCTCAGGAATACATCCTGGCCACCAAAGCCGGGGTACGGATCACCGCCATCGGGATCGAAATATGCATTACCCATGTAGTCGCCAGTAACATAGATATTGCCGGAGCCGTCAATGCAGACTCCGTTGCCGGCAACTTCATTATTCCCCCCCCAGGTTCGTGTCCAGCCGGGTTGAGCGATACTGAAAAAAGCGTCGCTCAGATCGTACACGCTGGGATCACCTGCAAATATTACCTTCACGACCACAGTGTCGGAGAAATCAGATGGGATGGGGTCCCACGTGTAGCTTCCGTCATTCTCCTCCCATGAGACAATTGAGATGTCATCGGAGACGAAGTAATCCTTGGAGTACCTGATATGTACCGGGCCGGGAACATTTGAGGTCCAGGTAATATCCGCAGCAGTTCCGGCTACGAATTCCTCGCCACCGTTTGGTGTGAGGACTTCGATCCACGGCTCGATTATTGTGAAATTCACGTCCGAAATATCGGACACAGTTGGATTTTCAGTCGATGTTATCCTGACCTTGACTGTTTCGGAAGGATCAACCGGTATGTCAGTCCAAACAAGACTGCCATCATCAGGTTCATCAGCAGCTATCGGATTGATGTCCGAAGTAAAGTCATCCTTTGAATACTCGATGTAAACCGTACCGGTGATGAACTCTGAAGACCACGTTATCTCCTCGTCGGTTCCACTTGCCCACACCTCACCTCCATCAGGAATCAGGACCTCGATCCATGCTGGAATCTCATTCAAGACCGGCAGATCATACCGGAAAATTGCTGCAAGGGGATCGGTCCCAGCCTCGTTGGGAATCCCGAGATCGTTGGTGTAGTCATACCCTTCACACTCCGTGACCACCCAGAACTCCTGATCAGTTACGCTCGTCACGTTGTCTGAAGGAATCTCTACGTGGTAGGTGGAATATTGGCCCCCACTTCCGACCGGGATCATGTCGGTGGGGGTGAATTCGTATAATGAACTCAAAACACTCGATTCGATGTAAATCTGAGACGGCTGGTCGTTCCATGCGAAAAGGCTGATATCGAGTTTGAGTGTTCCCCCATTGTCCATGGGTTCTACATAATAAACGTTGCTGCTATCGATCACTTGACATCCGACCACCTCAGGAGCATGTGACGGATGATATTCGGGAGCTATACCTGCCCAGTCTGCAGTCACAGCGTAACCATAGATGGTGCCCGGATCAGGAATCGGGAGTCGGACCTGGTAGTTTCGGGTGTTGCTTGACCCGGCAATGAAGTGACCGGTATTCGGCAGTCCTGAGATCAGTTTGTCCCATAATTTATCGGTAGCGGCAAAGTCTTCTCCGAAGTACTTGTAACCATTGAGCGTTGCCGATCCAGAATAACCTGATGTAGCAAAGTTACCGGGAACATAACCCCCGATTTTCGGGACCAGGAACTCGGAGGGGTTGTACCAGCGGGTATAACCGTCTGCGTTCAGAAGAACCTGGTCAGTTCCATTTACCGGGTACGTCAGATCCGTGTTGTAGGCCAGAGTGCCTGATCCGTCCCCGATAAAAATACCCCGCACGTCGTAACCGTTGAATCCCGCATCATCCAACGGGTGTTTAATGGTCACGTCCAGATCCACATCTACATAGCCTGCACCCGGTGTAGTACCGTTGAAGCTGAACTGGATTCCAATCGGGTCATTATTAAGGAACTTTACGATATTTACTGTGAACATCATTAAGCGATCTGGAATCACTTCAACACTCCGGCTTTCTATGTCCACATTTATATCCCAGTAACCCCAGAGATGAGTACGGGTGATCGGTTCGGTAGTGACATTTATGTCATTAAGCCGGGCGTCTGGTGTTACAGGTTCACTACCTCCGGAGCAGCCTGATATAATCAGTCCCATCAGCAGGATGCAGGTACAAGGAATTACCCATAGTTTCATGAGGGTCCTCCCCGGGACATTTTTTTTAATCACAGAGACAGGCAGTAATTAAGGACACACTTCCTAATAAAACCAGAGTACATGTAAACAACGTTAAAAAGCAACACTGGATGCTATCATCTTGATGTCCAATGGGATTAATATTTTCTAACTGAAAACAGATTTACCAGC
>JAUWTM010000168.1 GCA_030614715.1 Planctomycetota bacterium
AACCACCCATCCCGTGCAGGTTCCGGACAGTTTCCCGCCCGGTGCAAACCGTGAGGAACCATATTACATCTCGGTAACAGTGCTTGAGAACTCCCTTGAGTACGATATCAGCGCAGGCATGGGCAGTGGGGAACTGCAACTGCTCGTGGGCTGTTACGACTGGTTCGATGCGGATCAGAACACCGTACGAGTTGAGAGTCCCGGGGTATTCGATCCGGTTACCACGGACATACCTGTCGGTGGTGATGAGCACTATTCAACTTACCAGGTGGATCTTGCTAATCCGACTCTTACGTCTCTTGACTCCGTAACTCTCTGGGTTTCAGCTGAAGCCGGGATGGATTACGAGGGATTCCTTCCGGGCAGACCGACGTCAATTTACATGCCGCCGTTCGATGTCGATGTTGAGGAAGCTCAGCAGGGACAGAACATAGTCCTGGTCTGGCATCCGGAGGAACCCATAGATCACCCGGACCGCACTGAGAACAACGATATCGAACCTGCTTTAATCGTTAATGGTGACGGTGAGGTTATCTGTTCATATTTCTGGTGGGAGCAGAATTCGGAAACACATATCTGGAACCATCCAATCTATGCACGGTCCTTCGATTACGGGCACACCTTCCAACCGTCCGAGTTACCACAATGGGTTTATCACGGCACCGATCAGATCGAGGATCAATGCTGGAACAGCAAGCTGACCCTCGGTTCCGACGGACATGCGTTCCACTCGTACTGGGCGCCGTGCGGACACACATTGCAGGCCGTACCTTTGCTTCCGGTCCTCGATGAAACATGCTCGCACACCGGACCGATCATGGAGAACGCCGGTGAGATGCTTTATACAATCGATGGCTACCCGATGATGTTCGGTGACCAGGGCGGAACGATTGTCATGCGTCGCGGGGACTTTCCCAACCAGGCTGGCACGATGACCTGGCCTACTTACGATGGCACCCCCTACGTGATTGTCGCAGAAGCCCTGCTGAATTACATCAGCGTGTCCCGGTGTACGGGTAAAACATCAGACGGTCGCTGTCACCTCGTTTTCTGGCACAGCGGTCTGCCGTACATACGCATGGTGTCGACTATCGGAACCGACGGCACAACATGGACTGCCCCGACTTCAGTATTCGATGGCCTTGCGGAAGTCTGGGTCGGCGGCAGGGATCCCGGCCTTTGGATAGATGACGATGACGGTTTTCATGTCGTCTGGGCTGGTGAGTACTGGTGGGGAGAACACGCGTTGATGTACGGCTACTCCGCGGATGGTACAGACTGGAATGAAGGGACATCGTTCTCGAACCTTGGCGTTGTGCCTGTTGAAGATGGCATGAATGACACGCAGGTCGTGGTTTTCGACGCCTTCGACGACACCTGGCTGTTCGTCTGCTACGAATCAGGTGGCAACGTATACAGCATGTATAAAAAGTTCGAGGATGAGGAATGGTCCGAGCCGATCCAGGTCAATGAGCAGTATCCTGCACGGGTCCCGGACCTCTATCCTAACGGTGACACGGGTGTTGTCTTTGCCTACGAGGCAGATGACGGTCTTGTGCATCCGGACGACGAAAAACAGACCGACATTTTCTTCAAACTGGCTGAATTCGTGATTCAGTAAGGAAAACTCAACATTTTTAGCTGTTCCGCATCTAATTAAGTAGTAATAAACTGCCTATTTCGGAGGCTTTACATGCATTCTAAGTCAATCCCGCTCATCTGGGCGGTCGTGCTGGTATTTTTATCAGCCGGAATTGCCTGTTCTAACAGCAGCTCCGGACCACTTGATCCGGTCACCCCCTCGATTACAGCTGACAACGATCTCAGCAGGGATGCGACCATCAATCCCCGTCATACGCTGCTCGGTCTTTACACTTGTATTGTCAACCCCGATGAACCGGGGATCGAAATGGTTCCGCTTCGCGATTCAATGTTCCATTTGAACGCCTTGCGGTTCATGGAGCCACCTCCTCCCGTTAAAATTAACCTTTCGAATTTCCAGTTCGACGGCCAGGTTATCGATGTCGATATCCAGTTAAGTCATCCGTTCATCGGACTCGATCAGTACTCCGGATTTGACGTCTGCGGTATCCTGATTTCATCGGGAAGCATCACAGGCTTCAGCGATTCGGATATCGTCGTTGCCGGCGAGGGTGATGTCAGGCTTCTCAATCCCGATGGCCTTTCTCGCTGGTGGAATCCACGGGAATTTCCGTACAACGAAGAATTCCCGATGTGGGGATACATCGACGGTGGCTTGGGTACATCTGACGAAACTGCAAACTACTCTGCGACCCTTAACGGTTATAAATATCATGCGGACGGTTTCAGCGTATGGGACGAACTCCCGTCTCTCGACACCACAAAGCGTGGTGTATTCAGGGCTGGCGCTGCGAACATGCGCCACTACACTATCGATATCGGCACTGAGCTGGTTTTCAACTACGCAATCGACGCTGCCTGGCTTCCTCCGGAGGGACCGCAGCCGTACCAGGTGCCCGACAGTTTCCCGGAGAGCGCAAACCGTGAAGAACCTTATTTCATTGACGTGAATGTGATTGCAAACACCCTCACTTACGATCCATCGACAGGTGCCGGTGGCGGAGAACTCCAACTTGGTATCGACTGCTACGACTGGTTCCATGCCGATTTGAATACCGTCAGGGTGGAGAGTCCCGGCAATTTCGATCCGGTAATATCCAGCATTCCCACAGGTGGCAGCGACACATATTCAACCTACATTGTGGACATAGTCGATCCCCCGTTAACCTCACTCGATCCGATTGAAATCTGGGTATCTGCCGAAGCAGGAATGGATTACGACGGTTGGCTTCCCGGCAAGCCGACGTCCGCGTTCAAACCTCCATTCGAAGTAGATGTCGCTGTGTTCGTACCCCAGGATCCTGAACTCGTGCTCGTATGGTACGACGAAACAGTCCTCGTGCACGATGGGCAGGTCGGGAACAATGATATCGAACCCGCGTTGATTGTGAACGGTGACGGAGAGGTCAAGCTTTCGTGGTGCTGGTACACGGATGCCGGAGCATATGTAAATTACATCCGGAGTGCTACGTCATATGATTTCGGCTTCAATTTTATCGATCCGATGTGGGGTGCGTGGAATTCACACTCTGCACCGCTTACGTTCGACGTTACTTACAACAACAAGTACACTCTCGGATCGAACGGGCTTGCTTTCCAGTCTTACAACTGCCCCGCTGGTCATGCGCTTGGCGCAACGCCGTTTTTCGAGCCTCATGTGGAAACCAGGTCTCACAGCGGTACGGAAATGGAACACGCTGGCGAGATGATGTACACGACGGAAGGTTACCCGATGATGTTCGGCGATGAGGACGGAATAATAAGAATGCAGCGTGGCGATTTCCCGAACCAGGGCGGTACGGGAACATGGCCTGTATTCAACGGCACAAATTACACGCTGGTCGAGGAAACGGGCATTAACAACTGGCTCAGCATCGCACGGTCTGAGGATAAAACATCGGATGGACGCTGCCATCTTCTCTACTGGAGCGAAAGCCTTCCGTACATCAGGACAATCTCATCCAATGACATCACGGGAACTGACTGGTCGGAACCTGAGACGGTTTTCGAAGCTGCCGCGGAACTCTGGGTCGGTGCGAGCGACCCGAGCCTGTGGATCGACGAAGCAGACGGATTCCACACCCTGTTCGCGGCCGAGGACTGGATGGGCAATTAACACCTTATGTACGGTTACAATCCTGACGGTGATGCCTGGTCAGAAATCGACGATTTCACCGGCATCATGAGTGTCCCGATCGCCGATGGCATGAATGACACTCACGTCGTGGTCTTCGATGCGTTCGATTACACCTGGGTATTTCTTGCCTACGAAACCGCTGGCGATGTCTGGTGCCGGTACAAGGTAATAACAGAGGAAGATTTCTCCGAGCCGTTACTGGTCAGCGAGTTAAACACTCCCGTGGCATTACCGGACATCTACCCTAACGGCGATGTTGGTGTAGTGTTCGCATGGCAGGCTGACGACGGCACCGGGTTCAATCAAACCGACATCTTCACCCGCGTCGCGCAATGGGAAGAGTGGTAAAGCTTCAAAATAAGCAAACTAACCAACCCACCATAACGGTGGGTTTTCCTGTATTCAAATTCACCTGACGACTTACTGGGCGGGATTACATACTGGGAGGGGCTTACTGGGGGGGGGGCGACATCCTGTCGGCCGGAGCGGAATCGTCCCGATTTCGCATTGATTTACTGTTTTCCTAATAAATCCTCCCAACCTCAAACGACGCCAGCGGTATCGTCGCTGGTCCTGCAAAATTCACCCCACCTGCGACATAAATATATGTCCCATCAGTTGCTACAGCAGCACCAGTACGGTTGTAATTTATCGGTTCAATCGAGTACCACGTGTCGCCCTCAATATCAAGGACATCCACGTTGCTCATCGATCCCCATGCGGCGTCTCCACCGACTGAATAGATCCAGCCTTCGACGTACACGCAGCCGTTGCCCTGACGTCCCGGTATAAGCGACGCGATCCACTGCCACGACTTCGCGCCCGGCTCGTTTGTGGTCACGTCCTCACGCTCCACGGTTCCTCCAACCTGGTAAAGCTTTCCCCCTCCGGCAGCGAAGCCGCACATGTACGTCTCGAATTCAAGGTCTGTTTCGCCAATGATGTCGGGTCCCGGCGGTGTGAAGCTGTACGTCTCGCGATGCGCTTCCCATGCTGTGCCGGTGAAATGACGTCCACCGGCCATGTAGATGACACCGTCCATGATCGCAGAGCCCATGTTGGCTCGCGGTACCGGCAGTGCAGGGGATGCTGAACCGGGAATTCCGGTGGAAAGCTCGATACTTTCACAGGTATCTGTCACATCTGTCTCGGCGAAACGCCCTCCGAAGATATATGCGTAACCGTCAAGAGTACCGCACGCGAAAGCGTCGCGCGGCTCAGGCAGAGACCACGGGCTGTCCCACGTGCCGGTCGAGATATTGTAGCGTTCGACCGTATCGAGCATCGTTCCAGTCGCGCTGCCGCCAAGTACCCAGAAATAACCCTCCGATACGAAGCTTCCCGACCATCCACGGGCTACACCAAGGTTGGGACCGTCAACCCACCAGACATTCGGATGTTCACCGACCGTAGCGGCCTCAAAATCCACGTTCGTGGTTTCATTGTGAACCGCATCCTCGGCTCGAAGGCAAAGCGTATGCAGTACGGGATTCAGACCGGTCAGGAGATACGGTGAACTTTCGATGTCCGTCACGAGATTTGCGGTGTCGAAATCGAGCGTTCCGCCCTCGACCCAGTAAAGATTGTAGGTTACCGGTCCATTGGGATCGAGTGCGGTGCCGAAATGCACCAGGATGCCCTCAAGTCCGGGTATCGCTTCGATAATTCCCTCCTCAGCGACCCAGTCAGGCGGTTCCGTGTCGCTGAGATTGAGCACTTCGAGTTCGATCCACTGGAACAGGTGATTCAACGTTCCCTGGTCAATGCCGGTGATCAGCGCGGGGTAGGTTCCCATTGGCAGCCCGAGAACGTTCACGACAGTACCGGTCCAGAGGTCTCCGGTGTCGTGTACCAGTTCGAATTCTGACCCTCCGAGCACATCGGTATTTATTGTTACCTTGCTTGTGTCCGCCTGCCAGTCGGCAACATGAATCGATATATCGGCTGTTGCCCCGGCACTGATGTCGAGAGGAGTCTGTTCCAGACCGAAAATATCGTATGGTTCCGGGCAGTGATCCGGCCACGATGCGTCTATCGCATAGCGAAGATCGATGAAACCCGCGCCGTCGGGAAAGCTGATCACGTAGGTTTCAACTGCGCTTTCGCCCGGACCAAGCTCACGATCAGCTGTGTCCCACTTGTACGCCCTGAAACCGGATGGATCGGTTACCCCCGGTGGAGCATGCAGGAGCGTGTACGCATGTGGATTCAGAATTATATAGTTGCCGAGAGGGTACACGATCCCACGGACATCGTATCCGGTTAAGGAATTAGAGAAATTTTTTACCGTGACGTTTGCAGTCAGCTCACGCTCAACCCAGTCGATCTCGACCACCTGGATCGTGAAACAGTCGCTGCAGTGTGGCGGTATCAGGTATTGTGTGACATCGAAATGCTGCACGGCCTGCCGTCCGGGGGACACTGTTGTTTCGAGGGTGTGTAGGTTGATCGAGACGTCGTATACACCCATCAACTGGTGTCCCGGGTTATCTGCGGCCATGTTCGAATTCGGCGTGATCGGACCGGGTGTTCCCTGCGATGTACATGATGCAAGTACTAACATCATCAGGGTAAGAGCAATCGTGGTTATCAGCCTGTTAGATCTCATACCAATTCATCCTGGTTCGTTGTCGAGCTTGTGTTACTTCCCATGCATTTAAATTATAGCGTAAATCAGGTTATTTCGGGTCCATATCCTCTTCATGAGCGGTGTCGATGACCGGTTTCTCAATGCCGGGATTTACTCTCTGCGTCGGTTCTTCCAGTTTTAACCCGTTGGGGAACTGACGCTTCAACGCCGATGCCAGCGTGTGAAGTATCAGAATGTGCACTTCCTGGATTCTCTGGGTGTTCTCCCCGGGAATGGTGATCGGATAGTTGACGATATGTGCAAGTTCTCCGCCCTTCCTGCCGAGTAGTCCGACCGTGCTGATCTTGTTCTCCTTAGCCCAGACTGCGACGTTATACAGGTTCTGCGATTCACCCGATGTTGAGATCAGCCACAACTGGTCACCCCTCCGGACGAGTCCCTTCGCCTGCTGCAGGAAAATTTTGTCGTACGAGAAGTCATTCGCGACAGATGTGATTATCGATGTGTCCGTTGTCAGTGCGATTGCCGGGAGGGGGTGTTTATAATGCTCGAACGAGCCGATTAGTTCACTCGCAACATGGCTTGCATCCGCTGCGGATCCCCCGTTTCCGGCAAAGAACAGCGTTCCTCCATTATCAATAATTTTAATCGAACGCCTGATTGCCGATGCGAGTGGTGTCAGGCACTTCGTAAGAGCGGTTTCTATATGGGTTACGGAGGAATTGAAGGTCTCCTCTATCATTTCCTGGTGGTCCATATGATTCATCTCTCGTGCTTCGGGATAATAACAGCTTAATTCTATTAGGTATGAGCTGTGTCGTCAAATTATTCCAGGCCTTGAATCTAAAAAGCGGGCTCCCTCAGGAGCCCGTGAAACGTTCCAGTTAGTTGTCAACTAGGTGGATAAAGATACTTCCGTTGCTACGGATCCCAGATTCCGGCCACGCCATCAAAGAAGATGACATCGAAAATGCCGAAGAACACCGGAGCGGATATTTTCACGGTTGTGACGTCAAGCCCGGGCAGTGTACCCGGAACAATCGTGAACAGGTCATTGATCACCTGGTATCCCGGTACGATTACTCCGTTCCATGTGAATACAGGATCACCAGGCAGCAGACCGCCAACTACAATATTCCCATTGATATCCCAGGATGCATAGTGCATCTCGGCGACCACTTCAGCAAGTCCTGAACCGAAGCCGCCAGTACCACCGATGTTCTGATTAAAGAACGACAGAATATTGATGTCGTAGTCGATTGTCTGGCCGATGTAGTAATACGGCAGTCCTGCGTTTGGACCGGTGCCGCCGATGGTCCCCTGCGGATTGTTGTAGGTCACCATTGCGGTTACTAATCCCAGCGCCGTGATATCGATGTCAATCTGGGCACCACGGGACTCGATTACGTACAGCGTTCCGTCATCATTCCGACCCAGCTTGCCGGATGCGAGTACATTACCCTCGAGGTCTGTATACGTGTACTCCGCAACCACCGGATTTGACAGGTCGAACGAGTTGAAGTAATTCTCGATACCGACCTGTGTGTCCTTGTCGGGAGTTACCGGATCGGACGAACAGCCTGCGCCAATAAGAATCGCGACGGCTGCTGCCAGTAATATGATCTTCCTGAACATTCGTAACCTCCTTTTCTTCAGATTTGATAATGTAAAAATTAAATCCCTGTAATTTTCAATTTACGTAAATCGATATGTTAATAACTGACCCCGACCTCATCCCTTTTCCCAGTAAAAAAATATATTTACACATTTCACGGAAATTGTCAATGATATGAACTATTGTAAGCGAATGTTTACGATATGTGTAAATAGTTCTTTAGTTTACTTTAAATTTAATTAAGTTCCCTTTACCCCCTGTAATGCCGTGGTTGACCTAAACACCAGACGGGCTTCCATAAGGAAGCCCGTCGGAAAGACCGTCTAGTTGACAACTACACGGTACGACTTATTCTCCAGGATCTCTACGGATCCCAGATGCCAGCCACACCGTCGAAGAAAATGACGTCGAAGATTCCGAAGAATACCGGTGCCGAAATCTTGACTGTGGTCACATCGAGACCAGGTGATGTACCGGGTACGATCGTGAACAGATCGTTAATGACCTGGTAACCTGGTACGATTACTCCGTTCCACGTGAAAACGGGATCGCCAGGTAACAGACCGCCAACTACAATATTCCCATTGATATCCCAGGATGCATAGTGCATCTCGGCAACGACTTCAGCAAGTCCTGAACCGAAGCCGCCAGTACCACCGATGTTCTGATTAAAGAACGACAGGATATTGATATCGTAGTCCATTGTCTGGCCGATGTAGTAGTAAGGTAAACCGGCATTCGGACCGGTGCCACCGATAGTACCCTGCGGGTTGTTGTAAGTCACCATGGACGTTACTAATCCCAGTGCAGTAATATCGATGTCGATCTGGGCGCTGCGTGACTCAATGATGTAGAGTGAACCATCATCATTACGTCCCAGCTTACCAGATGCGAGTACATTACCCTCAA
>JAUWTM010000244.1 GCA_030614715.1 Planctomycetota bacterium
TAAGAGATAAATGCAATCAGGCCCTGCGTCGTGACAGAATCAAATACACGAAACCCCATAAAACAACCGCGGATATCCAGTAAACAGCGGCCAGATTCTCATGTGTCCGCACCCAGTAGCTAGATCCACCGAAATCGTCTGCCAACATCTGGTACGAAAACTCAGGCGTGGCTAACGCTAATATGTAACAGGCTATGATCTCTAACAGTGGGGTATCATGTCGACCCAGCGAACCATATATTAAAACACCTAACAAAATACCAATCAGGCCGAAAAGTGGTATAAGCACACCGAGTATTGCACCGAAAGGCTTCCTGATCAGAAGGCTCCCGATGTACCCCAGTGCAACGTATGAGGCTATCAGTCCCGATAAGCCGACAATCATCCAGCTAATTGATGTGGCAAAATCATCAGGCAGATGCTCTGGTCCCTCACTTATGGCTGTCAGAAATACAACCATATGGAAAACCGTAACAATCGACATGACAGGAATATCAAAACTGAACGCATAACGGAGCATCGCCTTGAATATTTCCGATGTTTTAATATCGGTAGCGCGTATCTGGGGGAACTGCTCGTTACTGAAAAACGGATACGCTACAAGGGCGCCGACAGCACCAATCTGGAAGCGAAGGATAATGAATAGAATTGCGTTAAGACTGAACCAGACATAGTTAAATGTCGTGTTCGAAATCTGCCAGTTATCAGTAACTATCGCGTACAGTGTGAAAAGAGTCAGGCTCACTGTTGCGAGGATGGCAAGCCAGTAGAGCTTCACCCATCTCCTTCCGGTCCAGATATGGCGACGCCAGCGTTGAAGCAGTGCTGCACCACCATCGGGCGGAAGAGAATTCACGTCAATGTCTATCTTATCGACGAGGGTCATCGAATCATGTCGACTCGCGTGTTGTGCACCACTTCTATTCCTGACGTCGGGATGGCGGTCACTTCGCATCCCGGATAGTACTGGGAGATTATGAATTCGTAGTCCTGGTCATCGAGCGCTCTCTGGTACGCTCCCCACTGGCTCATTCCCACACCGTGACCCTTTCCGGATCCCGTGAAACGGTACCCGTCGTTTTCAAGCCCGATGTCGAACCTGTTGGACGGCACAAAGTCCTCTTCAATCCTGCGATTCAGCACGTGGATAACTGTCATCGCAGGAAGCACGGGTATTTTTTCACCGAGAATCTCGATAGTCTGCACCCGACCGTTCTCCGATTCACTCATGACCGTTATTGCAGACATGAACTCCCCTGCGAAAGTTTCACCATCGAGATTGAACGCCTCGTGCAGGTCCTCGAAACTCGCCCAGTTGGACCATCGCAGATAATTACCACCGTCGCTGAAATCGATAATGCCGACCACATCGGAAATCCCCGCAAGATATGGAATGTCGCCCGAATACGGCCAGACATCGAGGCTGCTTGCGGTCATTCCGCCCGATTCCTCATGGAAGACGACAATTGCGAGTCGTTCCTCGTACGTCACGATCTCGTTTACCGTCTCGACAACCGAGTCAGTGGTTGAATCCGACTCTACAATCATCCCACCGTACTCCTGGCTCCGTTCATCGTCCGAAAGATCGAACCCCCTGCCGTCGTAACGGTTCAGGTTGAAGATAGCGCAGGTCCTGCTCACTACCGCCTGTGCCATGAGCGCGTCATCGGGCCAGTCCGGATCCATCTCGGCAGGCACAACGCCAAGAAGGTAATCCTCCATCGGAAGCGTGTTGACCGCAAGGAGGTTTTTTCCCTCAAGGATCAGAGTGAGTATCCCGCGGTACGGTCTCAGGTTGGAGCGACTTGTCCCGATCAGCAGGATACTTCCCTCAGACCCTTCCGCAGGCTCAATCCTGACAACCTCGTTCTCAAGCTCGCGGGGATCCTCAGCTCCTTCTGTAAGGTATTCGATCAAGTCCTCAGTGCCGGTGAACTTGTGGATGTCGCCGGAGATTCCCGACGAGAACTCGCGCATGCTCTCACCGACATAGCATTTGAACGTACCGCCTGTGATCGAGACGTACAGGTTTTTCTGCGGTGTGAATGATAACAATCCGACCCGGACCGATGGATTCCGGTCAACAATAGTAATTACGTCTTCTTCGGGAGCCGCGGGAACAGCCGGATTGGAGTCCTTCGAGCACGCTGACAGGATCACTGCCATCGAGATCATTAAGAATAACAATTTTGTAACATTACATTTCATCGAATAACTCAATTATCCATTAATACCTGACCGATACTGCGTTACTGCGGTTCAGTCTTATTCCTGACGTTATTATTATCACGATCCTGATCCAACTTCCGTGCATGTTTTGCTGCACCGGAGGTTTTAAATCCCTGCTGCAGGAAAGCCTGAAGCAGGGTTGTGAGCACATCGTCCGCCTGTCCCAGAGCCTCGGCCACGTCGTCACCCTCAACCCGGTCGGTTTCATCACCGTTACGGAACGAGTGCAGGATGTGGAGCACTTTCATGGGTATCGGATGCCAGACCTGCGAATCCTTCGCACATTCAGAGCAGAGAAAACCGTGAGACGTCATCGCGAGATGTACATCGCCAGTGACACGCTCAGTCCCGCATTTCGCGCAGGCCGATAAATCTGGAAAAACACCCATGTGATCGAGCAGCGACGCTTTGAACCGGACAACCGCGTCATCGCGACCGTTGCTGATCCCAACGAGAGTGTCAGATAACAGGTTGTACTGGAACTCATCAGGCATGCGTTCTTCCGACATTTTATTAACGATCTCGGCAACATGGCCTGCGAACTGAAGACGTCGCCACGATTCGCGAATCCCGAGATGCGGATCGAGGATCTCCACCTGCCTGACAATATCGAGAGTCCTCCCCACGGCAAGCTCGAACTTCGCACGTACAAACGACTCAGATGCTCCCCTGAGGCTGCTTTTCGGTTTCCTCGCACTTTTCGCAATCGCGCTGAGACGTCCTTTTTCAAGGGTAAAAAGCACAAGCAGCTTGTCAGCCTCACCGTACCGACGGGAGGCTGTAACAATTGCATCTGTCACGTAGGAAGGCACGTTTGAATTATACCCTGTTTACGAATCTATCTGATAATGATTGGTGATTTGGAAGGGGCAGTGTACATTAGATGAGACACCCTCAAGCACCAGTAGTATGAAGGAGAAGTGATCCGTGTTGTGTGCTTGAGGGAGGCATTGGGGGAGGTTTGGTTAGTTGGGAGGGGAAGTGTCCATTAGATGATACACCCTCAAGCACCAGTTATGAGAAGAGAAAGTGAGCAGCGTCGAGTGCTTGAGGGAGGCATTGGGGGAGGTTTGGTTAGTTGGGAGAGGAAGTGTACATTAGATGAGACACCCTCAAGCACCAGTTAAGAAAAGGGAAAGTGAGCAGCGTCGAGTGCTTGATGGAGGCATTGGGGGAGGTTTGGTTAGTTGGGAGAGGAAGTGTCCATTAGCTGATACACCCTCAAGCACCAGTAGCATGAAGGAGAAGTGATCCGTGTTGTGTGCTTGAGGGAGGCATTGGATTTTTAATATTTTTGCTGAAGAAAAGAACCAGCACCAGTAACACGATGGAAAAGTGAACCAGGTTGTGTACTTGAGGGAGGCATTGGGGGAGGTTTGGTTAGTTGGGAGGGAAAGTGTGCATTAGCTGATACACCCTCAAGCACCAGTTATGAGA
>JAUWTM010000167.1 GCA_030614715.1 Planctomycetota bacterium
CCAGCATTATCGTTGCAGCAGCAAGCACTTCCTGCCCGTCCGCGAATTGTTTTTCCGCGCGAACAAGCCAGTCGCGTGCCGCCTGAATACGATGATCCTGGTTCCCATCCGGGGAATCTGGTAAACCACTCATTTGTCATACCTCTGCGCTCAAGGACGAAATACGGATTGTCCCTCATCCATAGTATGTCGTCCTGTTTCTAAGCCGGGGCCGGTTAAACCAACTTAAAGAGCTAACATCAACCGACCCAGTCCCTGGCTCGTCAATAATGTCCACTTGAGCGAACGCATTTTGAACTGTTTTTCCGATTTTTTTGAATTTTTTTTGGAATTTAATAACCTGAGCTATTCTAACTGAAATTGGAAGAGAGCTGTCGACAGGCAGAAAATCCCTTGCCAGGCATATAATCTGCCCCACCGTTGTCGGTATATCTGGGACGATCGATCGGTACCTACGTTGCCAATTACGGTATAATGCCCGGTTGCCGGGCTCCCATTGTAATGAAACTGGCATTTTATTTATCCAAAGCCATATTGATTGTATTGCCGGGATGAGACACAGTCTGTGATTACACATGGCTTACACGTTACAATTTACAATATTTCGCGAATCGATCCGTGAAACCTGAAAATATCGACCACTTGAATTAACTGAAACAACGGCTATAATTTGCGGTAAATTGCGTTTTATATGAATTAATAGTATTATCACTGGGAAAATTTCTGCCAAAATTCCCGATTTTAAAAATCTGAGCGATTTAATAACCTCTCATTTATTACATCTGTATGGAATCAGCAAGTTGGAAAATTTCAGGTCTGGGAGATCGTTAAAATCCTGCTTAACCGCCCTGCTTGAGATATCTGGCCATCAGCACAAGATCCTGGAATTCGCCGTCCAGATGTATCTGGTCCTTCAGACGTCCCTCCTCGACGAATCCAACCCCGGAATAAAGTTTCAGAGCAGCTTCATTTTCTGAGAAAACATTCAGAGTGATCTTACTGATACTCTCCCTGCTCTCAGCCCACTGTATTACGTATTCCATTAACGCTTTTCCAACACCCTTGCCACGCCAGTCCTCCCTGACCGACATTCCTATTTCCACGACATGGTTTATTTTTCGACGTCTTCCCGGCTCTGCCGACAGGAACCCAATCACGTTATCACCACACTCAGCTATCAGGGCGTATGCATCCGGGTGAGAGTTGACCCGTCGAAGGTGTTCACGCTGGCGGTGCACATCAAGCATCATCTCATCGAGGTCCGCTATCGACGCCATCGGGTCCTGAAGAATGGTCCCGAGGTAGTCCACGATTCTCCGGGCGTCCTCGACCAGGGCCGGCCGGATCCTTACCGGTCCGGCATCCTGAAGGTTAGTCGATTCCTGAATATCCACCATAGGGATCGAAATTATAACATTAATTATTGAGGATTAGACTACTTAATGCTTGACCGCACGCTTCACAGTGCTAAAATAGCTAATCCATCCTTACAATATGCAACGGGGGCTCTGTTAATGGCTGACATCACTGACTTTATCCATCCACACCTGAAAAAGGTCCGTCCTTACGTGCCGGGCAAACCAATCGGCGAGGTCAGGCGCGAACTGGGACTGGAGGGTGAGATCGTCAAGCTTGCATCGAACGAAAATTCACTTGGACCGTCCCCATTTGCAATAGACGCAATTATCGAAGAGGCAAAAAATATCTGGCTCTATCCGGAGGATTCAGTTTTTTACCTGAAGAACGCACTTGCCGAGTATCACGACATACCAATTGAGACAATTGTAGTAGGCAACGGTGCTGTCGAAGTAATTTACCTGCTCGCACAGGCATGCCTGGGACCTGGCGATGAATCCATCATGGGGCAGCCGGCATTCATGATCTACGAGATCATGTGCCAGATGAACGACTGCACAAAGATCGGCATCGGCCATCCGGACTACAAAAATGACCTTCGAAAATTCGCCGAGAACGTCACGGATCGAACCAAGATAGTCTGGGTCGATAATCCCAACAATCCGACCGGTTCCTACGAATCTCGGTCATCGGTAAAGCAGTTTATAAACGATGTGGATGGCCGTTCACTGATCGTGCTCGATGAGGCGTACCAGCAGTTCGTGGATCATGACGACGTCTGTGATGGAATCGAGCTGTTCAAGTCCGGAGTTGAAAATCTCATCACCCTGAGGACCTTCTCGAAAATACTCGGGCTGGCTGGAATCCGGTGCGGCTATGGAATAATGCATCCTGACCTCGCGCAGATGCTCGAAACCCTGAGGATCCAGTTCTCAGTCAACTCACTCGCACAGGCTGCTGTTCTCGCTGCCCTCAAGGACAAGGAGCACATGGAGAAGGCAAGGCGGATGGTCATCGACGGACGCAAATACCTCTACGGTGAGTTCGAAAAACTCGGTCTGAAATACAATGAGACCCAGGGGAACTTCATCTGGGTCGATTTCACCCATGACACAAGGCAGGTCAACGAATACCTGCTGCGCGAGGGCGTAATAATCAGGCCCGGATGGATCTTCGGTTCGCCCACGTGCGCCAGGGTCAGCATTGGCAGTCAGTACGAGAACGAGTTCTTTATCGAGAAGCTGATAAAGGCTCTGGAAAATGGCGCAGGAAAGCGTAAGGCGGGAAAAAGCAAGGTAGTAACGAGCTGACATCCGTAACAATGGAAGATTCAAGTCCCGGTTAATCGGGACTTTTTTTAGGGATTAAACCAGATTCATTTGCATTTAATTTAATTAAAACATTTATGAAATTTAATCGTTTAAGTGCAGATTTTTAACAAAATCAAGTTTTTTAATGTCAGCTTTTAGCTCCCCCAATCGTTTATAAATTGAAGTAACCAGAACTCTATCTAACCGCTGGGGTAAACATGATGGACAACCGTGCATACGAGTTGCTTGACCTGATCAACGAGTGCGAGATAACCGGGCATCGTGAGATGATCCCTGTCCCGTGGAAGCTCAGGATGGATGCCGGGATGTCGGACGCGCTCGATTCTCTTCTTGACAACGGTTTCGTCAAAGTGTGCCGTCCGGACCACGTAACGGCTGAGCTCGAAAGAATCGCGATCACCCTCGGCTTTTTCGAGCCTTACCTTGAGAACCTCAGGATCACAGACCTTGGACGGCTCTGCCTGGTCGACATCGAAAGGAATAAGCTGCTGCTGTTGAGGATCGATTCTCAGGCCTGAGTGGGAGTGAACAAAAACCCCCGGGGAGGGTCCGGGGGGATTGGATCATCACAGGTGTGATGATCGTAAAGCGTTTAGAAATATGATTAGACGGTCTGTTCAAGACTGAAGACACTCTGGAATTCAAGACTTACTTCGCGCTAACCAAGCTAGGAGAACGGACCGGAATCACTAAAATGCTTTACCTAGGTTAAATATATCACATAATAGGACAGAGTGTGGGGGATTAAGTTCAATTTAATGCGATTTGATGCTGTCATCCAGCTCTTTTACAATCGCGGGATCCAGATCATATCGAGCCAGATCACGGATCAGTTCACGCTTCTTCCTGTAATGCAATACGTAGACCCGGCTTATAATTCGCCAGCTCACAACAAGGGCAAGCCCGACACCCCAGGCTATCCAGCCGAAGAACCACCATCCGTAAACGAACCAGATGATGCTCGATATCAACCATGGCGGAAGCTGCTTGATCATTCATTATTAAGATGTATGACCAGTGAGATTGTTCCAGAAAATTCCTGAAAAATAATGCACAAATATGTCAGCTTCCGACTCCCCCAGCCGTTATGTCATTGGACTGCGGTAAATTTTCAACCGCAACCATCTATCAGAACCGAAGGAGGAACTGAAATGAATTACGCAGCGTTTGAAATCCTGTCAATTGTCGAGGAGTGCGAGGGAATGGACCACCCCGAGATGGTCCCGAGCCCGGAGAAGATCCGTCATGACCCGGAATTTGCCGACTCGCTCGATTTTCTTATCGAGAAAGGATACGTGGAGGTCTGCAAGGCACGGCACTCGTCACATCACGACGAGAAACTCGCGATCTATCTTGGATTCTACACTCCGGGGCAGGACTCACTGACGATAACACCGTCGGGCATGACGGCTCTCGAGGAGCAGTGTAAGGTGAGAGTGAATCTGAGAAGCAGTTGAGTATTCATATTCAGCTCAACAGTTCCGTAGTAATTTACATTAATCCTGTGTAAAACGACCCTCCGGAACAGGGATTGTAAGTATTCGATAGAAAACGGGTTATAATATCAGGCATACTACCTGTCGCTATCTGCATGTAACGGAGGTCAATGATGACATTTATCAGAAACACCATGCTCGGAATTTGTGTTCTTGCCATCCTACTTATTGGCTGCTCGCAGGCCGTAAGCACAGGTGATAACGCTAATGTAAATACTCAGGAAAACACAGGAGAAAACATTGAGGAACTGGTAGCAGAAAGCCAGGAAATGTTATCCGCCGACCAGTATGAAGACGCGATCGATTTGTGCGATGTAATTATTGAACTGGATGCTGAATGTCACCAGGCATACTTTATCCGCGGAAACAGTTACTATGCCCTGAATGATTTCGAAATGGCGATAGAAAATTTCACATCGGCCATTGAACTCGACCCGGAATCCGCTTTGAAATACTTTACGCGAGGTCTTGCTTATCTGGATAGCAGTCAGTACGAGCCGGCTATCGCCGACATGGAGTACGCCTGTGAACTCGATCCAGCCTTCCTGTCGGAGGAAACCCTCATCCGTGAAGCATATACATTACTGAATTCCCCAGCTTCGAGGGAACCAAGTTCTATTCCGGAAATCGCCGATCTGATGCAGGAGGTGTACAGCTATGGCGAAACCGGTCAATGGCGCAACGTTTACAGCCTGTGCAATGAAATTATTGAAATTGAGCCCGGATATCCTGACGCCTGGATGTTCCGGGGCATGGCGAGTGCGGAACTCGGTGACTTTGAGGCAGGGATCGAGGATTATTCATATGCTATCCAGATCGAGAATGATTACGCTGATGCCTACTACAATCGCGGCAGAGCCTTCCTCGTTATCGGCGAATATAACCTGGCAATCCATGATTGCAACACCGCTCTCGAGCTTGAACCTCATAATATTTCAGCCATCCATAACCGTGCCTATTGCCATATTAACCTGGATGATCTTGATGCGGCAATCGAGGACTACTCACAGGCTATCGATATTGATCCCTATGACACATTCGCTTTCTATTCCCGCGGTTCTCTTTACGTTTTCGTTGGAGAATTCGAACTTGCAGTACCTGATCTGGAAAGAGCCCTTGACCTTCATCCTGATGACCCGGAAATCAGCGCCTTGCTCGAGGAAGCCCGTGACGGGTTAAATGGTTAGGATGCAGCCGCACTCAAGCCCTTAACGAGATGTTAGTTGCACAGCGTCTTTCATTCGTTTGCAGGCTGCTGGTTATAGCGGGATTAAAAACTAAAACTCCAGTTCGTACTCAGGGGTAATTATCATCCGCTTAATCTGACCCTTGTGCTTCACACGCGTGTTCGGGAAGATCACGCATTCCTCGATCGGACCGTCACCGTCAATGATCGCGTTGTCACCGATCACCGACCATTTCACTTCCGGGTTCCCCCTGAAGAACGCGTCCTCTCCCACGACCTTGTCCACGCCACGATGCTTCATCTCACGGATGCAGCAGTCGATCATGTCCTCGGGGAACGTGATGTTGATATCATCCTCCAGCGCGTGACTGACGTACACCGGGTGACCGTCCTCGATGTAGATCTGGATCGATTCCGTGATCTCGTACTCGTCACGCATCGCTGTTCGCGGAGTTCTTCGGATCGCGTCAAATATGCTCACGTCGAATAGATAAATCCCGCAGCCCTTAAGATCGTTCCCGGGATACCTTGGCTTCTCGATCACTCTTACAACCCGACCCGAATTTTCCAGGTCGACCGAGAAATTGCGCTTTATGTTGTCCGGGGTGTCCTTCTTGACCGCCAGAACTGCATCGCAGCTGTTGTCGTTCCATTTCGCGATCATGTCATCGAGCGTGTTCGAGATAATGAAAATGTCCCCCAGGAAAAGCATGAACGGCGACGAAATATACTGTTCCAACTTCATGACCGCGTGCGCGATCCCAAGCTGCGACTCCTGCTTCAGGTAGTTGATTTTTACACCGTAGGAGGAACCGTCGCCAAGCTGCCTTTCGAACATCTCCCCAAGCGTACCGACAACCATGTGGACTTCCGTGATACCGAGCTCACGCATGAAATCGAGCTGGTAGCCGACTATCGGCTTGTTGCAGATGGGTAGAAGCGGTTTCGGGTACGCCTCGGACAGCGGCTGGAGACGGGAGCCTTTTCCTGCTGCGAGGATCGCACCGACAAGCTTGCGGTCAGATGTCATTTCGTCACCCTTGAGCCATCGGATTTCACACCTATGATACGTACGCCCGCCTGCATGCGCAAATCACTGTCGACAGCTTCGTTCTCTATCAGACTTATTAATACGGACTCTGTTTAATAAACGGATTCTAATTGTGTAACGGTCTGTATCCGTACAGGTGTTGCATTAGCAGCATCTGGAGGTGGTTTTTATGCTGGAAAAGATGCAGGAGAACCTCGATAGAGAACTTCCAAGGCTGAACCTGAAGGGTCAAGCGCTGCGTCTGGTGTTCATAATTTTCATCGCTCTTGCACTTCTTTGCCTGACCTTTGCGATCGTCTCATTTTTCGAAGCGGGCGGTGGACGTGACCCGTCGGAATCGGTTAAGCTTGGCATCGCGTTCCTCGCGCTGATGCCGCTGTTCGGTATCACCGCGCGATACTTCTACGGCAAATGGTGAGATCAACTTGAATTTTAAGAGGCTCCTATTCTCCAGATTGTTCCAGGCCTTCCTTACACTAGCTATTACTTGCGTGGTGTTCTCCCTTGCGGCGTTCGCGCATTCATTAAGCAGATCTGACCCGACGATTCAATACAGAATCATCGCGATCCTCATGGGTCTGTTCCCATTCTTTACAGGTGGAGCGATCGGGATGTTCTACCTTCTCAGGAAGATGCAGGATTAATCTCATTGACCAGTTCGACATTCGGTAATTTCAGCAATGCGTCCCGGACCTGATCCAGAACGTCCACAGGATTATTAAGCGGTACCACTACATTCCCTCTTTTCGTACTGAACGCAAGTCCCCGGTTATCAGAAATAACCGGGAAGCTTATCCATCCCCTCCATTTCCCCTTTACCTCCTTGCCATATGCGTATGGGTTAAAATCCAGTCTCGCATCCAGTTGGGCAGTCCTGATAGATTCCAGGTCATTGAGATTGAGATCCAGATTGTACATCTTCACCGGACCGCTGTAAGTCAACAGATTAATTCGATCGCTGAGGATAGTTAACTTAATGCTCGAGTTGAAAAAATGATAGTAGGTCAATGTGCCAATAAAAATGATAATGAATGTTAAGAGAAAAACTGAAATGAGCTCCGGATAATCAGCGTAAGTCCAGGTCATTCCCTCTGCGCTTATATCAAGCGTCCTGCAACTAATATTTGTAAAAATACTTGAGTACATTAGTGCAATCATGCCGGACCTCAGCCAGAAAACATTCCTGGGAGATTTTTGCTCGATTACATGAATCGGTCCATTCTCAATTGCAACTTTTTCCGATGGTTTGCGGACTAACAGGTGCTCACCAGTCCCTGTACTTTCGGATGTGTCCTGAGGTCCGTTGTGGGATTCGCTTTCGATACGGAGCGTCCGGTCGGGGAACACGCTTACGGCTTTATCAATTACACCCTTCTCAAATAAGTGTTCTATCTTTCGGAACGCATCCTGCGGATCATGGCATTCCACAAGATATCGTCCATCAGCGGTCTCAAGTCCAAGCACAGATTCATCATTTCTAGTTGTAAACCTTTGAGACCGACTGGGTGCCCACGTGTGACGCTCGATCAGATCCCATCCCGATGCATCACAGATTCTGGTAACCTCACTATTCATAATCCTGTGCTTAATAGTTTTGAAGAAACCGTAGCAGATTACGACTTCATCTTCATAGAAATACACCGCGCTAGGTTCCGTAAAAATTGAATAAAGAAAGTACAGGACCGTTCCGATAGCAAATATAAGCCAAACCAGAGAAAAAGCATGCCAACGGCTGGTTATTAAAACTACGGTAAAAAAGAAAAGAGCGTACAGGAGCCACTCCCACCCTAGTCTCCATCTCAATTTGCACTCATACACCGGTTGCACTTACATCCTCCGGGTACGGCATAACTACTACCAGTAATTAATAATACGACTCCTCCGACGCTATCTCAATCTCCTGCCCGCCAAGTGCCTGTTTCAGTTCCAGTGAAAGCTTCTCAGGGTCGGTGCAGCCGATTATGTAACTTTTCTCGCCTGACATGATCGCCAGGCCGCGATTATTGACGACGACTAAAATTCCAACCCATCCGAGCCAGTCTTCCTTCCCGTGAGCTACACCGTACGCAGTTCCGAACGATGCCTGCGGATCGTACATTGTCACCTGCACTGCCTCTATGCTGCTGACATCAATAGTAAATTTAAGCGGGAAAAAAATGCCCCAGAAGATATCGATACGGTCCGGGTAGACCTTCATTCTCATGTGAGGAATCGCTTTCCGTCCGAAGAAGAAAATGAAAACCACGCTGAAAATGAGCATCGGAATGCTGAGGGATATTAATCTGAAAACATCCAGATTTCCCCCGCTGAAAAAGATAAAGAACATCGGGAAGATCACCGCCACAGGTACGACCATCCCGAAGACCCACGCCATTACCTTCCATGTTTCCGTGAATTCCCAGACAGGCTCCACGGGCTGCATGGACGGATCTATCGGCGCTCTCGATCCGGGTCGCCAGGGTTTGACATCATGTACAACACGCTCTGCAGCAGTTTTATCCGTCCAGTAGCCTGTC
>JAUWTM010000126.1 GCA_030614715.1 Planctomycetota bacterium
AAAAAAGCACATTGCCCCGTTGGGTCTTTGGCAACTGCTTCGGGTCCAATTGGCCCTGGTAGTAATTGCGACTCTTGGCCTGGCCCCGCTACGGAGGAATTTATCATTAGGGTAATTCAAGCCATTTTGTATTATGCTTCACTCTCATATGACAATGAAACCAATTGAACTCTCAAAAGACGAAACACGTAATTTCCTCATTCGCTCACACCTCATGGACGGCCCGAAGCTCAAACCTGGGGTGGCGTCCATGCGCAAACTGCTCAAACGCTTTCAGGTCGTGCAGGTCGACAGCATCGACGTATGCGGTACAAGTCAGGAGATCGCACTTGCCTCACGCATAGAGAATTTTTCACCGGAGCATCTGTCTGAATTCCTGTACGGTAAGAAGCACGAGGGATTTGAGTACTGGTCGAAATGCCTCAGTATCCTCCCACGAGAGAGCAAACCGTTTTATGAATACAGAATGAAAGTGAAACGTGTGGAGCACAAGGCGTTCTTTAAAGAGCATCGCAAAACTGTCAAACACATACTCGATGAGATAAAAAAGACCGGTCCGATGACCTCGACCGACTTCTCTGACAACCGTAGAGTCAGTTCCTGGTGGATGGGCACGGACCGTCTCGCAAGACGTATGCTCGAATGTCTCTGGGATGTCGGCGACGTGATGATCAGCCATCGCAAGCGGCGTATCAGGTACTTCGACCTCGCCGAGAGAATCATCCCGTGGTCGGGAAATGATGTTACGGAATCCGATTTCAGGAAGAAGATGCTGCTGGACAGGCTGAATGCCATGAGATTGATGCGTACGACTAAGACCACGAGCGAATCGTGGGACAGGCTTAACATCTCGTGGAAGGAGTATCAGAATTACTTCCTGGACGATGGGATCATCCAGCAGGTAACAATAGAGGGTCTTAAAGGTGAGTACCTTATCCTGAAGGAGGATAAAAAATATCTGGGCAGGGGTGTAAAGAGTGAAAAATACGTAAGGCTCCTTGCACCACTGGACTCATTTCTCTGGGACAGCAAACCGATCCGGCATATTTTCGATTTCGAGCCGAAATTCGAGATCTATCACCCGCCAGTAAAACGCAGATGGGGCTATTACTCACTTCCGATTCTGTACGGCTTTGACCTTGTGGGACGTACCGATCTTGCACGTGATAAAAAGAAAGATCATCTTGAAGTGAAATCGGTGCACTGGGAGAAGGGATTCAAACCGGACGATGAATTCCTGCTTAAATTCGCAGACGCATTGAACGACCACGCACGTTTCACCATCACAAATGGTGTCAACATCACTGCTCAGAAATTCCCCGGTAGTGGTAAACTTAAGAAACTGGTTAAGTAAATTCGACATCCTTGTCATATGGGAGGGGCGACATCTTGTCGGCCGGAACGGAATCATCCTGATTGCGTATTAATCAATGAGTCAACCAGAAACAAAACAACCCACTCCTGAGAATCCTGTTAAATCGGTTCTATCCTGGAAACTCTCATTTCTGGATTTTTGTGCACTGGTATTAATTCTCCTACTCCTGCTGATGTTCTTCCCCCGACGCCTCTGGTTTGTCGAACTGCTAAGCAACCTGATTCACTGGCTTCTGCTTCCGTCGCTGCCGATTCTCACCTTTATGCTGATAAAACGCAGATGGCGTGACTCTGTGTTATGGGGCATTCCAGCCCTCGTTTTTCTGATCCTCTTCGGCGGTCTGTTCCTGCCAAGTTTCGCACCTGAACACACATGCGATCCCGGCGCACCGGGTTCCTGCACTCATCTGAGAGTGATGACATGGAACCTGTTCGGGATATTACAGGCCGACCGTCAGGCTCAAATCGATCTGATCCGTAACTCGGGGGCTGATATCATCGCTCTGCAGGAGGTTAGCCTGGATAGCGAAGCCGCCATTGAAGCTCAATTGTCAGACATGTACCCGTACCAGATCCTTTTCCCGGATGGCATCTCGGGAACAGGTCTTCTAAGTAAGTACCCTGTCAGCGACGATGTTATTTTCAAGACAGACGCGGGTATTCTCTGTAACACGAAGGCGGTTGTTGATGTTAATGGTTTGGAAATCACTGTTTTCAGCGTGCACCCACCGCCACCGATTGCAATGTCTCGACCGGTTTACGAGTCTCGCTCCCGCGACGAGATCATTGCTCTAATACGAATGACATCGGATGCCGGACCTGTACTCCTGATGGGTGATTTCAACATTTCAGATCAATCCCCGGACTACGATCTGCTCACCAACGAAGGCTTGCATGATGCATTCCGCGACACCGGATGGGGTTTCGGGTCGACCTGGCCTGCAAACAACCGGTTCATCGGTAAATTTTTACCCTTTGTTCGCATCGACTATATCTGGCACACACCTGACTTCCAGTCCGTCAACGCGTGGACTGGACCGAGGGCTGTTTCAGACCATCTGCCGGTGATCGCCGACCTTGTTTACGTTCAGTAGCTGATATTGTACTCTGTACAACCCCTTACAGGTTATCCTGATCATTGCGTATGGAAATATCATTGTGTACAATACTTAACTGGGGTTGAGACCCGGAGGTCACGGGTGGAATAGTTATGAATGATAAACTTTCTGAGGATAAACTTAGACGTTTAAGAGAGTACATCGCTGAAGAGACCAAACGTCTGGGTGAGTGTGGGGGACGTATCCTTCAGTGTGATTTTGAAGAGCTTGACCTTGAGAAGGTGTGTTCTATACCGGCTGCGCAGCGCGATCCGTTGGAGCGCGACGTCGACGCTTTGTTTGGTTCTTCCGGTAAGCAGTAACCGGGGTTAACTACACGGTTCACATTATACAGACGACCATTATGGGTTCATCCAGAAAAAAATGGGGAAAGAGCAGTGACCAGAATCGCTCGTGGGACGAATGGCAGAAGTACATTAAACGCGAAACCCAGCGTCTCCGACAGAAATCTGGTGGTAACGTCGTTGAGGTAAAGTTTAATGCCCGGAGACAGTCGGAAACCTCCGAGGAACCTGCACTGGAGCCCGAGGCTGCCCGGGAAGTATCCGAAGGTCGACAGCCGCCGGTCCCCGGAGTCCCACGCGAGGAAGCTCTCCAGGTCAGCGATGACACGATCGGCTCCACCGTCCGACCTTTCACGGTAAACGATTACAAAAATATCAAGCCGCTGAACAGTCCGGACCTCTTCGATTCCGGGATCAGCCCGGTCGAGGACTATATCGAGCCTGTCCCTGCATCTGACGATCCATCCACGGTTGAGGAAGCCGGTTTGACACCCGTTGTAACGGATGAGCCTGAAAAATCACAGGTCGAAGTAATTAAAGATCCAGTCAAGGATAAAACCAGATCCAAAAAGAAAAAAGGTAAAAAGAACTCAAAGAAGGGTTCCGACGGTGAACTCGAGCTGTTCGGATCTGTCAGTGAACACCAGGTCGTTTCCCGCCAGCGTCTTACAAGGAGATCGCGTGTCGACAGGGAAGAGCTGATCGAGAAATTACTCGATCCCGTGATCAGCCTCGAGGAAGCAGCTACCCTTATCGGAGTGTGCAAAACCACCGTACGGCGTTACACGAATCAAAATCAGCTTGCATGCCTCAGGACTCCGGGTATGCAGCGACGTTTCAAGCTCAGCCAGGTGCTTGAGTTCGTCAAGAAGCGCGAGGATGAGCAGAAGTCGAGGAAGGTACGGAAGAAAAAGGATTAAAATCGGCGGGATTATCCTGACAACTCCCCCCGAAAGGGGTTTTTTTTCTTTAGGGTTGCAACGATATTGTTTTAAATGAATCGAACCGAACGGAAGGAATTTGCATCATTATTACATGTCTTTACTGAAGGGGCATTTCGCTTATACTCTTACCGGGTATCAAAATGACCACGGTGAAATATGTGATTATCGCGGAAACACCGCGTTGAGGAAACAGACCATGTCCAGAATCTCCATACCCATCATTGTACTCATCTCCGCTGTCATTGGAGCCGCAGTCGGTGCGTTACTCGCCTACAACGTGCTGGGTAGTAACCTGAATTCCGAAATCGAGACCCGACTTGCCAGCTACGCAGCACAGACCGTCAACGCTCCTGCTATCGAGGTGAACCCTGCGACGTTTACTCCGGCCGGTGACAACATCAGGACGGGCGAGGCTCCAGGCATCAATGGATCATTCCTGCTGGACCCCGAGGAAGCTGCGGTCACAAACGTATTCCAGACATTGTCACCGTCGGTTGTCCACGTCAGCACGATCCAGTATTACCGTAATTTTTTCTTCCAGGTGGTTCCGCAGGAGGGTCTGGGCTCGGGATTTATCATCTCCGAGGATGGCTACATCCTGACGAATAATCACGTCGTTGCTGGTGCGCAGGAGATCACTGTCAGGCTCTGGAACGGTGACGAATACACTGCCGACCTTGTCGGTACCGACCAGATGACGGACATGGCCGTCCTGCATATCAACGATCTGGATATTCCACCTGAATGGGTCGCATCTATGGGTGACTCTGACTCGCTCCAGGTTGGGCAGCGTGCTATCGCCATCGGAAATCCGTTCGGGCTGGACTCAACCGTGACTGTCGGGGTCATTTCAGCGCTTAACCGGCCGTTGACAACGAGTGAAACAAGCTTCGAAAACATGATCCAGACCGATGCGAGCATCAATCCCGGGAACTCGGGTGGTCCGCTGATCGATTCAGCCGGCAAGGTCATCGGCATCAACACTGTTATTTTCTCCCAGTCGGGTGGAAGTCATGGTATCGGATTTGCGATCCCGATCAACGCCGCCAAGGGTGTGGCCGACGACCTGATCCAGTACGGACGCATCCGTCGACCTTCGCTGGGCTTCAACGGCTTTACTGTTTACCCGAATCTTGCGGAGGCACTCGGCCTGGATGTCGGTTATGGTGTTCTCATACAGGAGGTTACATCCGGCTCCGGCGCAGATGAGGCAGGTCTGCTGGGTGGCTCTAACCTTGTCACGCTCCACGACCGGTTCCGTCAGTACAGATTTTACGATGACGGTGACATCATCATCGAGATGGACGGCGAGAAAGTAACCGAAATTACCCTTCTCTCTGAAAAAATCCGTCGAATGGAACTTGATGAAGAGGTAACGATTACCGTCATGCGCGATGGAGATCGCGTCGACCTGACCATGACCTTAACTGAATAACACGCACGTCCCTTTTATAGCCCGAGCGTCCCGCACGTGCGTTAGATACGTAGCACGTGCGTCCCTTATGTAGCACGTGCGTCCCGCACGTGATTACCTGTCACATGACCGACCCCGGTCATGTGTCCTTTCATTCAACCCCATTAATAACCCCCACATCCCCAGCCGCGATACTAATTCTGGAGCGCCATGCTCCGACGTTTTCGGGTTAGATGAGATCGAATTGAAGGAGTTCCCGACGTGCTGCTTGCATACCTTATATCAAGGGCAGTCGACGATGACAGCTGGACCGGTGGTCTGCTGATCACCGACCGTCACGGTCTTCCCGTCGACTTCCGATACGTCGACCCAATAAGGCCGACACGGCTCCAGAAACTCATCTACGGTGGTGCACTGAAGCGTTACCTTGTACTCGACGCCATCGCGGGCACGCTTCTCAAAGCGGCCAACTCGAAGGTCGACTGGATATTCACTGCCGACCCGGTGCTGCTCGAGCTCGAAGGCCCTGCCAACGGTCGTTTTGTGGTTGTGTCAAATGGTGCGCATCAGCCGCTTTCCGCGGCGGGTGAGTACCTTGTCGAGGAGGTCGGAAAAATCCTCCTGCAGGTGACATCCGCAGGCCAGCCGACCACGCTGGCTTTTAACGCTGCCAACGAAGCCGAGACTGAAAAAATTGCCGGTGAGCTTGCATCGCTTACAACGGAACTTGATTTCACCGAGCCGCTGGAACGGGTGGGAGAGGCGTTGAGCGAGATATGTCAGACCACCAGGGACTGAAAGACGTATTCGATGACGCCTGGGCTGCGCTGAATCGCATTTTTACCGGAATAAAGGTGAAGGAGTTCAGGCTGATCGATTATCCCTCATCCAGGGAAGTCCCGCCGCCCGATTTTGGCAGACCACTTCAGTTAAATTACTTCTTAAAGGGTCATCCTGCCCGGATACGTTATGTTATCCGCGCGGTTCCAATCTCGGAACCACAAACGATAAAAACACGACAAAGGCACATTCCCGGACGGATGAACATCAATCCACGTACCGGTGGAATCGTGGATATTGGTGTGGCATCCCAGAACAGCGTGCCGTGCGGCTTTGATGACCCTCCCATGCGTGCCGTACAAATCCTGATTCCGTCAAGTGTCGCCGGTCTGCTGGACATTATCAGGTTTAACCGACCTGAAGTTAAACCCGGACTTCCTGAACGAATTAAGCAGGTGAGAGTCCATCAGGTTGATATCGCGCGACAAGTCCGGGTTCACTCCAATCTCGACCTGATCACCGGAAAGCCGGTTGATGTCGATCCCACGCCATGGGCTGAGCTCGGTAAGGACTTCATCATTGAGTGCTGGGACCTGCTCAGGAGGAAGGCTGACGAGGAGCTCGGTCAAGACCCCGGACGGGACCTCGAGATGGCCGCCGTGTACCGGGATATCGATCTTTCCCATGTTGAAAGACGGGTCTATGATGCTAAATCCCGAAAACTCCTCACATATTTACATGATTCACCTGATAAACATGCCTCGAAATCCGCCCGGTATGCTATAATCATCGGCCTTGTACGGGGAACCGGGAAGGTCCTCCAGGTAGAGATGCCGGACCATGATGTTTAATTGGATTCCGGCCTTGATTCGAAAAAATTGAAAAGGTCTGAATAAATGGAGATTTCTGCGATCCTCCTCGGAGTCATTGTTATCGTATTACTGTACATGGGCAACAGGTTCCTTCGCGATGCCCGCGCGATACGCAGGGAACTTGCCGATGGCGCTTCTCTCAAGGAACTTCACGATATGGTGAGGGACACCCGCGACGATCTCGGTGTCGATTATGACAGGATCACCACGGGTCTTGATAAGCGGATCGATAAACTCGATACCCTCAAGCGCGACGCTGAGACCCTGTCGGCAAGGCTGGAAGGCCTTCTAAATAATGAAAGGGTTAAAGCTCTGGAGGAACGCGGCATCCTTTTCGCTATTGAAGCCGGAGAAAGCCTCGGGAAAGGCGTGGAAGTCGACAAGAACAGGCGAATTGTTGAACTACTCAAGGGTGGGGCATCTGTCGAGGAGATTGCCCGGATCGCGGAAGCAAGCATCAGGGAAGTGGAATTAGTCCGTCTCCTCCTCAAACGCGGCCAGAATGCCGAAGGCGCCTGAATCCCCACAATTAATTCCCGATTCCCCATAATTAATACCTGATTTCCTGTCATTATATAATGAATTTCCCGTACAACCGCACGGCTCCCGTAGCACAGCACGGCAGTGCGTCCAACCTCCCGATTTCCCGTAACGGCGCATGGCAATGCGACGCATTACGACCAAATACACCCTCCAATTTCCCCCCTAATCGGTACATTATTAACTGTCCTTTAATGATATTAATACGAGTTAAAGGACGCCTATTTGGAGGTTCGACAAAATGCGAAACTCATGGCAACTCGTGGCCATAGCCCTCATGATCCTCACCCTCACATTGGTGAGCTGTAACGGGGGCACTTATTCAAATCCGTCATCACCGTCCGCCAGCCCGACCGAATGGCGAACATTGACCATTTCGGAGACCGGCGGGACGTTTACTTTCGCGGATATCGGGTTATACATTACAGCCCCTCCGGGTGCTGTCCCCGAAGGTGAGGTTTACAATTTCCAGGTTCGGGGCTTCCCGCCCAATATCCCGCTGCTTCCGACCGGTCCGGTCCTTGTCAGGCTCGGGACGTTTGAGATTGTCGGGGACGACGTCATGTTCGAGCAACCCGTCACCATCAGGTTCAGGCTTGCCGACTCCAGATCGCCCGGCATTATGAGCAAGGGATACAAGCTGACCACCGACCAGATCTGGGAGAGCTACGGCAACGCGCCGATCTGGACCGACGGCATGCATGCGACTATCAGCACGTACGGCCCCGGTGTATACGGCTCTTTTGAGTTTATCCAGCTCCACGTCGAGGCAAGGGTCAGCCAGATGAAAGGCCCTGTACCGCTGTCGGTAGGATTCGATGCAATCATAACCGGTGGCTACCCGCCATACGATGTTCTCTGGGATTTCGGGGATGGCAGTGATTCCCAGGGCGGACATACAGTCGCGCACGCCTACATGGATCCCGGTGATTACACGTGTACCGTTATGGTTGTCGACAGGGATGGTAACACTGAGACCGACTGGTTGCATTTAACCTGTTATGGGATCTCCGGACCACCGTGGCTGCCATAATTAAAAAATCAATTTATAGGCCGTGAGTCGGGCTTTACGACCCGACATGTTTTACATAACCCCGGGGTGGCACCGGGGTTTTTTTTCATTGTCCATCAACCAGGCTTCTCCCTGCCATTTCTATAGAGTCAGTCGATTAAATAATGTTATAATAATAGAATACGTACTTGGATTACATAAGCATAACGATGATGAAGGGAATAAATTGGAGAATTTAGAATGTTAAATGCGTTCCATGCTATCCATATATTGCTATGGATCCTATTTGGCACTTTTATAGCTCGTTCTAGAGTACTGATTCATGTAATTGAAAATGCATTGGTGGGAATCAGCCAATCCCAAAGGAAACTTCTTTCACCAATCGCGAGTATCCTCGGAGGAGGATTAGCATTTTTAATTCTGCGAGCGTTTTGGATTGGTCACCAGCAGCATGTTGAAACAAATCCTTCCAGCGTCTTCGCGCTCTTTCTTGTATATATGTTCTCTTCCTATGTTTTTGTATTTCTGGGAGTTTCGACCGAGCCAACCCAAAGAAGGTTAGCATGCATATGGTTAACTGTATTGCTTTGGTTCTGTCTGTCATTATTGATATTTCTATCTGATTTACATTTAGAACCATCCGAGTTTTACTTTTATTATTTGTATTATTCAATAGCTGGAGGGATTTCTATAGCGGCTGGTTTGTTGGTATATGTTTCTGTCATAAGAGGTGTAGAACCCAGCCACATTGTTTCAGAGCCAGGCTTTGATATGGAACCAGCTGAAATCAGAGCCGTATTCTTAAAAGTATTAACAGAGGCCCTTGAAAGTGCTGCGAATTTGGGTCACGTGGACTTTAATCCTGCAAGTGCCATTGAAGAAGCAATTCCGGATTTCTATAAAAATCGGAAGAACCCGGGTAACGAGGTTCCTTTAGCATTATATAATCTTGTGGACCATTGGGCTAACTCTGTATATAGCGGATTGCCTCATCCGATTGGACCTAAGCCTCCAATCAGTGTTGATGAAGCAAAGGAGTTATTGGAAATCGCAGTGCAGACCTTACGAGTCAATGAGCCAATAACAGATCCTAGGATTTTAAGATGGGCTGAACTGTAATGGGATCTGCGACATCCCGCACGAGATCCAAACCGGCATCCCCGGCAGCGGCTATTTATCAGTAGCGCATAATGGACTTACTGACTGAACTAATCAACCTCCTAGTAAAAGTCAGGAACTTCGAACCTGAATGGGATAAAAGTTTATCTGATTTCATGCATAGGTTCGGTCCTGTTCGACCTCGGGATATAGGGCCTGAAATCTTCAAGGTTCTCGAATATCTATGGTGCCAACTCTTTGAATATGAGCCAGAACCAGAATTCCGGTATGAACCTTTTTATGCTGAGGATAAATTAAAACAAAATATCAATGAGGCATTTGATAAACTCCGAAGCCTCGGGATTAACGTACCAGAATGAAATGTAAGTATTTCAGGTTTGCACTCAACTCACCCTAAGCCTACACAGAACTCGATACCGTTACTTATAAAAAAAAAGGGACGCGATTGCTCACGTCCCGTGTTTATTCCTATGAACCTCAACCTCATCCATCGACCGCCCCTTTGAACATCGATAATCGACTCTCTAACTCCCCGATCAGCTGGTTTGCCTCATCGAGCTTCTCGCGTTCCTTCTCCATTACCTTAGCGGGCGCGTTATCGACAAATCCCGGGTTGTTCAGCTTCTTCGACACGCTCTTCGCGTACTGGCTCTTCTTCTCGATCTCCTTCTCCAGACGTTCGATCTCCTTTGTAAGATCGATCGATTCCCCGATGGGAAGGTAAACCGTGATCCCACCGCTGGGAATCTCGCTCGATATCGAGTTCTCAGGAGCAATGCCGGCGTCCAGGTGAACTATACGACCGGCTTTAATGAGCCCGCACAGATCCTGCTCGGTTCCGGTGAGCAGCTCAGACAGTCCTGCGTCCGCTGTGTAGATCATGATCTCGGGAACCTTTTTCGAATCCGCAAGCCCGACCGACTTCCTGAGGTTCCTCGCCGACCGGACAAACTCCATCAGTGTGTCGAACGACTTTTCGATTTCGGTATCCCTCTCGATACCCTTGAAAATCTGCCCGGGCCACGACTCGACTATCAGCGGGACATATTCCGCGTTGACTGGACCGTCGACATGAATCGCCGCGTGCAGTTCCTCCGTGATGTACGGCGAGATCGGGTGCATCAGCTTAAATATGGTCTCAAGCGTGTGATACAGGATGCTCCTGACTAGCTGCTTGCGCTCCGCGGCCTCACCCTCGCCGAGGTGGAACTTCGAGATCTCGACGTACCAGTCGCAGAAATCGTCCCAGACGAGGCTGTAAAGCGTGCTCGCGTACTGCCCGAAGTCGTAGATCGACATCTCCTTCTCGATATCCTGAACGCACGCGGTCAGTTTCGACAATAACCACCTGTCCGGAAGGGTCAGTGTCGGATATTTAAACAACTCGACAAGCGGTGTCGGTGTGAAATCGTCGCCAAGCTGCCCGATGGTGTACTTCGCGACGTTCCACATCTTGTTCATGAAATACCGCGAGCCCTGCAGACGGGTTGGAGTCAGGTTGATGTCCTGGCTTCCGCTGAACGATAGATGCGTGAGCGTGTAACGGAGCGCGTCGCGACCGTACTCGTCGATGAGAATGAGCGGATCGACCGCGTTACCGGCTGATTTCGACATCTTCTTACCGTGCTCGTCGCGGATAAGGCCGGTGTAGACGACCTCCCAGAACGGTGTCGCATCGAGAAATTCGTAGCCTGCGATGACCATCCTCGCCACCCAGAAGAAAATGATGTCGTAGGCGGTGAGAAGGAAATCGGTCGGATAGAATTTCTTCAGATCGTCCGTTTCCTCCGGCCATCCGAGAGTGGTCAACGGCCAGAGCCACGATGAGAACCATGTGTCGAGGACGTCGGGGTCCTGCTTTATGTTGTCCGACTTGCATTCGGTGCACTTATCGACCGGGTCGAGTGACACCATCACGGCTTTGCATTCATTACAATACCAGGCGGGTATCCTGTGACCCCACCAGAGCTGTCTTGAGATGCACCACGGCTGGATTGTCTCGGGATTCAACCAGTCGTTGTAGACCTTCTTCCATCTTGGTGCATAGAACGTGCAGTCGAACTTCTCAGATTCAGGCGCGTCGAGCGGTCCGACCGCTTCAATCGCTGGAAGCACCAGCTCATCCATGCGGCAGAACCATTGCTCCGACAGCATAGGCTCGACGATGCACCTCGATCGCTGGCAGTGACCGACCGGATGAGTGATCTCCTCGGTTTTCACCAGGAATCCGCCATCGGTCAGTTCCTTGATTGCCAGTTTCCGTGCTTCAAGTACATCCATACCCTCGTACGGCGGGTAGTGATCGTTCAGCGTGCCGTCCGGATTCAGCATGTTTGGCATTTCGAGGTCGTGACGTTTCCCGACCTCGTAGTCGTTCGGGTCGTGAGCCGGTGTGATCTTCAATGCACCGGTTCCGAGCGCCATGTCGACATATTTATCCGCGATAACCGGCATTTCCACTTTCGAAAGCGGCTGGATGACGGTTTTACCGATCATTTCCTCGTAACGCTCGTCATCCGGATGCACCGCGACCGCTGTATCCGCCAGCATCGTCTCCGGACGGGTCGTCGCAACCTGAATGTGCCCGGTTCCATCCTTGAGCGGGTAATTTATGTAGTAAAACGCGCCCTGTTCGTCCTCGTAGATAACCTCAAGGTCGCTGATCGCGCTCTGGAGGGCAGGCGACCAGTTCACCATACGGTAATCCCGGTAGATGTAGCCCTTTTCATAAAGCTGCTGGAAAGCTGTCAGGACGCCACGCGACGGACCGGGGTCAAGCGTGAACCTGAGACGGTCCCAGTCGCAGGAACTGCCAAGCTCACGGATCTGGTCGAGTATCCGGCCGCCCTTTTCCTCTTTCCATTTCCACGCGCGTTCGAGGAATTTATCGTAGCCGACTTCCTCGCGGCTCGTGCCCTCGGCCTTGAGTGCTTTCTCGACCTGCACCTGCGTGGCAATGCCCGCATGGTCGATCCCCGGCAGCCACAGCACGTCGAAGCCCTCCATCCGGCGGATTCGCGTCACGAGATCCTGAAGCGTGAAGTTCAGCCCGTGACCCATGTGAAGCTGGTCGGTGATGTTCGGCGGGGGGATGATGCAGCACCACGGTTTTCCGGTGGATTTCCGTCCCGGACCGCTGTACTCGGGCTTGAACGCTCCCATGCCCTCCCATATGTCGTACCACTCGGCCTCGACCTCTTTGGGGTCGTACGGACGGCCTTCGAGTGGCTTTATCTTCTTTGTCTTGATCTTCTGCTTTGTCTTCTGAGCCATTGCTCTCACCTCGTCATAGTCGTTGAATACTGGTTGCTCCCCGGTGGCCGAAAATTAAAAACGGCCTCCGTTTTCACTGAAGGCCGGTCCCGCGTCGGAGCGTATGGACGCTCACGGGCCGGCCCGGGATACAACGACCACGACTACAACGACAGTCAATATTTGGTGATTCTGTAACATTTGTTGCTGTAAGTGTACTCGCGGGATTACCACCCGTCAAGGGCACA
>JAUWTM010000029.1 GCA_030614715.1 Planctomycetota bacterium
CCCATTGAGACCCGTAACGGTTCGAACGATTTCGGCGTCCAGCTCATGCAGATGATCCCGAATCCACGGCGTCTCGACCTTATGGGAGACATGGTTCTCACACGCGCCGGGATGGCCGAGGTCAGGTACGAACAGACTGTACGCGACGTTCTCGCCGATGTCATTGAGTCTTATTTTGAGCTCGGGTATCTCAACCGTGCTTTTGATATCGCCCAAATCAACACCGACCTGTTCGGTCAACTGGTCGAATTTGGCAGTCTTCGCTACGCGCAGAACGAAATAGGGGCATCAGAGCTCTATTCGGCTGAATCCAGGCTCGGACAGGCCGAGTACGAATCGATGCTTCTCCTCGAGCTGCGTTTCGCGGAAGAGTCAAGGCTCAGATCGCTGCTTGGTGTCGATCCTGACACTGAAATTGGCGATGTGATGTTGCCCGGGTTCGAGACGGTGCATTTCGACCTTGATTCCCTGAGAGAACGCGTTCTCGAATACCGTCACGAGCTTGAGATGGCCGGCGTTTCAGTCGAGATGGCCGAGTTGAACGTGTCAATCGCACGTTCTCTCGACGATCCGGACTACTCTGTCGGCCTGATGTACAACTTCATCGGGACGTCACCATTGTCGGATGGCATGCAGACCAATGGGGATGACGCATGGGGGATCATGCTCGGTGTCACCATCCCGATCTGGGATGGAAAAAACGACGCGAGGATCGATCAGGCCGAAGCGGAGCTAGAGGCTGCAAGCGCAAACCTTGAGAACAGAACGAACCAGGCTAACGCAGATGTCGAGAGGGTCTACTGGCAGCTTGAGAACAAGGGACGTCTCGTGGAGCTATATCGTAACGTGCTTCTTCCGGAGGCGATTTCCGCTGCCGGCCTTTCCCAGACATGGTACGAGGGTGAGCAAATAAATTTCTCAGGATTAATCGAGAGCAGAATGGTCGTACAGAATTTCCAGATGGCCACCGTGAGAGCCGAAACGGACTACCTAATCGAACTTGTAGAACTCCAGCGGTTGACTGGTATCGATGTGTTCGGTGACCAGTCTGTGGAGGTGTCGCAATGAGAATGGGAATAAAAATTATACTGCTGGTCTCAATACTGCTGATCGCGATACCCGCAGGTGCTGAAACATATGATGAAATCCGCGATGAAGCGTCGGGAAATACAGCCAATGTACTAACACTTTACATGGACTCTGCTGTTGCGATAGATTCGGACACATCAGCGGAACCGCCGGTAATTGAGACTGATTACTCGGACCTGATGGCAGCTTACGAAGACGCTGCCGCAAGGAATCCCTTAACAGCACTCGCTGAACGGTACCTATCGATTCACACGGCTCTCGTCCATGAGATAACCGGCTGGTCCGATGAGGACGTCATGCTGAGGCTGAGCGGGGACGTTGACGAGGAACTGGTCCTTGCTGTTTTGATTGCTAGGTCACCCCGGTTATCAAGAGCTGAGCATGCATGGCGTGCATCGCTCAATCGGTACCCGCAGACCACATATCTTCAGGACGTCCTGTACCAGTACCGGGCATTCACTGAAGGGATGGCTCTCGGCACCGGACGCGAGTACCAGCGTGGAATGGTCCAGATGAATTACGCGTCGCAGGGAATGCTCACACTTCGCGGTGATGTTGTTGAGTTGGACATCGAAATTGCATGGAATGATTACATCAGAGAAGGCACCGAAATTATAGCTGATGCGAAATCCGTTCTAGCTGAAATCAGAAACAAGGACGGCTTGATAGCGATAAATTCATCAAGCGTCTCCCGCCTGTACGGCCTGGGCGCCGTAGTCGAGGCACAGTATATAGCTGGCATGCGATCCTTCGCCGACCTCGTCCGGATCAGGACCGAGCTCGCATCGAGAAACGACATGCTTGAAAGAGTCAGGTCGATGAGGGACGGGCTTACCGGAAGGCTTGCATCGATGCTGAGCATCCCAGCAACTTCCGAATTCGGTCCGTTCACTTGGGGAGACAGACCTGATGTCGAGTTGAGTGAAACCAGCCTGATCGCAAATCTCGAGGAGTCACGCCCTGAGTTGATTCAAATTGCACGTGGCGTCGAAAAAATGGATGCCATGATCGAGATGACGATGCTTCGCTCCGATCCTGACCAGACATTTGGATTCACGTACTTCCAGGGACGGGATGTCGAATCTGCTGATATGGACATGGACTCAGGCGGTATGGATGGAATGGATATGGACGGTGGATCAGACGGCATGGACATGTCCGCGATGAATTTCATGAGCCAGCCGATGCTCGATTACCGTTCCACAAATTATGCGTCCGATCTCGCATGTGCTGCGGAGCTAATTGATCGTCGCGATGCCATGTCCGACATGCTGGACGCTATGACCGATATGGCGTCGGGAATGCTCAGCATGCAGATCGAGAAGTACCTGCGTGCAAGTGAATCGACCGGTGTATCCAGCGGTCGGATAATTCCTAACTCACGTGCGGCCCTCGACGTGATCCGCACTGGCTACACGGCAGATGAAAATAACTTCAACGACCTGATAATGGCTGAACTCTCCCTGCTTATGGCAAGGATGGACCTCGCGAATTTCCAGCTTGAAATGGATCAGGCACTCGTTGAAATCGAGAGGCTGACCGGCGGGGAGCTGTAATCCTCATGGAGTCAGGAGGAGAATGAAAATGAAACTAAAATACATTATATATACACTGGCATTTCTGGTGCTTATCGCGAGTGGTCTTGTACTTGCGACAGGTTGCGGACAGGGGTCCGATAACAGTGCCGCGAACGCTGATAGAACCGCTGCCGCGACGCTCTATACCTGCGGTATGCATCCCGATGTCATTCAGGATGGTCCGGGTCAGTGCCCGATCTGCGGCATGAACCTGACACCCATGGATTCCGGTGCAGGCTCAAGCGTTCCCGAAGGAGAAAGACGGATTCTTTACTGGGTAGCCCCGATGGACCCGACTTACGTGCGGGATGAACCAGGGCAATCTCCAATGGGTATGGATCTCGTTCCGGTGTACGAAGACGAGGTAATGAGCGGTACAGGAGTAACTATCGACCCTGCAATTATCCAGAGTATAGGCGTCCGGTACGCAAATGTTGTAACCGGTCCGGTTGAAAAGACAATCAGGGCTGCCGCGCACGTCGATTACGATGAGGATAACTACGTATCGCTCTCGACCCGTACCGATGGCTGGATCGAGAGACTTTACGTTTCGTCACCCGGTGCAGAAGTGCGCGAGGGCGATCCCCTGTTCGATTTCTACGCACCCACGCTTTACTCCGCACAGGAGGAATACCTGATTGCCAGGCGAATGGGTGATACACGCCTCGCCAACGCCGCGGTTGAGCGTCTCAGGCTTCTGGGCGTGTCCGATGAAATGATAGAGGACATTCGCGTGAACGGTTCCCGTCGCGCACTGACCATCACCTCCCCAATGGATGGAATTGTTGTATCTATGGGTTCCTCCGGTGGTGGTGGAATGTCCGGAAACAGCGGAAGTTCCGGAATGAGCGGGATGTCGGGAATGGGGAGCATGAACAACACGAGCTCAGGAATGAGTTCTGGTACAGGTGGCGATATCAGGGAGGGCGACCATGTTGGCTCAGGCACGTCGGTATTTTCAATCGCGAACCTCTCCACAGTATGGGTCTATGCTCACGTTTACGAGGATGAGCTGCAGTTTGTTTCCGAGGGAATGCCTGCGACACTTGAACTCGACTATCTCCCCGGACAAACAATTGAAGGATTCGTTGATTTCATTTATCCATTTCTCGACCGCGAGACTCGAGATATTAAGATCAGGCTGGTTTTCGACAACGCGGACGGCCAGCTGATGCCCGGAATGTTCGGGACGGTCCACATTGAGAGCAGGATCGAAGAGAACGGATTATTGATACCGTCTGAGGCGGTTATTTATTCCGGTGACTCAAGGGTCGTATTTCTTGCCCTTCCAGCGGGTCGATTCGCTCCGCAGGAGGTCACACTGGGCGTATCTGCAAACGATGGCATGGTGCAGGTCACGGGTGGGCTTGTGTCTGGCCAGAGCATTGTGACAAGCGCTCAGTTCCTTCTCGACAGCGAATCAAGATTCAGGGAAGCCATTAACAAGATGTTTGCTGATGAGACCGAGGCTCCTGTGCACGATGTCCTCGCAGCTGATGCTGATGAGACCGAGACTCCTGTACACGATCACCCCTCAGCTGATGCTGATGACGGTGACTGGGTCGACCTTGCACCCGATGACCCGAATGCTAACTTCAGGTGCCCGATGCCCGGTGACCGGTATTACACGTCGGAGGACGGAGAATGCCCGGTATGCGGAATGTTCCTCGAGGAACATGATCCTGAGGCATGGGCTGAGGAGCACGACCACTAGAGAGCGGCACCATGATAGAAGCAATCATAGAATACAGCCTTAAAAATCGCATCCTGATTATTGTCCTGGCAGTAATAATCGCTGTCCTTGGCATACGCTCCCTCGGCACGATTAACCTCGATGCCATCCCTGACCTCTCCGACACGCAGGTCATCGTCTACACGGAATTCCCCGGACAATCGCCGCAGGTTGTCGAGGACCAGGTTACGTATCCCCTGACAACGTCCATGCTCTCGGTACCGTACGCGAAGGATGTCCGCGGGTACTCGTTCTTCGGCTTCAGCATGGTTTACATCATTTTCGAGGACGGTACCGATCTCTACTGGGCGCGTTCGCGCGTGATGGAGTCCCTGAACTACGTTTCGGGACGTCTCCCGGATGGTGTCACACCGCAGCTCGGTCCCGACGCTACAGGTGTCGGCTGGGTTTACCAGTACGTTCTCGAGGTCGATGAGGAGCACGAAGGACAGTACGACCTTTCCGACCTTCGCTCGATTCAGGACTGGTACCTCAAATTCGAGCTGATGAGCGTTCCCGGTGTAAGCGAGGTTGCATCGATCGGTGGTTTCGTCAAGCAGTACCAGGTCGTGGTCGATCCTGACGCTCTCCTTGCGTTCGGTATCTCGATCGGTCAGATCAGGATGGCCATTCAGAACTCCAACAGCGATGTCGGTGGACGCCTTATCGAACAGGCGGAACGCGAGTTCATGGTCCGCGGACTCGGATACATCGAGGGAATGGATGACATCTCGAATATTGCCATCGGTGCAGACTCAAACGGAACCCCGATTCTCCTGAGACAGGTTGCCGACGTGCAGATCGGACCGGAGATCCGTAGAGGAATCGCGACATGGAACGGTGAAGGCGAGACTGTCGGTGGAATTATCGTCATGCGTTCAGGCGAGAACGCACTCGAGGTAATCAATTCAGTCAAAGACCGGCTGGTCGAACTGGAGCAGGGCCTCCCTGAAGGAGTTGTGGTCACGGCGTCGTACGATCGCAGCGAATTGATTGATCGCGCGATTGACAACCTCACGCGCAAGCTCATCGAGGAGTTGATCGTAGTCACGCTTGTCTGCATCCTCTTTCTGCTCCATTTTCGTTCCAGCCTTGTGAGTATCGTAACGCTGCCGCTCGGGATACTCATCAGTATCACATTGATGGACTTTCTGGGGATCACTGCGAACGTCATGAGCCTTGGCGGCCTGGCAATCGCTGTAGGGGTGATGGTCGACGCTGCGGTTGTCCTTGTTGAAAATACACATAAGCATCTGGAGAAAGACGCTGGCAAAAAACCGCACCTGCAGATTGTCCTCGAAGCGTCAAAAGAGGTCGGACCCGCGCTGTTTTATTCGCTCGTTATCATCACAGTCAGTTTCCTTCCAGTTTTTGTGCTCGGTGAGCAGTCGGGACGTCTGTTTAAACCACTCGCGTACACGAAAACCTTCGCGATGGGTGCCGCAAGCCTTATTGCTATCACGGTTATCCCGGTACTGCTGTACTACTTCGTGAAGGGAAAAATCAGACCTGAGAGCGAAAACCCCATCTCAAGATTCCTGATCAAAATATACCGCCCGTCACTCGACTGGATTCTTAAGAGAAAATGGCTGACAGTTATTGGCGCATTGGCGATTCTCGTCGCCACCCTCATACCTTTCTCCATGCTCGGAAGCGAGTTCATGCCGCCCCTGAACGAGGGCGATATCCTCTACATGCCGACCACCGATCCCGGGATCAGCATCACGAAAGCGCGGGAGCTTTTGCAGCAGACCGACAGGCTCATTATGTCCGTGCCTGAGGTCGATACCGTGTTCGGTAAGATCGGACGTGCAGACACCGCGACAGACCCGGCACCGCTTGCCATGATCGAGACGGTGATAACACTTAAACCTGAGAATGAATGGCGTCCGGGCATGACAATGGACGGTATTATCGATGAACTGAACCGTACCGTCGATGTCCCCGGGCTGACAAACGCATGGACAATGCCCATCAGAACCCGCATCGATATGCTCTCCACGGGAATTAAAACCCCAGTTGGTATAAAGGTGATGGGTGACGATCTTCAAATTCTTGCCGATCTTGCCCAGAGTATCGCAACCGAGGTAATGACAGTCGATGGAACCCTTTCCGCGTACCCGGAGAAATCGTTCGGTGGTAATTACCTGGACATCGACATAGATCGCGACGCCATTGCCCGTTACGGCCTGACGATCAACGACGTCCAGATGGTGATCATGTCTGCGATCGGTGGGATGAATGTCACCGAGACCGTCGAGGGTCTGGAGCGCTACCCGGTGAATGTCCGTTATCCCCGGGACTACCGTGATGACATCGAATCCCTCGGGCGCGTGCTCGTTCCGATTCCCTCAGGTGGAAGCGTACCGCTTGAGCAGCTTGCCGATCTCGGTTTTGTCGAGGGTCCTCCGGGAATCAAGACCGAAAACGCGAGACGGACCGCATGGGTGTACGTCGACATCCGCGGACGGGATGTCGGGGGATATGTACAGGAAGCGAGGGCCCTTATCGATGCGCTAGTGGAATCGGGCGAGCTGGAACTCCCTCCGGGCTACTCGATTATCTGGTCGGGACAGTACGAATACATGGAAAAAGCCGCCGCGACATTGAAAGTAGTGATCCCGCTGACGCTTGCTGTCATCTTCCTGCTCCTCTATTTCCACTTCAAATCGTTCTCAGAAACGTTGATCGTGATGCTGACGCTCCCGTTTGCCATAGTCGGCGGTGTCTGGCTCTTGTTCATCCTGGGATACAACACGTCGGTCGCGGTATGGGTGGGATTTATTGCACTTGCCGGACTTGCAGCTGAGACTGGGATCGTGATGCTCGTGTATGTCGATATCGCGTTCAAACGAGCAATTCAGGAAGGCAGGATGAAAACGATGGCCGACCTGAACACTGCGATCATCCAGGGAGCTGTCGAGAGGGTCAGGCCGAAGATAATGACCGTAATGACCACCCTCATAGGACTTCTGCCGATCATGTTCGGGACGGAAACCGGCTCCGAGGTAATGAAAAGGATCGCATCGCCCATGGTCGGTGGCCTAATCAGCGCGACGATCCTGACGCTTTTCATCATCCCTGCTGTTTACGGTCTGGTCAAAGCAAAGGGCGTCCAGTCCACACAAAAAACCACCGACTAAGGTGGAGTAAAAATTATTTGGTCACAGTCTGTGCCATTGGCTGCCAGCCAATGGACTGTCTTGTACAGTTCAAACTGGTCGGGCAGCTGGGATTTGCCTGTCCGCCGAAGCTCCAGCGTAGGTGGAAACCCAGCAAGTCATTTCTCGCAATTTATTAATAATATCTTATCCCAACAACTCAGCCAGATTAGCATATGTCGTGCTCTGTGTCGGTTTAATTTTTACAGGATCGATCTCTATCGGTCTTCCCTTGAGGTATACATGGTATTTTCCCTCACCTTCATACTCAGGGACAGTGCATAGCTCAATCGACTTTACTTTTCCGTAATGGGTGATTGCTCGGACAGGCCTGATGCGGTAAATAGCAATGTACTTTATGTATGGGATACGGGCTTTTCTGAGCCGAATCGCATACCACTGCTTTTTACCAAGGAAAACTTCATTGAAACCCTCTTCATGCGCCGGGCAGATAATCGTATCCGATTTAGCCCATCTCACTGATCTTGCAAGTTTTACTTTAGGTCTTTTAATTGACTTTTTTGGTAGAGTCGCAAGTCGTTTTCTGCCTTTTTTACTCATTTCTGGCTTACCCGGCACTGTTGAATCCGTATCGATCATGAATTTTATCGATGCCAACGCAGATGAAATTTGTCCTGCAGTATATTCTTTTTTAAATCTTTTCCTCAGCAACCGCACTATTGAAGGATCAGCGTTAACAATTAATCCGCTGAGCATTTTCACTACATCATTTCTCGCGTATTCTTTTTTCCTGAAACTTACGAATTTTTTGCCAGAAATTGAATCAGGTGTTAACAGACTCAGAAGTTGAGCAGCCCTCTCGGAACTAATCCCATCCTCAGTATCAAGGTCTTGGAGATCGAACGTGGGAAAAAGTGCCCGGTCTTTTCTTTTCCTGTCGAACGCGTCCAGGATCGAGATGCGATTCCCATTTGTTAATATGCACCATGCAACACCATTAAGGAACGCGTACATTAAAGCCTGGTTAGCTACCTGATTATTGGTGAGCTCGTTCCTCAACCGTTTTGCCTCGATGATAATGCAGGGCTTCCCGGACCCTTTTATAAATAGAGCATAATCGGCTTCTTTCTGGTGTTCTGCTCCTTTTCCACCCCTCCAGCCTAACCGCACCTGGTCAAGGGAACTCGGATCGTATCCTAACGCTTGTACAAATGGATCAATTAATAATTTTCGAGTCTCAGTCTCGGTTAAGCTGTCGGCTTCCTCTGAATCATATAGCTTAATAATCTTTTTCTTGATAGACAGAAGTTCTTCTCTTATGGACATTAGTACCTCCACTCTTTTGCCATCAACAGTAATTATCAAACCTATAGAATTACTCTCAGTATATGATATACGGGAATTTTCGCTTATTCAACTGTGACACGCTATCACCCTTCCAAACTGAAGCGAGAACAAACCCAACACAGCTTGTGACCGAACGCAATCTCACACAATCCGCACCCCCCGTGTTCTAACAAACTATAATCATAAATAATTCCCACCTCTCAAAACTTGGAGTCGGACGGGGGGGAGGCAGACCCGATTATGTTATCTTGGCCAAGCGTGTAGCTCGGAAACTCACGAGATAAAGCATATTTATTGTTAGAACCTGAAAAATGAGATTCAGGGGTGCGAGACTACAAAAAAGCCCTTCGATCTGTTGATAGAAGGGCACTTAATCAAACTGGTCGGGTAGACAGGATTTGCCCGTTCGCCGAAGCGCTGAGCGAAGGTGGAAACCCGGACAATAAAAATACCCGGCCTGAAACCGGGTTATTGCGTTCGTGATGGTCGGGCAGCCGGGATTTGAACCCGGGACCCCTAGCCCCCCATGCTAGTGCGCTACCGGACTGCGCCACTGCCCGTCGGGACCATCTAAGTTTAACAGATTCGTAATTCTATTGTAAGTTACCCGAAAAAAGGGAAGGCCTGGGTTTCAATTTGGTGCCGAGGGGCGGAATTGAACCGCCGACACGCGGATTTTCAGTCCGCTGCTCTACCAACTGAGCTACCTCGGCATACTCCGCCTGTTACTCGTTTGTGGGAATTCTGGCGGGACGGACGGGACTCGAACCCGCGACCTCCAGATTGACAGTCTGGTATTCTAACCAAGCTGAACTACCGCCCCGCGATTTTTCCCAACAAGCGGGCATCGGAGTATACCCGATTTTTAGATACCCCCGCAAGCCCGTTTGCTATTTCAGCTACCTTAGTAGCAGTGTTATCAAAACTGGTACCCCCAACGGGATTTGAACCCGTGTTGCCACCTTGAAAGAGTGGTGTCCTAGGCCGTCTAGACGATGGGGGCCCGTGATTTATTCCAGCTTCCCGGTTGTCAAGTTGCTTGTTGTCGGTCTGGTAGGCCGTGTGGGAATCGAACCCACGACACCCGGATTAAAAGTCCGGTGCTCTACCGACTGAGCTAACGGCCTTCGGTGCATACCGAAGTGCACAATCCTTTAGCCTACCATCGAGGATTGTGCTTGTCAATCGCTATTTTCGACATTACTGCTGACAACTGACCCCACCATCTCCCTGCACGACGCGCATATTTAGTTTCGCTCCACAACCCGATTTTGTGCATTTTAATCAGCCTTAAACGTGTTTACTGCCGGGATTTTCTGGTACAATCCCGTCTTAACATTTACCGTTGAAAAATGTCCATTAAACGATCCGGAGGAATAACGATGCGACTGGTGAATACATTTCTTTTAATCCTGCTGACTACGATCCTCATACTTGCCTCGTGTGCCCCTGATGCACCCGAACCTGAACCTGTTGACGTCCCCGATGAGCCGATCGTGACTGACACTGGTACCGAAACCGGCGACGACAGTGCCACTGAGACGTCCACGGATCCCGCGGGTGGTCCTCCCGGTGCAGCGTCGTTCACTGATGACGCTGCCGGTGATTCCGAGGTTGTCGATGAAGACGGCGAAGGTGACGAGGAAGCCGCCCCCGAGGGATTTAACTCCGACAGCTTACCCGACGACTGGCCCGAGGAGATTCCCACACGTCCAGAGTTCACGTTCACCGTGTATGAATGGGACGGTGATAACCTGCACGCTGAAGCGGAAGCTGAATTCGACTTCTATCGAACCCATAACTACCATGTAAACTTCACCTATGCCGGCTGGGAGCATGACCGCGAGGACGAGTGGGTCTCAACGGGTGATGATCGGTTGCTGTTCCTCAAGCGCGAGGGAATGGTACTCGAGGTCAACGTGCACAAGCTGGACGACGGCGTAACCCATCTCATACTGGATCTGGATAAGTTATAAGCACTGGATCAGGCTGCCTTATCATCGGATGGCCACTGGAGCACATCTTTCGGACACACTGCGATGCATTTCGAGCACCTCAGGCAGTCGCGCTCGTTGACATGGCCTGAGTCCTTGTGACTTACGATTTCCAGATCCATCGGGCAGGCCTTTTCACATATTCTGCAGCCCCGGCAGTTCTCGGGATCGATCAGCATCTGATCCCTGCCGCCTCCGATAGCCATCTGGAGAGTCCCGATCGGGCAGAACGAGCACCACGTTCGTGCATTGATCCCGATGGCGAAAACAACTCCGATCACCGACGTGATCGCGCACATCTGCCAGAAGACATATCCGATGTGATTTAGATCGGTTGGATTCAATGCCATCCGGTAGAACATAAATCCCATCAGCAATACAAGTGCGCTCCATCTGAACCAGGGATTCCTGAAGATTTCCGGTATTGGCTTTTTCCCACTGATCGGTGCCATCAGGCGATCGAAGAAACTCCCGCGGGGACAGAGGTTACCGCAGACATAGCGTCCGTTGTAGAACGACCATACGATCCCGGCCACCATGACCACCGGGACAACGTAACCCATCAGGGGATATATCCATCCCAGGCCCACGACAACAATCATGATCGGTAGCAGCGTCCACTGAGTTATCGTATGCTTTCTGAGTGCCTTCTGTTTCTTCATTATTAACCTAAAAAAACCAGCCCTCATAAGGGATGGCTGTAACCGGAAAAAATTTAACCTGCAGAATATACGATGTGATATACCATGAAAACCCGGATCTCACAACCCGCAAATGAAGCAATTTAAGTGTGAATGTTAATGTCCTCAGCACGAAAAAACCCTGAACATGAAATTTCGTGAGTCCTGTCAAGGCCGGATACACTTTGTGTACTACTCAGCCTGTCCTTGAGTGATCTACGGTGACCATTCAACAGGATTAAATCCCCTCTCCAATTCCATGCGATTCTATTGTAGAGGCGGATATCGACCCCATATCCAGGTTAATCGCATGACTGAGATACACGACAAGCTGGATTCCCTCATCGACATCACACCCGGCCCGGAGCCGTCCGAGGACTGGGCGAAGGTCCCGTACCAGGAGGAGATCGAGTCCGACCTGCCGGGCACTTTCCTCGATGCCGACGTTGATCCGAACCTCCCCGAGATCAAACTCAGGGGAGAACCGGTCACAACTAACTGGTTTCGACCTGTCGGGATCGGGATCGTCATTGCTCTGCCGATCTACGGTCTAACGATCCTTCCACTTGATCATTGGTTCCAGTGGGTCGTCTGGGGCACCTTCGCTATCCTGATCCTCGCGCTTGTGGGTCCCGAAAATTGGAACATCGATGAAGACGGTGGAGTAAGCCTGTAACATTGAGTATCATTCCCCTCTATGTCATTTCTCGAAATACTCGGTATCGCTGTTGGACTCGCAATGGACGCGATGAGTGTCGCGATAGCGACCAGCCTCATGCTCGGACGTGTGAATGCCGGGCAGGTCTTCAGGTTCGCTTTCACCTTCGGGCTTTTCCAGGGCGCAATGCCCATAATTGGCTGGTTCGCTGGACGGGGAATCGAGAGTTACATCGAGGCCTGGGATCACTGGGTCGCGTTCGCGCTCCTTGCAGGGATCGGCTCCAAAGCAATTTACGAGACATTGACAGGCAATGACAATATAGCGGGTGTCCCGGATCCCACGATTGGAATAACCCTCTATGTACTGGCAGTCGCTACGAGCATCGACGCACTCGCGGTTGGGCTGAACTTCGGAATTCTTGACGTGAGTGTCTGGATTCCGTCCCTGGTAATCGCGATTGTCACGGCAGGACTCACAACTGCCGGAATGCTGCTGAGCAGGTTCATCAACACTCGTGCAAGGAAATCGCTCCAGATACTCGGGGGACTGATTCTCATCGGCATAGGCCTGAAAATCCTCATCGAGCATCTGTTTTCCTGAGACCTGAATTTCTATAATAAGATACTTAAACTTGCATCTTTTTAAATTTTGTATTTTCATACTCAGTGTGCACAATAACGAGGAGGAATCGACATGAGTAAAATCAAACTGCTCTGGCTGATCATTGTCTGCATCGTGGTACTGGTTCTGACCGCATGCGCCGCAGGACCCAATGAACTGGCAAGTGTGCCACGTGAGGATGGATCACTGCCTGGATTCTGGCTTGGAGCCTGGCACGGTCTGATTTTCCCGTTTACGTTCATAATTTCGCTGTTCACGAACGCCATCCACTTCTACGAGGTCCATAACGACGGGCTTTGGTATAACGTCGGATTCTTCCTCGGCGCAGCTGTATCACTGGGTGGCAGTTCAGGAAGCGCTGCGAGGCGGAGAAAGGTAATTGTAGAACACAGGGTTGCATCGGGGTGAATCACGTGTCTTGCTCTGCCTGCGTATGATTGATTGCTACACCGGACTTGCGGTGACAGGCACCCGGATTTGGCTCCATTTTCTTCGCTTGAGATTGACCCGCATTGCTTCGCCAAATCCGTCCGCCAGTCCCCGCAATGCAAGCCTTATCGGCTCTTGACCTTTCATCACATTGTGTGACATGTGATTCTGGCGCATGATTATCGGTCGCACATTATACAGTGCACCGACCGTAAGGTTGGTGGCCATCTGACAGCGTGGAGGTTGGATCAAAATGAAAGGGTTCCAGGTCATACTGTTTCTGATACTGCTCATCCTGATCGGGTACGCCACGTTCAATAACTGGGGTTATTTATTCGGAGTGGGCGTCGATCCCATGTGGACCCGTTACTGGGACGCACTGACAGTTGGGGAATACAACGAAGCAAGGACGATTCTCGACGAATTCGAATCTGACCCAAACTCTGATCCAGCCTGGTTCAGCTACGCTGAAACTTATTACTACTGGCATCTCGGACGGTATGATGAGGCATTACGAAATGCTGAAAGGTTGGATTACTCCAGGGCAAATCCCGAGAATTACTTGGTGAGAGGATGGATTCACTACGATATGCACAATTATGACGCAGCCCTTGATGACTTCGAGCGTGCGTTGAATATCGGCCTTGAAGATCCCAGTTACACGCTCATAACAGCCTGGGAATGTGCAAATGAGATGGGTGATTTTGAACTTGCCGATGAATATGAGGCACGAATAGATTCCATGATGCCTGATTCCTATGTTGCACTGGGTGTGGACTTTAAAAAAGCCGTCATGAACGACGATGCTGCGGAAATTGAACGGCTGGCCAGAGTAGCCCAGAATTTCGAGCGGGAATATGACAACTATGCCTGGAAATTGCAGGAGGAATCGTTTTACTACTCGGGTTATATTGATTGGCTGGCCGGGGATTCGACTGGCGCTTATGAATTTTACTCCTCGGCTCACGAAGGGGCTCCAGATGAGATCCAGGACATCACCTGGCTGATTTCGGTACTTGGATTGTCCGGCAATTATGATGAAATCATACCGTGGGGTATCGAAGCATTGTCACGCCTGAACGGGGCATACCTGCTTCAAGATCTTGGAATTGAAGTGCCATCGGAGCTTGAGGAAACCATTTCTGGTGATGAACCAATGAATCATGCCCAAGCAGCTTGGGTTCTGTCCAGAATGGGTAAAGCATACTTAAGAATGGGCGACCTTGAGCTCTCCCAGTCTTGTAATAATCTGGTCTTTGAATTGAATCCATACGAGATGTTGTATTACTTGGTCAATGTTGAAACCTTGATGGCATCAGGCGATATCGGGCATTCAGTAAGCAGTCTGGAAGAAACGATACGACAATATGAATATGAGGAATGGCCCCGTAGGGATTACATTATATTAACCCGGTTCGCTCCTGAGTACTTGAATGGAAAGGTGAATAGTCCCGAAGTAGAACCTTGGGATTATCTGCAGACCGTAGCTGGTTACAGAGAAGCCTTCCCTCGTAGTATTGTTGAGCAGGTCAATTATGGACTTGCACTTGTGATGTCTGGCGATGAAACGGGTTACTCGACTATGCTCGATGGTGCTCTGGACACGTCCTATGTATATTCCTATCTTTCCGAGTTCAGTCTGGCTCTCGTTCAGACGGAGGGTATTGATGCTGCAGAGGAATTTATCCAGGATATCGATCCCGAACCTGATCTGTCAGCAATAAGCAGATGTTACGTGCTCTCCGGAGCTTTCGATTCACCCGAAATGTTCGAATTCACCGACTGGCTCCTTGATGAGATGGACTCGGATGGTACTTTCGCTCCTATTCTGGCCGATCTCCGTGATCTGGCATACGAAAAGGTCTACAATGAATAAAAATAGAGGAGTGATCCGATGCACAACGCTAAAATCACCGTCCTGCTGCTTCTAACCCTGTTTGTCGGCATGACACTTGTATCCTGTAGTGCTGGCCGCAAGGCCGCACAGCGGAAGGCGGAGGTGTACATGTTCCTCTACGACACCATTGCGACATATATCGAGGGACAGAACATGGCACAGGAGCGCATGGCCACTTACATGGACGTAAATGATATGGAGCGTAACGGCTTCGTCCCCGGTGAATGGCCTCGTACGAACCCGGAATTCGATACCTACCACGAAATCGTCGAAACGAACATCACCAGTACAACATATACCGTGGAAGTGCGTCCGATCGGTACGCATTTCGATTCGTTCGGCATCCAAAGTCTATGGGCGGACCAGACAGGAATTGTCCGGATTGGCAGCCTCGATGGTCAGGAATTTGTGCCTGTGGAGTGAAAATTCGCCCATTCCACGAGTTAGCCGCTCAATCAGCACAATATCAGGATTTTATGGTATAATTTTGACGTGGATTCCGGATATTAACCTTATTTAATGAAATACTAATTCCGGAATACCGCGTTGATGAGGGCATACATGTGTGATAACATACTACAGTCTGAATCCGCTAATTCTTTTCGGAGAATAATAAATCACATCAACTGACTGATTTGAAAGGTGCTCAAATGAATCGGCTTCATCTTGCTCCGGCCTTACTGGTCGTATGTTGCTTTATTCTTGGGCTGGTCGGATGTAGCGGAGGCTCGTCTCCCGTTGCCCCGCCGACCGACAACGCCCAGAACGCTTCGAATCCCGCTACGCAGGTCCCTACAACCGTACAACCTGCCGGTCCGGTCCTTCCAACCGACGTGACCGAACGGACATCCGAGGACGCCCTCGTGCCCGCACAAGACCGCATGGTTTTCGGTGTTTACGACATCGGGATCGATCGCGAAACCCATGAGATCACGATTCTCCCCAATCGTGCCATCATGATTCACTTCGACGTCACGCAGATGATCACCCCGCCGCAGTGTACTGACTGTATCGGGATCCAGGTTCTCAACGTTGATCCCGTGACCAATATTTTCTCACTGAACGTCAGCATCAAGAACCCGACAGCGGTTATCACCGGTTACGACGTCCGCGGAACGCTGCTGTTTCCCGAAGGCGATGACCGACGGCTTGTCAACGCCGATGATTACACGATGATCTTCACGAACGGGGTGCGAAGCCCGTTCAAGGCGTTCGCGAAGACTGAACTTCAGCGTATGTTCGGTCCGGGAGTGACACATTACGAGCAGTACGACATTCTGTTCCCGCCTCCCGCCAACCTGTATGTAACCTACGTTGTCGATGCATCCTATCCCGGTAACCAGGAAGAAATTTACACGATTGATAATATCCACTTCGAAGGCGATTACAACGAGTGTAACAGTGGTGAGGGCTGGCTTTACGTTGACCTGAACGACTGGCAGGGTAACGAGATCGGTGTCCAGCTCGATTTGACACCACTTGGCGGCGGAATCGTCGACATGGTGCACATCGTCAACCAGTCCTATGGCTACTACCTGAACAACGAGTGGCTTGCAGCCGCCGGCGATTACGAGCTCTGGCTGATGGCGGCCAGTGAGGACACTGAGGAACTTCTCTACGATATCTACACTCTTACGGTTGATCCGTGCGACAACTGGCCTCCTCAGTGGGAGGACACTGTCGGAGTAGTCGACCTGGTCAGCGTTACCGGTGGCCTTGAGGTCCAGTACGGAGTCGCGACCGATGACGATGCTCCGGTTCAGTACAACATTTACTTCAATGAAAACGAACCGATTCAATGGCCGACAACTCCCGCAGCAGTTGATACAGATGAATCTCCGTTCCTGCTGGATGGGCTTTCCGACGACACGGTTTATTACGTTGCTGTCAGGGCCCAGGACGCACTCGGCGCCGAGGAAAAGAACACGGTTCAGATGTCCGGTACCCCGTCAAACCCGCCGGTATGGCAGGGTCCCGCTGGAATACAGGCATGCAATCCTCTCGACCAGGCTGTCGAGGTCGAATACGGCATTGCTATCGATCCCCAGACACCAGTTACATACAACGTGTACTACTCTGAAACGTCTCCAATTGATTTTGACACGGCACCTTTCGTTAACGATACGGAATCCCCGACTATAGTGGATTCACTGAACAATTTCCAGGAGTATTTCTTCGCGGTAAGGGCAATTGACGCTGTCGGGTCGGAAGATGACAACATTCTCGAATGCTCCACCATTCCAAACGGAGCTCCTGAATGGGTCGATACAATCGGTATCCAGTCGACCATGCCGGGACATCACAATGTCACGGTTACATATGGCGTAGCTACCGATATCGATCTCCCGATCGTTTATAACGTCTATTACTCAGAAACAACACCAATCGATTTTGACACCGCTCCGCATGAGGTCGATGTAGACGGTTCACCGCATTCAGTTGAAGGTCTGAACAACGGCCAGGATTATTACTTCGCAGTCCGCGCGGAGGACTCGATCGGAACCGAGGAGCAGAACACTGTCGAGCTTCTGGGAATCCCGAACGAGGCTCCCACGTGGGAAAGTGGAGAGGTCGGCGTACAGGACCTGATTCCTTTCGATCAGCAGGTTACCGTGTATTACGGACATGCTCTCGATCCGGATCAACCGGTTACGTATTACATCTACTATTCGACAACAACACCGATAAACTTCGGAACCGCTTCGTTCGAGACAACGACCGACGAAAGTCCCTACGTGCTCGGTGGACTTGATAACTACGTACCGATCTATATCGCGGTACGCGCCGAGGACTCGCTGGGTATCAGGGAAACTAACACCAATGAAATGGACACCATCCCGAACCCGGCTCCGATCTGGGACAGTACCGTCGGCGTTACGTCTCTCCAGCCCGGTAACGAGAAGATCACTGCTTTCTACGGTACAGCACACGACCTCGACACGCCGGTTGGCTACACGGTGTATTACTCGGACACGAGCCCGATCAATTTCGGCACCGCTCCTTCTATTGATGCTCCCGCTGGAAGCCCGACGCTGATAGAAGGTCTGACCAACGGAATTCCGTACTTCGTCGCCTGCCGTGCTTACGACGTTTTCGGTCATGAGGAGCAGAATACGGTTACCCTTTCGGCTATTCCGATGGGCCTTCCAGAGGAGACATGGTCGATCTTCACCGGCGGTGTCGTACAGGCCAGTCCGATGTTTATCGACCTGAACGGTGACTCGGTCGACGATGTTGTGGTGGGTGACCAGGCTAACAAGATGGTTGCTTACAACGGCGTCGACGGTACCGCTCTCTGGACGTTCCCGACCGGTGGATGGGTCGATTCATCGGCCGCCATCTCCGACATGGGTGGGATCGACACAACTCCGGACGTCATCTTCGGATGCCTCGACAGTTTCGTCTATTGTGTCGACGGCGCAACCGGACTTGAGATCTGGAGCTACGAGACAGGCGCCGGAATCATATCGTCACCGTCGCTGGCTAACATTAAAAATGACTTCAGGCTCGACGTTATCATCGGATCCATGGACGGAAGCGTCTACGCGCTCGATGGCGCAGACGGCACGTTCCTCTGGGAATTCCCCACGGGCGCGGGAGTGTTCTCGTCACCCGCGAACACGTTCCTTCCCGGCGATGCGATCGAGGACTTCGTCGTTGGCAGCCGTGACGGTAACGTCTACGCGATCAACGGCGCGACCGGTATCCAGATCTGGGTGTACCCGATTAACGATTGGGTAAATTCATCACCAGCACTTGCAGATATCACCGGTGACTCGGTACCTGACGCGGTTATCGCGGGTCTGGACGGCGACGTTCACGCGATCAACGGAGCCACAGGGCTCAACATCTGGACTTTCCCGACCGGATCATACGTCTGGACAAGCCCGTCGGTTGGCTTCCTTAACGGCGACGGGACTCCGGACTTCGTACTCGGTGCTGACAGCTCGGATGTATACGCAATCGATGGCGCGACCGGTGGAGAGCTCTGGTCGTTCTCATCAAATGACAGGATCTGGTCATCGGCGGCACTTGTCGACCTCACCGAGGATAACATTCCCGAGGCGGTCGTCGGGTCGGATGATGGGTATCTATACGGAATCGATGGCTCGGACGGCAGCCTGCTGTTCAACTTTCCGACTGGTGACTGGATCGACTCCTCACCGTGCGTCGGGGATATTGATGGCAACACGAAGGTTGATATCGCGTTCGGTCGGTTCGATGGTTACGTAACACTGGTTGAGGTCGAGTACTCGGTCGTGGGAATCATGCCGTGGCCGATGTTCCGCGGAAACCTCAACCACAGCGCTGAGTTCTAGGACTCAGGCCTGGCGGATAATGTGAAATCATAGCCTGCTTTCAGGCTGTTGATGATAAACTCGAAAGCCGATTAAATTCCATATAGCAATTCGCGAGGGCGCATCCCAACAGGATGTGCCCTTTTTGTAATACAACGCCACCAAATTGACGGTTGGTGCACTGAAATAAAATATCATCAATGGTTGGGTGTCATCCATGCACGGAAGAATGTCATCAATGACGACCGGAGTTAAATCATCCTGATTTCACACGGGAACACGTATGGCCCGCGGTTGATTCAATTAAGTGACATACAATATGCTTTTGAAGTATACTGTGCCTGCCTTTATGAGTCCGTCTGGCAAACGAACAACTGGGGGAATATAATTTGTACACATCGGTTAACAGGGGGACCTTTCTCTTTCACTTCATCTGGTTTTCCCTCGCATTGATTATTGTTACTTATACGTCAGGATTCCAACCCGTTCTTGGTGAAGGCTTTACTGATAACGAGGAATGCTACGTCTGCCATTCCAACACGAACCTCGAGATGGCTTTCCCGTCAGGTGAGGTCATCAGTATCTTTGTCGACCGGGACGAGTATGAATCCTCGGTGCACGGCGAACAGGGAATGGCATGTATCACATGTCACGCCGGCACAACCGAATACCCGCATCAGCCGCGAACTGAACTTAACTACCGCGATTACTCGCTGGACCTGTATGCCATCTGCACCCGATGTCACACCGAGCAGATTGCAGAGATAAGAAACAACGTCCATATGGTTGCTCTCGCCGCAGGTAACCCTAACGCCGCTGTGTGCACCGATTGCCACGGAACACATAATATTCTATGCGTGTCTGAAGCGATCACCCCGATGAACAGGACGTGCGGGACATGCCATGGCGAAATTAACGAACTTTACGAGCTCAGCGTACATGGTGCAGCTTTAATCGGCGATGGAAACCCGGATGTGCCCTCATGTACTGATTGTCATGGCTCACATGAAATCATTGGACCATCAAATTATCCTTTCCACCTGTTTTCACCTCAAATCTGTGGTGACTGTCACAGCGATCGGGACCTGATGGAGAGCTACGGCATCAATCCCAATGTGATGGACTCATACGTTTCGGATTTTCACGGGAAAACGGTAATAATCTTTGAAACTGTCGCTTCTGACCAGGAAACCAACAAGCCGGTATGTATCGATTGCCACGGGGTCCACGACATGCTGTCACCGGAGGACTCCCATAGCTCCGTTCTGAAGGAAAACCTGCTGGTGACATGCCAAAAATGCCATCCTGACGCAAGCGCCAACTTTCCTGACTCCTGGCTGAGCCATTACAATCCGGGTCCTGACCAGATACGTCCGGTTTTCTATGTGAAAGTAATCTACTGGATACTTATACCCTTACTGGTGGGTGCAATGGCCTTGTACGTGGTCTCAGACTTTGTCCGACAATGGCTGAAATTAAAGGGGGAGATGAAAGATGTATAAGTCCATTATGTTCGTCAGATTCTCCCTGTCCGACAGAATCAGTCACTGGATCTTTGCGCTGGTTGTTTTTCTCCTCGCAGTCACCGGATTCACTCAGATGTTCCCGATGGATTCGGTATCACTGTGGATTTTCAATTCATTCGGTGGCATTGAGGACATCAGGGCACTTCATCATGGCTGCGGGTTTATCTCCTTTGTGTTTATCCTGTATCTGATAGGCGCTATGGCATACCAGGCTTTCATCAGGAAGATTCCAATCACCATGGTACCCACATCGGAAGATCTCCAGGATATCCTGCAGGCTTACAGGTATAACCTGAACGCGACTGACGCCAGACCCTCTTTGGGACGGGCTACACTCACGAAAAAATTCATTTTCTGGGCACTGATGTGGGGTTCAATCATCATGTTGTTGACCGGATTCATCCTCCTCAATCCAATCGTGGTCACGTCCCTGCTGCCCGGTGTCGTGATCCCCATGGCGAAAATCGCACATGGTTTCGAGGCGTTGCTTGTGATACTCGTGCTCATCATATGGCACGCTTACTTCTTCCTGATGAAGCGATTGGACGCGATGATTACAATCGCTCACCCGGAGCTGAAGGAAGGGCACAGGATCGATCATCCAATCGATGCGGTCGACCTCTACGATAACAGGGACCTCAGAAAAATTAACGAGGACACGATTGAAACATACTGGCGATACCATCTTCCTGCTTATCTTCTCGCATGCGGTGCACTGCTTCTTGGAGCCTTTTATTTCATTAATTTCGAGACAACATCCATACTTACTTATGCCAGCCCTGAAAACGTGCCTGTGTTCGCACCGGATGAACACATACATCCAACCGGGTCTTTGTCCGGCCGGTTACAGTTAACAACTGAGCTGCCCCATGAGTCAGGGGCGATAAACTCCATCCATTCCTGGAAATCAGGTATCGGAATACTGCTGTTGACTAACTGTGCAAACTGCCACGAGAGCGAAGGTATCAGTGGCGTTAACCTTCGCGATTATCAATCCGTTGTAGATTACGATCTGGTTATACCTGGACTACCGGATGAGAGCAGGATTCTGACAGTGATATCCGATGAACGTCATGCCGATCGATATTCTGTCAGGCTGTATGACACAATCTACGACTGGATTTCATCCGGCGCACCAGAAGTCAACATCCCACCTGAGCTTGAAGAGCGGTATTCGAGCCTCACCTGGAACACGGATATCAGGCAGATCATGTCAGATCAGTGCATTGAGTGCCACGGATCGAGAGCATTCCACGACCTCGATTTCCGATCGTACTATTCCACTCTCGATTCGGGAGCGATAGTCCTGTCATCTCCCGATGAAAGCCCAATTTTTATCAAGATCGGGGCTGGTGGTCACCCGGGCCAGTTTTCCGCTGATGAGCTCCTTGACCTGCATGAATGGATCCGAAACGGCGCGCAGTCTGGGATGTCTGCCGATGAAGCAGCGCTTGAGTATCGCGAGATTCAGCTCGCAGGATTCCCCATTGCCGGTGACGTTGAAGCTACAGATATGGAGGAGCCTGAAAGTACTGAAACTGAAGAACTACCCGGCGTATTGCTGACATGGGACGACAATATTTCGGCGATATTTACATCTGCCTGCACAATGTGTCATGGCTCGAACGCATTGGGTGGTGTTGACCTAAGCAGTTACGAAGTCGCTTTGGACTCAGGGTCTATCATACCGGGGGATCCGGAGAGCAGCTCGTTGATCATTACCATGAGGTCAGAAAGCCATCCAGCTTTGCTTTCAGCAGAGGATCTGGACGCTGTCATCCAGTGGATATCGGGAGGAGCACCGAAGTCGACAGAATCCACGGCTGGTGATATCGATATTCTGCAAGCTCCCGAGCCTGTCGAACCTGAGGACACTCCGGGTATGCGGGAATTATGGGATGAGGGCATAGGATCAATCTTCAGCGCAAGCTGCACCACCTGCCACGGGAGCAACGCGATTGGTGGAGTCGACCTGACAAGCTACGATGCAGTGATGGAGTCCGGCTCAATCGTCCCAGGTGACCCGGCTGGTAGTTCCCTGATAGTTTTAATGGAATCGGGCAACCATCCTGCATTGCTGTCAGAAGAAGATCTCGCAGCCATAAGGGACTGGATAATTGTCGGTGAATGAAGCTGTTCAGGGATAAGGGCCTTCTTCAAAAGAACTTCAGTAAGTGACAACAGCCGGTTCAGGCGATTCTTCTTCGTCTCCGTTCTCTTCCAGTATCGGCAGGTTGCGGACTATCGCCTGGAATAGAAGGAGTCCAGCGCAGATTATCGCTGCCGAGATTGTTACTTCCTCCCAGGACGCGATGTAAATCTGGTTGAAATAGGATGACATGCCGGTCAGCGACGCGTTAATCCTGCCGAGTATTATCCCGAAAATTACTAGCGTTGCCATCCAGAATCGTGTTGTCGGATTCTTGTGCAGGTTTGTGGACAGCAGCAGTACAGGTATGAGAACACCCACTATCCATTCCACGCTGAACCAGAAAGTCTCGAATCTGGAGTTCCCGAGCACCGACCAGTTACCGTTGTATGTAAGATCGATCACCCGCCAGATTAGATAGATAAACAGGATATTTCGAAGCCCTTTGGAAATGCTTGTAAGAATTTTATCTTCAGGAGGACGATTAAAAAGCCGGGAACTCATTTGAGATTCAAAGATCACCATCGCGAGGCCAATCGCAACTGCCTGCATGAAGAAGTTAAATGGCAGGCTCGGTGTGTACCATAACCGGCTTAGTTGTTCTTTGTTCAGTAGAAGCAATGATCCCAGCGAGGACTGGTGAAGGCACGATAGCATGATGCCGGCTATAACTAGAGGGATTGTGAACATGTGGATCCATCGCGTGGCCACTTTCCAGTTCAGGCGCTCGAAAATATTCGGAAGGAACTCGAAAAACAGTACTGTGAAATAAAACATCACGCACAATGCTACCTCGAGCATTGCCGAATGAACCTGCGGGTAAATCAGCGGATGGTATATCCGCCAGGGAAGACCGAGGTCTACAATCAGGCCGACAATGACGAGGAAATAACCCAGGAATGCTGTCAGTACCGCTGGTTTGACTATCGGCTGGTACTCCCTGAGATTGAAAATATGCACCGTACCGGCAATGATGAAACCACCGGCTGCAAGCGCGACACCGGACAAGACATCGAACGCGATCCAGATTCCCCACGGGTAAGTGTTACTGAGGTTAGTGACCGCACCAAGCCCGTAAATGAAGCGGATTACGGCGATAATGAGTCCGACGAACATTATCGCGAGCGCGATGAAGTTCCATACGGTGGGTTTGAACAGCTTCGATAGGATTGCCACTTTCACTCCTTGAGGTCACTGTCTGTTTTCTCGGATTCCCGGTTCTTAAGCTCCTCGGGAATCCTGTGTTGAGTAATGAAATATACGAAGGTGACCCACACAACCACGTATAGCGCGATCCCGGGAACTCTCGATAACGCGGCCCACGTCAGGCTGGGATAACTCTCGTTGCCCACATTCATCGGGAACCCGAAGTCCGCGCACGGTACTGCACTCGACGACAGGTACAATACGTTCGTCCCTCCGACCTCAAATTCACCGTAGATGTGATTGTGGTAACGGTCAGGGTCCTGCGCGATACGCTGACGAGCCTCCTCCAGAAGCTCGTTACGGGTTCCGAATGTTATAGCACCTGTCGGACAAACCGACGCGCAAGAGGTTGGTTCGCCCTGCAGCACCTTTTCACTGCACATCGTGCATTTCCGTATAAAAGGTTTGTTTGAATTCCACTCATATTTTGGAATCGTGAACGGACATGCATTCATGCAGTACCTGCAACCGATGCACCTTTCCGCCCTGTAATAAACAGGTCCTTCCGGTGATTTAACCAGGGCTCCCACCGGACACGCCGATACGCATGACGGATGCAGGCAATGATTGCACTGGTGACGCCTATAGGTCACGGTTTCCCCGGTACTTGAATCGACAGATGGAATTGTTTTGCTTTCTATCCTGGTAAATACTCTGTCATTGAGCTCCGTCGGGTATAAAATCTCACCGTCCGGCCTTGTTTCAAAAGCTGGCAGGTTATTGTATTCCCTGCAGGCGTTCTCACAACTGTGACAGCCAATGCACCTCGTGCCGTCATTCAGTAAACCAAATTCGCTGTTTGGATGGAGAGAAGGAGAAAGAGGATCAGCTAATAGTGGATCATCGTCAATTAAGGCAGCTGCACCACAGATTCCCAGGATCTTTATAAAACGTCGCCGTGTACAATCCATTGGTCCCCCTTTGCCTGATACGACACGGATACTGTACTCTTTAACTCAGTATGTCGGCTTGAATGAATACTCCCGCCTGGCTATGAAGTCCGGAACGTACCGTATACACGTGAAGAATACCACGTGTTGGAGTCTAATTAAAGAAATATTTACTTTCATGAGTAAATGGAGGGTCCAGACAGGCTGAGTATCGCGGTTTCTCGCAGGTTTTTTTAATGTGGACCGTGCAGGCTCCCGGATTTTTACCCGTTCCACTTATACACGGTCACAAGTGGGCCCGATGTGCCCTGGTGTAGTACATGCACCGCAAGGTCCTTATCGTCGATATCCATCCTCAGCGCTGTTCCGGTCATGTACGGAGTTCCACCAGCGGTACCTGCAAGGTTGCCGTTGTAGTCGTATAGCCTTATCTGGTTATCCGCAGACAGAACGCACACGTAATTCTGTGTTCCTCCACCGATTGTCTGCACCGGGAGTATCTCAACGTCCAATGGTGGGGACGGCAGGAGTACCTGCACGAATGTGAAATCCTGCGCGTCAACGTCCGCATCGATGATTTCAAGCGTGTTCTGAGTCCCGGCTTCGACAACCGCAACCCATGCGTGGCCTGCGTAACCGCCGGTAATCGGGAGTATGTTTGAGTCGTCGACATCGATCCCGACAACGGACTCTCGATCGACAGCGTCAGCACCTTCGCCTTCGTCAAGCGGCATTTCGTAACCGCCGGTGACAAGGTTTGGGTTATCCTGCCAGTCGAGCGGGGGTTTAAGAGCCATTATATCCACTACCGGGAACTGACCTTCATCGCCTGCATCGAAAGCGACTGCCATGTACATAAGTCCGTCCTGACGGAATCCCGATGCGAACTCGATCGGCCTGACTATAACCTGGAACGTCTGGGGTGGACCGGGGTCTGAGCCGATCACAAGCACGTTCGCGGTCAGTTTCAGGCTCCCGCCGTTCAGGTTCCAGACTGTTATTCTCTCTCGTGCCAGAACCGGGGGTATTGTCTCGGAATCGAGCACCTCTGTGGAGCTGTTCGCTTCTCCCCAGCTCAGTGAGAAGACAGAATCGGTCGATGTATCAGCCAGGTCAGTATCGGCGAAATCAAACCGCCAGTTAGGCATACTGAACGGTGTGACCGGATCGCCGCTTGACTCGTAATAAAGGCCAAATGAGCCGTCTTCGTAACCTGTGTCCCAGAAGTGGTACGTATCGTCCCAGCCGAAGACCATCGAGACGCTTGTATCATCGTCAGCGCCCATAACCGCGATATCCATGCCATCAGTGGGACCGTCCGGCTCACCAAGGGGCAGGTTCTGGTAGATAATTTCAAACGGACCCTGCGTTATAGGTCCTGACAGTACAACTGTTACGGGCAGATAATTGTACGTGGATACTCCCGCCGACGTCGCGGTGATCAGCAGGTTATGTGTGCCGACTCCCTGTCCGGTTGGAACGTAGCCAACGCCCTGCACTTCGTAAATATTCTCTGTGAGATTGTACATCGGGGTGTTCGGAGCACCGCCGAGTGGTGTGAGATCGATAGTCACGCTGTCGATATTGCTTTGCCAGTCGCCCACGCGACACCTGAGGTCTGTTGCATTCGACCCGTTCGACTGAAGCTCCGTTCCCGCAAGCATTCCCCAGATTCCATACGGCTCCTCCTGGTTGCCCGGGAAGGATGCCTGGAAGACGAAATCTATCTCGCCGAACTTGGTGATTCCACCCTTTTCGAACCTCAGCATTTCAGTGTGAGCTGCGTAGCCCTGGAATTCGCGATTTCCAACACCCGTGTCCCATGCTGCATACGGATTGGGCTCGGTGTCTCCGGGTGTGCTGAACAGGTAAGTGTAGGAGTCCGGGTTGTGGAATGTAATGTCCCCTGATGCGAGGACTATTCCCGTAACGTCGTAGCCTGTGATTCCTGTCGGATTGGTCAGTTGCACGTTGATATCGAAAATATTCGGACCGGGAGGTGGTGCGATTGTGATCTTGAACGCGTTTGGTGAGTTCAGCACCATGTCCGTGATATCGAAATGTATCTGTTCGGTCCGATTCGGGAGTAACTCGTACGTTCCATCGTCCCAGAGACGTACAGTCCAGAGACCGATCAATTCATGGCCGTTTGAGAACTGGTCGAAGTATGGTGAGACGGAAAGTCCGTCCGAAAGTGACGCGTAGCCTGTTTCAAGCCCGGTCGATGCGTAATCTCCATGATGCTGGCCTGTATCCACGCCCGAAAGTGGTGGATTTGATGGATCAGTACCCGAACATCCAGCCATAATGACTAAAGCAAGGGTGAAAATGAGTGAAATACTGATTCTGGTCATACGGAGTAACTCCTGTCGGGGTAATCTATATATCTTAGGTGCGTTTTCTGTCCTGTTTCATCGAATCCCGGTGTTATAAAAATATTAAGTCAATTAGAGTATATCATGTTATTATTAAGGTGGATTCACCTTCGACTTTCGAAACCGCAACATTTGTACGACCGGGAAGTCGAATATTTGGGGGGACGTCTCTACTTACATCCCGGATGCCGCTGTCGGGCAAAGCATAGGACAACGTTATGTTCGGCTGGTTCATATGGGCTTTCATATTCCTGATCCTGCTTGGTAATGAGCGGTCCGGTCTCACTGGCTCCTGTTCGTGGCGTAACAATTATTACACTGGCATTTTTAGCGGACGTAACAGGAAAAACCAGAACGATTTCGAGATACGTAAGCAGCTAAGGAAGCGGGCTCTCAGCAGGGAGCCGGAAATTGTCGTTGTTAAGCCTGACGATCACATCGGCCAGCCCGACCATCAACTTGAGAGCCTGATCAGGGAAGGAAAACTAGACGAAGCCCGTGAGTATCGAGTCGCGATGGAGAAAATCGCCGAGGAGATGGAGAACGACGAGTCGCTGAGAAAATACGCCATCTACGGCGCGAGGATCTCCAAACGTCACAAGGAACTCCAGCGGGTTAAAACAAGGAAGAAGTACCGCGCATTCGCCGATCCACCCTGGGCAAAGGATACCGGATCAAAAGTCGATGTTGTTGGACAAAGGAACGTACCTGAGGCCGACACGATTAAGGCAGCTGGAGTAATCAGCACCCTCAACGCTGCCTCGACAGGCAGGGATGCTGTCCCCCCGTTGTGGGGTGCCAGGAAGAAAGCCGCTGCTGCGAAGTCCAGACCATCCAGGGGAATGCCTGACTCGATTCCACGACTCAGGGAAGGGTTAAAACAGTCGATTCCAAAGGATACCGACCAGTTAACGCCAATCGGCCGACCATTGCCGGGTAAGTCGGTGGAAGCCGAAAAACCTGTCGTTGAACCGGTTAGGCATATTAAACCTCCGGAACCTCCCAGGCCGGTGAGTAAGCCGTCCCCGGTATCTCCAATGATCCCGAAGGACTTCACCCCGCCACCTGCAGGACCGGTGCAACTCGGTGGCTCAGACGGTTATAAAGCTGGTCCTGTAGAATCCGAAAAAATCAAGGACTCAAAACAGGTAACTAAGAAAAAGAAATCGCATGCTGATAAGAAAATCGATCCCGAAGAGTTTACCGACCTGATTTCATTCTGATCCACAGCCACAAAGGCCCGATCATGCAATACTACTGGCTGATAATCATAGTCCTCTGCGCGTTGATACTCATCGCCGTTGACCCTCGTTCATGGGGCCAGTGGGCGCGCGAGGGCTGGACGGACCTGGGTTTGAAACTCTACGGCAGACGTGAGAGCGACATCGAGGTGCGCGCAAAATACCGCAGGATTGCACTCGAGCATATCCCGACTGTCAGTGATGATGCCATACCCGGATTCAGCGATCCCACACTCGACAGGTTGATTTTCGAGGATAGGTTCGACGAAGCGAACCGTTATCGCATGGAGCAGCTTAAGCTGGCGAGAGAGCGCAAGGACGCAGAGGGTGTCGAGACGTACTCGATCTACAAAAATATTCTTTCAAAACGGGAAGCGGCATTCGATGAAAACCAGAGACGTCACGTGAGGGATAAATACCCGAGACCGAAACGGAACGAGTCTGTGTCTGACCCGGTTGATGATCCGATGGAGATCGCAGAACCCCATCTTCAGGAGAAGAAACGTAAGAAAACACGGAGCGGATTCATTGAAATTGAGTGGAAGGGCCTTCCAATCCGTCCCCCTTTACATAAGGACGAAGTAAAGGAAGTTAAGCCCGAATTCCTGGGTGAGAAAATCAGTTCGAAACAGGCTGAATTCAAGCGTGAACAGGACCGTGAACCTGCTATCAAGCCCTACGAAGAGCCCGTGGTGCAGAGGGAGCCGGAACCAGCCACGGAACCGCAACCAGAGGAAAGCATGCAGGAACCAGAAGTCCCGGAAACTTCACAACCTGCAGAACCGGACAGTGAACCAACCCCGATTGATGGTTTTGTCAATGAAAATGATATTTCATCGGATGACGATGAATTCACAGGCTTGATACAGGTCTGACCTCCCTGGACATCCTATTCCCAGTCCTCTTCATCTTCTAAATCTTCCTCGTCGTCGGTCTTTACAGGCGTTGACGGCAGGACAAGGATTATCAGGAGAAGCAGACCAGCGACCGGAAGCAGGTTCGCTGCAAGATTCAACTTAACGATGACCGATGGTGCTCCGCCGGGGGGGAGGAGCCGGACTATCTTCTCGGACCCCATGAACCGTGCTGTGAGCAGTGACGTGTACTTCTGAAGCGCCGGTCCGGATCGTTCCGAATAAATATCGTAGTACAGAAGGAACACGTTGTTGAACAGAAGAACAGGGTCAATGTAATACGTCTCGGAGTCAGGAAGTGTATCGAATCCGTCATTTTCAGCAATGACAATTCCGGCCTCCGTTAACGATACCCATCCAGTCTGTGAAACATCCAGTCCCGGATCGTGCACGATCTGCTGGAGTTCTCTTACTGAAAGCGGGACGTTTGAATCTGGACGGTGGAACCAGCAATTGAATGTAGGATCGCTGACAATCCACTTCGCGTGGTCTGGTGAGTAAACCTCGACCTCGATATGGGTGTCGTAAGGGCCGGTGGTCCAGAACAGAACGTCATTCGGGTCACGAATCAACTGTACAAGTCGTGCACGGTAACCATGAGCGAGTAAAGCCGATACGTATACAACGCCTATTGACCCGCACGCGCCACCACCTCCGGCCTCGAAATACTGAAGGATCTCCGAGGGGTCGTTGGTGTCGATGCTTTTCGTGCCGAATTCAGGACATACGTTTCTCGACCAGTTTCTCAGTGCGACAATGGTATCGAAATCACTCATCGCACCGCTTAAAGCGTGAGATTCTGTCACGAGGTCGATCATGAGCTGCCGGTCATTCGGGCTGAGCTTGTACGGCGGGTCTGGTGCGCTGGCGGAGTAATACTGGTCGGTGTTTGTCGTTTCAACCCATCCGAGTAGACCGGACGGCGACCATTCCTTCACCCACCAGAGCAGCATCAACTCCAGTAGAATGACAATCAATAGTAGGAATCCTGCAAATTTTTTAAGGCAGCAGCACATTAATTGCCTTAATTATCCCCTAATGTCCCTTTCATGTACAGGAGCTTAAAATAAATGGACTTTGCAGTGAAAATTAATGACTCGTAGTAATCTGCAGTGGTTACGGCTTATTTTTCAGGCTGTACAACCGTTCCATTATCCTCCCGACATGCGCCTTCCACGTATATTCCCTGAGTGCCAGTTCACGAGCTGCACTACCCAGTTTTTCTGCCAGACCTCGATCGTCACACAACTTCCCGATCGCATCCGCCAGCATCTTCGCGTTTCCCGGTTGTACGAGCAGCGCGTTCTCCTCGTGTGTCAGGACTTCACCCAACTGGTCGAGATCACTCGCTATGATCCCTTTCCCGAGAGCCATGTATTCAAACAACTTTGTCGGACTTCCGAAAAACGGTGTCCCGTCAGGATTTGGCACGTGTGGACTCAGGAAGAAATCGGAGCACATCAGGTATTTCGGTGCTTCCTCCTGAGCGACAAGCCCGGTCATGGTCACGCGATCCAGCACCCCTGCTGTTTTGAGCCGTTCCCTGATTTCATCGAACAACGGACCCGCACCGATAAGCAGGAAATGAAGCCTTGGATTACTTTGAAGCGCAATCGGGATAGCTTCAGCGAGTACTTCGACACCATGCCACGGGCTGAAAGTCCCGATAAATCCCACCACAATTGCTCCCTCGGGTATCCCGATCTCCTTCTTCAGAGCATTGATCTCATCATCGGTATAACGGTCAGGATCGAACCTGTCCGGATCGACACAGTTGGGATTGACCAGCACACGCTCTTCCGGGAGTCCCTTCCTGACAAGCTCATCCCTGAGCGGATTCGACACTACTGTAATAACCTCTGCGCTCTTAAGCACCCAGTCCTCGATA